>NZ_JBELLZ010000186.1:0-2664 GCF_042096255.1 Sphingomonas sp. | reverse complement strand
GCGCCTGCTTTGGGAGCAGGATGTCGCAGGTTCGAATCCTGTCTCCCCGACCATCGTGCGCTTGCGATCAGCGCTGCACCGTCGCGGTGCCGGGGTGATGCCGGTTCAGGTGACGCTTGATCGTCTTCAGGTTGCGGCTGTTCGACCGGTAGAAGAAGTCCGCCGCGTCGCCGATCACCGGCACTGCGCCCAGCAGCGTATCGAATGCGACCCGGCCACCCATGCGCGCCAGCTGCAAGCGGCTGAGCCCCAGGTTGCGCGCTTCCCACACCAGCCAGGCGCCCATCGCCGCGGTGATCACGTCTCCCGCCACCGGCACCAGCCCCAGCAGCGCATCCAGCCCGACCTTCCGGCCGATGCCGGGAAGGGTCACCATCCCTTCCATCAGCTGCTCGATCGCCTCCACGCGACGGCGCACCGAGGCGGGATCGCGCCCGAGCGGCAGATCGTGAGTCGAAAATCGGGTGGTGCGTGCTTGCATGGAGGATCAGTTGGGGGGCTCGAACAGATGATTCAACGGGTGCCAGGCGCGGGCGTTGCGTTGCCAGCCCCGTAGCCCGCGCGCGACCAGTGACCAGCGGAACGGCCGGCCCACCGGGATGAAACCGACGTCTGCGGCAAGCATGGCGTCCGCCCGGGCGCTGGCGGCGGCACGCTCGGCCAATGTGGGGGCGATCCGGGCAGCGTCGATCGCTGCCTTCACCTCCGGGCTGCAAGAGGCACAGGCGGCGTCGAGATACCATCGCGCACTGTCATAGGGCGCGACGGCATCGACCAGGCGGAGGTCTGCGGTCTTGCCCATGCCGACCCGAACCGGCCGGATCCCGACGGCGAGCAGGTCGGCGGCGAGCCGCGCCCACAGGCGGCTCGCCCCGGCGCCGACAGGAAGGGCGAGGCGCAGGGTTGGCACGCTGCCGGTGCGCTCGCGCCATTCGGCGACGATCCGGCGTGCGTCCGCGATCCGCTCCTCCGGCGCCAGCGCCGCCCAGCCGCCGATCGCGGGGCCGGCGGCCGAATCGAGCGCGTCCGGCAGGAGCTGTTCCGTCGCGACCCAGTCCTGCGAGAAGGCACCCAGCAGCGCGGTGCGGTCGATCGCCTCGGCGATCGCCGTGCGTCCTGCCACGTCCGCAAGGAAACCGTGCCGGGACGCGATCGCCAGCCCAAAGATGCCTGAGGCAGGATCGATGCGGATGCTGCTGCGCTCGACCTTCGCCAGCCCAACCAGCGGCCAGTCGGCGAACGTGCCCCCCAGGACCAGGTCCGCACCGCGTTCGCGGAAGCGCAGGATTGCCATGGCCGCGCGCTCGCCGCTCAGGCGGATGCGGTGTCTGACTGCAGGGTTCCGCTTGTCCCGCGACCGGTCCGGCTCCGGTCGGGGAGCGAGGAGCAGCGGATCGGCGGAGACGGGAGCATAGGGCCCCGAGCCGAGCCGCGTGCCTCCGGCCCTGCGGACGATGGCGAGTTCGGGCTGGGCGAACAGCTTCAGCAGGTCGGGGCGGGGGCGCGACAGGTCCACCTCCACCACGTCAGGCGTCATAGCGCGCACCGCGCTCACTGCCGTGAGATAGGGCTTGATTGGGTTGCGGGAGCGTTGGGCGATCTGGCGGCGGAGTGCGGCGGCGACCTCCGTTGCCGTGATGATGCGCCCATCGGGCCAACGCAGGCGGCGCAGGCGGAAGATGTAGGTGCGGCCATCGTCGATGACGATCCAGCGCGCCGCCAGTCCAGCCTCGATCTGTCCTGCCGCATCATAGCGCACGAGGCCCTGAGCGATCGTGTCGGCATAGACGCGGTCGGGCTCGCTCGCCGCGCCGCGGCCACCATCGCGGAGCTGTGGTGCTCCTCCGATTACGCTCACTGCGGTGGTTTGCTCGGGAGTCGGCTGGTCGCAGGCGAACAGCAGCAGCGCGCCCGCCACCACGCAGCGGCGGCGGGCGGCGCTGCTGGTGCGGGCGGCGGGACTCGAACCCGCACGCCTTGCGACAGAAGATTTTAAGTCTCCAGCGTCTACCATTCCGCCACGCCCGCGTGAGGGCGCAGCGCAAGCCGATGCGCCACGCTACGTCAAGGCGCGATCGTCCGGATCAGACGTTGAGCCGCTGGCGCATTTCCTTGCCGGGCTTGAAGTAAGGCACGCGCTTGGCGGTGACCTCCACCGTCTCCCCGGTCCGCGGATTGCGGCCGGTCCGCGCATCGCGGGTGCGGGTGGAGAAAGCGCCGAATCCACGCAGTTCCACACGGCCATTGTCGGCCAGCCGTCCGGTGATCTGGTCGAAGAAGCACGAGACGATCATCTCGATGTCGCGCGGCGTGAGGTCCGGATTGGATTCCGCCAGCGATTGGACGAGCTCTGATCGGATCATCTGCATGCCCCTGTTGCTGCGCAGCGCCTAGAGGTTGATCCAGGTAAAGTCCAGATCGTATCCCAGGCGAAACGATCTTCGGATTGCCGGGGGACGGCAGCGTGCCGCCCCCCGGCTTTCCCGTCTTACTTGCCTTGGCGCGCCTTGAGTGCCTCGCCCAGAATGTCGCCGAGCGAAGCCCCGGAGTCGGACGAGCCATACTGCGCCACCGCCTGCTTCTCCTCGGCGATCTGCATCGCCTTGACCGAGAAGGTCGGCTTCTTGGAACGATCGAAGCCGGTCACCATCGCGTCGAACTTCT
>NZ_JBELLZ010000185.1:0-2745 GCF_042096255.1 Sphingomonas sp. | reverse complement strand
CGGCTCTTCTGGCCCTTCTGGCCACGCCCGCCGGTCTTGCCCTTGCCGGAGCCGATGCCGCGGCCGACACGCATCCGGCGGTGGCGCGCGCCCTCGTTGTCGCGCAGTTCGTTCAACTTCATGTCTTGCACTCGCTTTCGCTTGTTACGCGCAAGATGAAGGAGGCGATCAGGCCTCCTGCACCTCGACCATATGCTGCACCTTGCGGATCATGCCGCGAACTTCGGGGGTATCCTCCAGCTCGCTGACGCGGTGCATCTTGTTCAGGCCCAGGCCCACCAGGGTGGCGCGCTGGTCCTTGGTACGGCGGATCGGCGAACCGGTCTGCTTGATCTTGATCATCGCCATGTCGCTTACTCCACGATCGCCGCGGCGTCGGCCTCGGCGGTCTCCGCGCTCGCGCCATGGCCACGGCCCAGCAGGTCGGCGATCTTCTTGCCGCGCCGCTGCGCCACCGCCTTGGGCGAGGTCTGGTTGCCCAGCGCCTCAAAGGTCGCGCGGATCATGTTGTACGGGTTGGAGGTGCCGACCGACTTGGTCACCACGTCCGCCACGCCCAGGCTCTCGAAGATCGCGCGCATCGGGCCGCCGGCGATGATGCCGGTTCCCTGCGGCGCCGAGCGCACCGTCACGCGGCCGGCACCGAAGTGGCCGTTGCCGTCGTGGTGGAGCGTGCGGCCTTCCTTCAGCGGGATGCGCACCATGCCCTTCTTGGCCGAAGCGGTCGCCTTCGAGATCGCCTCCGGCACCTCGCGCGCCTTGCCATGGCCGAAGCCGACCCGGCCCTTGCCATCGCCCACGACGACCAGCGCCGCGAAGCCAAAGCGCTTGCCGCCCTTCACTGTCTTCGAGACGCGGTTGATGTGGACGAGCTTCTCGATCAGTTCCTCGCCCTGTTCGTCGCGATTGCGATCGTCACGACGGCCACGGCCGCCATCCCGTCCACCGCGGTTGCCACCGGGACCACCACGTCCGCGACCACCGCCGCCCGGGCCGCCACGGCCACGACCGCCGCCCTGGCCCTGATAACCGCCACCGACGTTGTTGTCGGTGTTAGCGCCGGCGTCTCCGGCGGGAGCCTCAGCCGCGGCAGGATTGCCGGGCTGCGACTGGATATCATTCGTATCGGCCATTCTTTAGAACTCCAAACCGGCTTCGCGCGCCGCCTCGGCCAGCGCCTTGACGCGGCCGTGGAACAGGAAGCCGCCACGGTCGAAAACGACCTGGGTCACGCCGGCAGCCTTGGCCGCCTCGGCAATCCGCGTGCCGACGGCGCTGGCGGCCTCGACATTGGCGGTCTTGCCCTCATGGCCCTGCAGCGTCGACGCCGAGGCCACGGTGCGGCCCTGAACATCGTCGATGACCTGTGCGTAGATATGCTTGCCCGAGCGATGCACAGACAGCCGCGGACGGGTGCCCGAGCGCGCACGCAGCGCGGTACGGTTGCGGCGACGCCGCTTAGCAAAAAGCGAAAGACCCTTGGTCACTTCTTCTTCCCTTCCTTCCGGAAGATGTACTCGCCGTCGTACTTGATGCCCTTGCCCTTGTACGGCTCGGGACGGCGCCACTCGCGGATCACCGCGGCCAGCTGGCCGACCTTCTGCTTGTCGGCACCGGTGATCTCCACCGTGGTCGCGTCCGGCGTCTTCACCTCGAGGCCCTCGGGCACATCGATATTGACGTCGTGGCTGTAGCCGAGCTGGAGCTTGAGCACCTTGCCCTGCGCCGCGGCGCGATAGCCGACGCCGGTGATCAGCAGCTTCTTGGTGAAGCCGGTGGTCACACCCGTCACAAGGTTCTGCACCAGCGTGCGCTGCATGCCCCAGAAGGCCCGGGCGCGCTTGGTGTCGTTCGCCGGCTGGACCGAGATGCCGTCCGCCTGGACGTCATAGGTGATCTCGTCGGCCAGCGGCATGGAAAGGGTGCCCTTAGGCCCCTTCACGCTCAGGATGCGGTCGGCGATATTCGCGGTCACCCCTGCGGGGACCGGAACCGCCTTCTTGCCGATGCGGCTCATCAGAACACCTCCGCCAGCACCTCGCCGCCCACGTTCTGCTCGCGCGCTTCCGCGTCGGACAGAACGCCACGTGGCGTCGAGACGATCGTGATGCCCAGGCCGTTCATCACCCGCGGCAGGTCCTGAGACCCGCTGTAGATGCGGCGGCCGGGCTTCGAGACGCGCGCGACGTGCTTGATCGCCGGCTGGCCCTCGAAATACTTGAGCTCGATACGGACGCCCTTGGCGGGGCCCATGTCTTCCTCGCTGTAGCCGCGGATATAGCCTTCGCGCTGGAGCACGTCGAGCACGCGGACCCGCAGCTTGCTGGCGGGCGACAGGACCGAGTCCTTGCGCGCGCGCTGGCCGTTGCGGATGCGGGTGAGCAGGTCACCCAGGGGATCGGTCACTGCCATCTCGTGATCCTTACCAGCTCGACTTGGTGAGGCCCGGGATCAGGCCCTTGTTGGCCAGATCGCGCAGCATCACGCGGGCGAGGCGGAACTTGCGGTAATAAGCGCGCGGACGGCCGGTCAGCTCGCAGCGGTTGCGGATCCGGGTGGGATTCGCGTTGCGCGGCAGTTCCGCCATCTTGAGGCGTGCAATCAGGCGCTCGGTCTCATCGAGCGACTGGTCGTTCGCCTGCGCCTTCAGCTTCGCATATTTGCCGGCATATTGCTTCACCAGCTTCTTGCGACGCTCGTTCTTGTTGATCGAACTCAGTTTCGCCATGGACTTAAGCTCTCTTC
>NZ_JBELLZ010000184.1:0-2710 GCF_042096255.1 Sphingomonas sp. | reverse complement strand
GGAAGGCCGATAGTCGCTCCCCCATGCGCGAGATCGTCTTCGATACCGAAACCACCGGCACCAGCTTCGCCGGCGGCGACCGCATGGTCGAGATCGGCTGCGTCGAGTTGGTCAACCGCTGCGAGACCGGGCGCACCTTCCACGCCTATTTCAATCCCGAGCGCGACATGCCCGCCGAGGCCGAGCGCATCCACGGCCTCAAGGCCTCGTTCCTCGCCGGCCACCCGCTCTTCTCCGCCACCTGCGAGGCGCTGATCGATTTCCTGGGCGATGCGCCGCTGATCGCGCACAATGCCGGCTTCGACTTCTCCTTCCTCAACGGCGAGCTGGGCCGCTGCGGCCGCGCGCTGGTATGCACCTCGCGCATGGTAGACACGCTGGCGATGGCCCGCTCGCGGCATCCGGGTGCCAAGCACACGCTGGATGCCCTGTGCAGCCGCTTCGGCATCGACCGCTCGCACCGCGTGCTCCACGGCGCGCTGCTCGACGCGCAATTGCTGGCGCAGGTCTATGTCGAGCTGTGCGGCGGCCGCCAGATCGGGCTGGGGCTGGTCAGCGACATCGTGGTGGAGACGGTGGCGAGCGCTGCGCCAATAGCGCGAACCGCCCGCCCGCCACGCCATTTTGCGCCGAGCGAGGGAGAGCTAGCGGCCCATGCCGCGTTCATGTCGGGGGTGAAGGATCCGCTTTGGGGGGCCGGGGCGTCCGGTTGACGCCATCGCCACTAGGAGAAATTACATGGAAATCCGCATCTCGGGACATCAGGTCGAGACCGGCGACGCGCTGCGCGCCCATGTCGAGGACCGTCTCAACGGGATCGCGGAGAAGTATTTCAGCCGCACCATTTCCGCCGAGGTCACCTTCGGCAAGGGCCCGCACGATGCGGGGTTCAAGTGCGACATCGTCGCGCACGTCATGAAGGGGCTGGTCCTCAAGGGCCGCCACGACGCGCAGGACGCGCATCTTTCCTTCGACGGTGCCGCCGAGAAGATCGAGAAGCAGCTCCGCCGCTACATGCGCCGCCTGAAGGATCGCAATGCCGCCGAAGCGGTCGCGGTGCAGGAGGCGAATGGCTATGATGCGGGCTATACCCTGTTCGCCGAGAGCATCGATGAGGACGAAGCGGGCGAAGCGCCGCTGATCGTCGCCGAGACCCGCGTCGACGTGCCGGAGGCGAGCGTGTCCGACGCGGTGATGATGCTGGACCTGCGCAACACCGCCGCCCTGCTGTTTCGCAACTCGGGCACCGGCGCCTACAACATGGTCTATCGCCGCGGCGACGGGACGATCGGCTGGGTCGAGCCGCAGCGCGGCCAGGCGCAGAGCGCGGGCTGACGACGGCGGGCCATGTCCACCGACCTTAGCGACCTTATCGCGCCGGAGCTGGTCCTCACCGGGGTGGCCGCGGCCAACAAGCGCGCACTGCTCCAGCAGGTGGCGGCCGCGGCTGCCACCACGCTGGGGATCAACGCTCTCCCGCTCGGCGATGCGCTGATCGCCCGTGAGAAACTCGGCTCGACCGGCTTCGGGCGGGGAGTGGCGATCCCCCATGCCCGGGTGGCCGGTCTCGACAGGATCACCGGGGTGGTGGCGCGCACCGCCAAGCCGATCGACTATGACGCGGTCGATGGTGCGCCGGTGGACATCGTCTTCGCGCTGTTCTCGCCACCGGATGCGGGGGCCGAGCATCTCAAGGCACTGTCACGCGTGTCGCACCAGCTGCGCGACCACGGCTTCCTTGCCAAGCTGCGCGGGGCCGGGTCACGCGACGCCATGTGGGCCCTGCTCAACGCGGACGAGGCGCGTGACGCTGCCTGACCACGGTCCCGACACCGGGGCTGCGGCGCATCACCACGCGCTGGAGCGGCTCTATGCCGCCGCGCCGATCAATCGGCTGTTCGAGTCGCGGCTGGAGATCGTCGCGGCGGGGGTGGCGCGGATTCGCTTCCGCCTCGACGAGCGCCACTTCCATGCCGGCGGCGCGGTGCACGGCACCAGCTATTTCAAGATGCTGGACGATGCCGCCTTTTACGCCTGCAACAGCCTCGTGACCGACCGTTTCCTGCTCACCACTCAGTTCAACCTCAACTTCACCCGCCCCCTGGGCATGGGCGAGGTGACTGCGGAGGGCCGCTGGATCAGCGGTACCCGTCGCGTATTCGTCGCCGACGCGCGGCTGCTCGACTCCGCGGGGGAGGAGGTGGCGCGCGGCAGCGGCACCTTCATGCGCAGCCGCATCGCGCTGGCCGGCCTTCCCGGATACGGCGCATGAGCCGGCTGCCGACGGGGCTGCTCGTCTCGGCGCTGCTCCGCCGGGTCAACGATGCGGGCGGGTTTGCGGTGGTGCGGGCGCGGGGCGACGAGACCGCCGGCGCGGTGTTGGCGATCGTCGACGACGTGCTGCTGGAACGCGGGCTGGACGCGCGAGGCGAGTCGGCGCTGATCGAATCGGCGCCAAAACCCGGTGAATCGGTCGACGAATATTGGGCACGCCGCCGCCGCAGCGACCCCGACCTTTGGGTGGTCGAACTGGACATCGCGCAGGCGAAACGACTCATCGCTGAAACATTCCTGCAAGATTGACGCGCCGTCCCGTCTCAAACACGTCGATTTCCACTACTGGGAAGCGTTGGGCTGGGCGGGTGCGATCCGACCGGTGACGCAGTCGGGGGGTTGTCCGGCCGGTTCGTTCTCGCTCCTTCGCGAAGAA
>NZ_JBELLZ010000183.1:0-2764 GCF_042096255.1 Sphingomonas sp. | reverse complement strand
ACGGCGCGAAGCTGCTGTTCGCCTATGCCGAGGCGACCGTGCCCAAGATCACCGTGATCACGCGCAAGGCCTATGGCGGCGCCTATGACGTGATGGCGTCCAAGCACCTGCGCGGCGACCTCAACTATGCCTGGCCGACCGCAGAGATCGCGGTGATGGGCGCCAAGGGTGCGGTGGAGATCATCTTCCGCGGCCGCACGCCGGACGAGATCGCCGCGCGCACCGCCGAATATGAGGCGCGCTTCGCCAACCCGTTCGTCGCGGCAAGCAAGGGCTTCATCGATGAGGTGATCCAGCCCCACTCGACGCGGCGGCGGATCGCGCTGGGGCTGAGGAAGCTACGGGGGAAGCAGCTGGAGAACCCGTGGAAGAAGCATGACAACATCCCGTTGTGACGCTCCATCCTACACATTATAAGGTCATGTGAAGGAGAGCGCTGATGCAGACCGAACGTGTGACCTTCCTGACCACGCCCGACCACAAGGCAACGCTGGACGCCTTCGCCCGCGAGAGCGGCATGTCTGTTGGACATGTCGTCCGGGAGGCGACCAGCCGGTACGTTGCCGAAAGCGAACTGGACGAGGACGGCAGGTTCAAGCTGCTGATTCAAGAACTCGATGCGGCATTGCCAGAGATGCACGCGGCCCTGGACCGCGCGATCAATGGGCAGCGCACCTTACGCGCAGAAATCGACGCGATGCTGCGCGAAGCGGGGCTGCGCGCGTGAGCTTCATCGGCGATGCCATGAAGACCATCGAGTCGGTCGTGCTGCTGCGCAGCAAGGTGGATTTGCTCGACAAGGAACTTGCGGCGACGAACGAGGAAGTGCGCCGGGTGATCGGCACGATCATCCAGATTGATCGCCGTCTTGTTCGTCTCGAAACCATCGAGGAACTCCGGACTGGAGCGCGTCCGTTGCCCCGTATCGAAGGACAGTCATGACCCTCGGCCGCCTCAACCACGTCGGCGTCGCCACGCCCTCGATCGCCAGGTCGATCGAAACCTATCGCCTGCTACTCGGCGCCGACAGGGTCGGCGCGCCGTTCGACCTGCCCGCGCAGGGCGTGAAGGTGTGCTTCATCGACGCGCCCAACACCCAGATCGAGCTGATCGAGCCCTATGACGAAAGCTCACCGATCGCTGGGTTCCTGCGCAAGAACCCCGCGGGCGGGCAGCATCACGTCTGTTTCGAGGTGGCGGACATCCACGCCGCGGTCGCGCACCTCAAGGCCAATGGCGCGACCGTGCTGGGCGAGCCGCGGATCGGCGCGCATGGCACGCCGATCGTGTTCGTCCACCCGCGCGATTTCGGCGGCATGTTGGTGGAGCTGATGGAGGCGCCCGCAGAGGCGCATTGAGCGGATTGGGAGAGGGAGAAAACAGATGGCCGACTACGAAACGATCCTGACCGAGAAGAAGGGCGACGTTCTCGTCCTCACGCTCAACCGCCCGGACCGGCTCAACGCCGCCTCGAT
This sequence comes from Sphingomonas sp., assembly GCF_042096255.1. GTDB lineage: Bacteria > Pseudomonadota > Alphaproteobacteria > Sphingomonadales > Sphingomonadaceae > Sphingomonas. The sequence goes on along the minus strand of NZ_JBELLZ010000183.1, from coordinate 1,289 downwards.
CGAGCTGGCGCAGGAGCTGACCGAGGCGCTGTACGACCTCCAGGGCGCCCGCGCGGTGCTGCTCACCGGCGCGGGGCGGGCGTTCTGCTCGGGCGCGGACCTCCAGGCGCGGGGCTCGGGCCAGACGCGGGTCAAGGGCGGCGACACCAGCCACCGCGCGCTGATGAACTTCTACAACCCGCTGATGAGCCAAATCCTGCGCCTGCCGGTGCCGGTGGTGACCGCGGTCAACGGCCCGGCGGCGGGCGTCGGCTGCTCGATGGGGCTTTCCGGCGACTTCGTGCTGGCGGGCAAGTCCGCCTATTTCCTCCAGGCCTTCGTCAACATCGGCCTGGTGCCGGACGGCGGCTCAACCTGGCTGCTCGCTCGCGCGATCGGCAAGGCGCGCGCGACGCAGATGATGATGCTGGGCGAGCGGATCTCCGCCGATCAGGCCGCCGAATGGGGGCTGATCTACAAGGCGGTCGACGATGCCGCGCTGATGGACGAGGCATTGGCGCTCGCCACACGCCTCGCCGCCGGGCCGACGGTGGCGCTGGCGGCGATGCGCCGTAACATCATGACCGCGCTCGACGGCACCTTCGACGAGGTGCTGCGCGCCGAGGCGGAAGGCCAGCGGCTCGCGGGCGGATCGCAGGACGCGCGCGAGGGGGGCCTCAGCTTCCTCGAAAAGCGCAAGCCGGCGTTCAAGGGGGTGTGATCGAGGGAGCGCACCACCCCGGCGCACGCCGGGGTCCAGGATCGGGCCGCCAGATGCGAGGCGGGGAGTGCTCCACATGTGGAACCATCGCAACTGGACCCCGGCGTGCGCCGGGGTGGTGTGAGTGAAATGACCGAAGCAAAGATCGAGACCAACACCGGCGAGGATTCCGGCGCCGCCCCCAAGCCGCGAGGGCCTGCCCCGGCCGGCGCGCCCACGCTCGACGCCTGGGCCGCCGCCGCCGCCAAGGAGGTCAAGGGCAAGGACCTCACCTGGCACACCCCCGAAGCGATCGAGGTCAAGCCGCTCTACACCGCCGAGGACGTCGACGGCTGGGACCCCGGCCTCCCCGGTTTCGCCCCCTTCACCCGCGGCGTGCGCGCGTCGATGTATGCCGGGCGGCCGTGGACGATCCGGCAGTACGCCGGCTTCTCCACCGCGGAGGAATCGAATGCCTTCTACCACCGCAATCTCAAGGCGGGGCAGAAGGGGCTGAGCGTCGCCTTCGACCTCGCCACCCACCGCGGCTACGACAGCGACCATCCGCGCGTCACCGGCGACGTCGGCAAGGCGGGCGTCGCGATCGACA
>NZ_JBELLZ010000182.1:0-2830 GCF_042096255.1 Sphingomonas sp. | reverse complement strand
ACGCAGGTCCCGGCTAGGCTATCTCAAGGTGACCAAACTGTTGGCGCTACGCGAGACCCCTGCCTGTTCTTATGGGGTCAGCCTCTAGAGTCGCGCGGCAACTGTCAACGGGGTGTCATCATGCCGCAAAAGAAAGTGCGGGTTCGGCGCTCAATGAGTTGGGACCGGCATGGGTAAGGGTCACCGGCACGAGGTCGCCGATCGCATGATCGCCCGTCAGGTGCACCGACTGGAGCCACGGCGACTTGCCCAGCATCTGGCCGGGCAGCTTGCCGCGCCGCTCGATCAGCACGTCGCAACTGCGCCCGACGCTCGCCTGGTTGAAGGCGTGCTGGTCGCGGTTGAGCGCGGCCTGGAGCCGCTGGAGCCGCTCGTCCATCACTTGGGCGGGCACGTGGCCGGTCATGTCGGCGGCGGGTGTGCCGGGGCGCGGGCTGTATTTGAAGCTGAACGCCTGGGCATAGCCGACCGCATCGACGAGGCTCAGCGTGTCCGCGAACTCGGCGTCCGTCTCACCCGGGAAGCCGACGATGAAATCGCCGGACAGCGCGATGTCCGGCCGGGCGGCGCGGATCCGGTCGAGCAGGCGCAGGTATGAATCGCGTGTGTGGCTGCGGTTCATCGCCTTGAGGATCCGGTCGTTGCCCGCCTGCACCGGCAAGTGGAGGAACGGCATCAGGCTTTCGACGTCGCGATGTGCGTCGATCAGCCCCTGCGCCATGTCGTTGGGGTGGCTGGTGGTATAGCGGATGCGGGCCAGACCGGGGATCTTGTCGAGCGCACGGATCAGGTCGTGCAGCCCGCGTTCGTCGCCGTCGCGCCAGGCGTTGACGTTCTGCCCCAGCAGCGTGATCTCGCGCGCGCCGGCATCGACCAGCGCCTTCGCCTCGTCCACGATCGCCGCGAACGGCCGGCTCACCTCCGCGCCGCGCGTATAGGGCACGACGCAATAGGTGCAGAATTTGTCGCAGCCCTCCTGCACGGTCAGGAAGGCGGTGGGCCCCACCTTGCGGCGGGCGGGGAGCGCGCCGAACTTCGACTGCACGGGCATGTCGGTGTCGACCGGGGCGGCGCCGGCGGCGGCCTGGGCGACCAGCTTGGGCAGGTTGTGATAGGCCTGCGGGCCGACCACCACGTCCACCTTCGCGCGGCGCACGATCTCCTCGCCCTCGGCCTGGGCGACGCAGCCGGCGACCGCGATCATCGGCGCGGCGGCGCCGCGACCGGCGCGGTCCTTGCGCATCCGGCCGATGTCGGAGAAGACCTTCTCGGTCGCCTTTTCGCGGATGTGGCAGGTGTTCAGCACCACCAGGTCGGCGTCGGCGGCATCGGCCGGCGTCAGCCCCTCGCCGGTCATCAGCTCGGCCATGCGCTCGCCGTCATAGACGTTCATCTGGCAGCCGAAGGATTTGACGGCAAAGGTCTTTGGCAGCTTCTGGGGGGGCGTTTCCATGGGGCGGCGCCTATAGCGCAGCCGGCGCTCCTTCGCCACCGGCGGCGGCGATGCGCGCACGCGCCTCCGCAGCGACGGCCTTGCGGCCGGGCACGTCATGCGGATCGAACGGATCGCAGAAGGTGAGGGTGGCGGTAAAGCTGCCGCGCCGGCGAAGCACGCGCATGGCATGGGCCTGGCCGGGCTCGTCGCCCACCCAGGCCAGCTCGCGCGTCGCCGCGCCATAGTCGATCCGCACCGGCTGGACGAGCACGCCGGGCGGCGGCGGATCGAGCACCGCCAGCAGCGCGGCCTTGAACGGCAGCAGTGTTTCGCCGTCCCCGGTGGTCCCCTCCGGGAAGATGGTGATCGCCCATGTGTCGGCGAGCGCATCGCGCAGCGTGTTGATCTGGTCGGCCACCGCCATCCGGTCCTCGCGCCGGACGAAGATGGTGCGGTTCAGCGTGCAAAGCCAGCCGACCAGCGGCACCTGCCGAAGCTCCGCCTTGGCGACAAAGGCGCTGCCGTTGCACCCGGCGAGGATCGGAATGTCCATCCAGCTCAGGTGGTTGGACACGAACACCACATCGCGGCGCAGCGGCGTGCCGACGATGCGGCGGCGCGCCCCAATGATCCAGCCGACGCTCGCCAGGAACCACTTCGGCCAGGGCGAGGGCAGGCGGACAAGCCGCCACAGCAGGTGCAGGGGCAGCGCGAGGAGCAGCGCGACGACAAGCGCCGCCAGCCGCAGCGCGATCCGGATCAAGGGCGCATCAAGCGAGGTCGGGCTCGCCCGCCGCCCGGGCGCGGGCCTCGCGGCTGGCCTCGGCCGCGGGCACCAGCTTGAACGCCGCGATCGCCGCGCCCAGCGTGATCGGCACCGTCACCAGCAGCGACAGCATGCCGGTCGACAGGCTGCCCGTCAGCGTCGAGACGCGCCCGGCCAGATAGGGGCCCAGCGCCAGACCGAGCAGCGTCGTGCCGATGAAATAGGTTGCCGTTGCGGCGCCGCGCATCCGCGGCAGCACCAGGTCCTGCGTGGTCGCCGCCGAATTGCCCAGCGCCCAGCTCGCGGTGAATTGTGCGATGAACAGGCAGACGTAAAGAACGATGGGCGTGTCCGTGGTGAAGGCGATGGCCATGAACGGCACCGGCAGCACCGCGCCCAGCGCCACCATGATCAGCCGCCCGCCCGGATGCCGCGCGCGAAGCCGATCGCCCAGGATGCCGCCCACCGTCACGCCGAGGAATCCGGACAATGCCCCTTGGCCCCCCAGGATCAGCCCGGCCTCCGCCGGCGAAATGCCCAGGTCGCGCATGGCCTAAGGTGCCGCCCAGAAGCCCGCGGCATAGCTGGGGAACGCGTTCAGGCCGTAGGCGACGACCGTGCACAGGAAT
>NZ_JBELLZ010000181.1:0-2865 GCF_042096255.1 Sphingomonas sp. | reverse complement strand
TGTCCGCATCGCCAGCATATTCGGGTGGCAGGGCATGCGCGCCGAGGAACGTGGTGGCGACCCGCACCGGTCGCGCCTCGCCCAGCGCGCGCGCAGCGCGGAGCATCCGCAGCTCGGTCTCGGTATCCAGCCCGTAGCCGGACTTCACCTCCACGGTGGTCGCCCCCTCGGCGATCAGCGCATCGAGCCGGGGCAGCGCGCCCGCGACCAGATCGGCCTCGTTCGCCGCGCGCGTGGCGGCGACGGTGGAGGCGATGCCGCCACCGCCGCGCGCGATCTCCTCATAGGACGCGCCAGCCAGCCGCAGCTCGAACTCATGCGCGCGCTCCCCGGCATAGACGAGGTGGGTGTGGCAATCGATCAGCCCGGGGGTGATCCAGCGCCCGTCGCAGGCGACGACCTCGTCCGCCTCGAACCGCGGCGCCTCGCCAGCGGGCCCTGCGTAGACGATCCGCCCGTCCGTCGCGGCGATCACGCCATCCTGAACCAGGCCGAGGCCATCGCCCGCCATGGTCGCCAGCCGCGCATCCTTCCAGAGCCGATCGCATCGCATGCCGCAGCCTCCAGAGCGCGAACATTGCACCGACTCCGCCTATTGTATAGACATAATTGCGGGAGACATCCGATGGCCGACGCGCAGACCGCCTTCCACGCCGCTGAAGCCCTGCTGCCCGATGGCTGGGCGCACGACGTGCGGATTTCGGTCGCGGACGGCATGGTTGTCCGCATCGAGACAGACGCTGCGCCACAGGCAACCGACCAGCGCCTCGCCATCCTGCTGCCCGGCATGCCCAACCTGCACAGCCACGCCTTCCAACGCGGCATGGCGGGGCTGGCCGAGACGCGCGGGCGCGGTGACGACGATTTCTGGGGCTGGCGCGAGGTAATGTACCGCTTCGTCGCGCGGCTTACCCCCGATCACCTCTACGCCATCGCCGCGCTGGCCTATGCCGAAATGCTGGAGGCGGGTTTCACCCGTGTTGGCGAGTTCCATTACCTGCACCATGATCGGGACGGCGCCGCCTTCGCCGATCCGGCGGAGATGAGCGCGGCGATCGCGGCGGCGGCGGGAGAGGCCGGCATCGCGCTCACCCACCTGCCTGTCTTCTACGCGCACGCCGGCTTCGGCGGCACCGCGCCGGGCGCGGGGCAGCGGCGCTTCGTGCATGACCTGGACGGCTTCGCGCGTCTGATGGAGCGGCTGCGCGACACGCTCGCGACTCTGCCCGATGCGGTCCTCGGCCTCGCCCCGCACAGCCTGCGCGCGGTGACCCCGGAGGAACTGGCCTCGCTGGTGCCACTGACCGGCGGCCCCATTCACATCCATGTCGCCGAGCAGGTGCGCGAGGTGGCGGACTGCCTCGCCTGGTCCGGCCAGCGCCCGGTGGAGTGGCTGCTCGCCAAGTTGCCGGTCGATCGGCGCTGGTGCTTCGTCCACGCGACTCACATGACGCCGGCGGAAACGGCGGAAATGGCGGCGCGCGGCGTGGTTGCGGGCCTGTGCCCGATCACCGAGGCCAATCTGGGCGACGGCCTGTTCCCCGCCGCCGACTTCCTCGCGGCCGGCGGGCGCTGGGGCATCGGCTCCGATTCCAACGTGCTGATCGACATGGCGGAGGAACTGCGCCTGTTCGAATACGGCCAGCGCCTCGCCACGCGGTCACGCACCGTGCTCGCGCCACCGGGCGCGTCGTGCGGGGCGACGCTGTTCGCGGGCGCGCTGGCCGGGGGCGCGCAGGCCTTGGGCGCATCCGCCGGCCTGGCGATCGGCGCCCCGGCCGATTTCGTCACGCTCGATCCCGACCACCCGTCGCTCGCGGGTCGCGCCGGCGACGCGCTGCTCGACGGGCTAATTTTCGCCGCGCGGCGCGGTGCGGTCGATGGGGTGTGGCGTCGGGGGGGGCAGGTAGTGGCGCAGGGCCGCCATGTCGATCGCGCGCGGAACGTCGCGCGCTACCGCGCCGCGCTGGCCGAGATCATCGAATGAAGCCGCCGCCGCTGCACGATCGCATCCGCCGCGATGTCGAGGCGCGGATCATGTCCGGCGCGTGGGAGGCGGGGCGCCGCCTGCCCACCGAACAGGCGCTGATGGCCGAATATGCCTGTTCCCGCATGACGGTGAACAAGGCGCTGTCCGCGCTGGTCGGCTTCGGCATGATCGAGCGGCGCCGCCGCGCGGGCAGCTTCGTCGCCGCGCCCAAGATCCACCGCGCGGTCTTCGATATCCCCGACATCGCCGCCGAGATCGAAGCGCACGGTTCGCACCATGGCCTCGATCTGATCCGCCATATTGAGCGCGAGGCGGATCCGGACGACCGCGCGCGCTTGTCGATCGCGGCAGGGCCGGTGTTGGACCTCACCTGCCTGCACCGCGCCGACGGGCGCGCCTTCGCGCTGGAGCGGCGGCTGATCAACCTGACGCTCGTGCCCGCCGCACGCATGGTGAACTTCGCCAGGGAGAGCCCCGGTCGCTGGCTGATGGAGCATGTGCCATGGAGCGACGCGGCGCATCGCATCAGCGCGACGGCGGCGGGGAAGGATGCCATGCTGCTCGGCGTGGTACCGGACGCGCCCTGCCTGTCAATTGAGCGCTGGACGTGGCGCACGCGCGAGAGGATCACCTATGTCCGGCAGGTCTATCCGGACGATCATGCGCTGGCGTCGGGGGTTTGATCCGCCCTTCCTAAGCAAGATCGATGTCATCAAAATAAGACGTGACCCCGGGCTTGACCGAGGGTCACGCTTCTTCGTGCGTTGGGCAAGGCAGCGGGGCCCCGGCTCAGGGCCGGGGCGACGAGAATTGCGCAACCCTGTCAATCGGCGTCCAAAAAGGACCCCCTATCGGCGTGCAAAAGGGACCCCCTT
>NZ_JBELLZ010000180.1:0-3003 GCF_042096255.1 Sphingomonas sp. | reverse complement strand
ACAAGGAATATCAGATCATGCGCAACGCCAGCATCGCGGTGCTGCGCGAGATCGGTGTCGAAACAGGTGGTTCCAACGTGCAGTTCGCGGTCAATCCGAAGGACGGCCGCCTGATCGTGATCGAGATGAATCCGCGCGTGTCGCGCTCCTCCGCGCTCGCCAGCAAGGCGACCGGCTTCCCGATCGCGAAAGTCGCGGCCAAGCTGGCGGTGGGCTATACGCTCGACGAGATCGAGAACGACATCACTGGCGCGACCCCGGCCTCGTTCGAGCCGACGATCGATTACGTGGTGACCAAGATCCCGCGCTTCGCTTTCGAGAAGTTCAAGGGGGCGGAGCCGGTGCTGGGCACCGCGATGAAGTCGGTCGGCGAGGTGATGGCGATCGGCCGCAACATCCACGAGAGCATGCAGAAGGCGCTGCGTGGGCTGGAGACGGGCCTTTCCGGCTTCAACCAGGTCGACCGGCTGGTCGGTGCCCCGCGCGCGGAGATCGAGGCGGCGCTCGCCTCGCCGACGCCGGACCGGCTGCTGGTGGCCGCGCAGGCGTTGCGCGAAGGCTTCAGCGTCGCCGAGGTCCACGCGATCGCCAAATACGATCCCTGGTTCCTAGAGCGGATGGCGGAGATCGTCGCCGCCGAGACCGAGGTGATGCAGAACGGGCTGCCGATCGACGCGCCGGGCATGCGCCGCCTGAAAGCGATGGGGTTCAGCGACAAGCGCCTCGCCTGGTTGGCGCTGCAATCCGCCAACCTGCGCGGCATGAGCCGCGGCATCGCGCGCGGCTCGGGCCTGATCCATGAGGCGGTCAAGGCGATGACGGGCGGGGTGACCGAAGACGAGGTGCGCGAGCATCGCCTGAAGTTGGGCGTCCGCCCTGTCTTCAAGCGGATCGACACCTGCGCTGCCGAGTTCGACGCCAAGACGCCCTACATGTACTCCACCTATGAGGCGCCGAGCTTCGGCGAGCCCGAGAACGAGGCGCTGCCCTCCGACCGGCGCAAGGTGGTGATCCTGGGCGGCGGGCCGAACCGGATCGGGCAGGGGATCGAGTTTGATTACTGCTGCTGCCACGCCTGTTTCGCGCTGGAGGAGGCAGGGTTCGAGACGATCATGGTCAACTGCAATCCGGAGACGGTGAGCACCGATTATGACACCTCCGACCGCCTTTATTTCGAGCCGCTGACCGCCGAGGACGTGCTGGAGATCCTGCACGTCGAGCAGCAGGCCGGCGAGCTGGTCGGCGTGATCGTGCAGTTCGGCGGGCAGACCCCGCTCAACCTGGCACGCGCGCTGGAAAAGGCGGGCATCCCGATCCTGGGCACCAGCCCCGATGCGATCGACTTGGCCGAGGACCGCGAGCGCTTCGCCGCCTTGGTCAACCGGCTCGGCCTGCTCCAGCCGGCGAACGGTATCGCGCGCAGCCGTGACGAGGCGCTGAATGTGGCGCAGCGGATCGGCTATCCAGTGCTGATGCGGCCGAGCTACGTGCTCGGCGGCCGGGCGATGGAGATTGTCGACAGCGACCAGCAGCTCGACGATTATATTCAGACCGCAGTGCAAGTGTCTGGCGACGCGCCGGTTTTGATCGACCAGTATCTTCGCGACGCCACAGAGGTGGACGTCGATGCGATTGCGGACGGCGACCATGTCGTGGTCGCGGGCATCCTCCAGCATATCGAGGAGGCCGGCGTCCATTCGGGCGACAGCGCTTGCTCGATCCCGCCCTACAGCCTGCCGGCAGAGATCATCGCCGAGATCGAGCGTCAGGCCGAGGCGTTGGCGCGGGGCCTGAACGTGCGCGGGCTGATGAACATCCAGTTCGCGGTCAAGGACGGGCAGGTGTACCTCATCGAGGTCAACCCGCGCGCGTCCCGCACGGTGCCGTTCGTCGCGAAGGCGATCGGCGCGCCGATCGCCAAGATCGCTGCGCGGGTGATGGCGGGCGAGAAGCTGCGCAACCTGCCGCCGATCGACCGCAACATTGACTATTTTGCGGTGAAGGAGGCGGTGTTCCCGTTCAACCGCTTCCCTGGCATCGATCCGGTGCTGTCACCGGAGATGAAGTCCACCGGCGAAGTGATGGGGATTTCGCCCGATTTCACCACCGCCTTCGCCAAGTCCCAGCTTGGCGCGATGACGGTGCTGCCTGAGGCGGGCTGCGTCTTCGTCAGCGTCAAGGACGGCGACAAGCCGCAGGTGCTGCCGGCGGTGCGTTCGCTGGTGGACGCCGGCTTCTCCGTGGTCGCGACCGGCGGCACCGCCGACTATCTCGACCGTGCCGGGCTGCCGGTGGAGCGGGTCAACAAGGTGGCGCAGGGGCGTCCGCATATCGTCGACCGGATCAAAGACGGCGACGTGGCGCTGATCTTCAACACCACCGAAGGTTGGCAGAGCCTGAAGGACTCGCAGCCGATCCGCGCCGCGGCGGTAAACGGCAAGATCCCGTACTTCACCACCGCTTCCGCCAGCGTGGAGGCGGCGCGCGCGATCGCCTCGGGTGCGACCCGCAACCTTGAAGTTCGACCGCTTCAGTCCTATCATTCTGCCCCGCACAACTGATCCCCGATATTCTGGCAAGGTGCGAAGCGGCGTCGAGGCGCCGCTCGGGGAAGGGGCTTTGACGAAGGACGGAAGATGGCGACGGTCGAGAAGATGCCGATGCTCCAGGAGGGCTATGACAAGCTCAGCCAGGATCTGCGGCGTCTCAAAGAAGAACGTCCGCTGGTTGTCGACGCGATCGAGGAAGCGCGCGCGCACGGCGACTTGTCCGAGAACGCCGAGTATCACGCCGCCAAGGAGCGGCAGGGCCAGATCGAGGCCTCGATCGCCGATATCGAGGACAAGATGTCGCGCGCGCAGATCATCGATCCGACCACTTTGTCGGGCGACAAGGTCGTGTTCGGCGCCACCGTGACTCTGCTCGATGATGACGACAAGCCGGTAAAGTACCAGATCGTCGGCCAGACCGAAGCGGACGCCAAGACCGGGCGGATCAGCTACA
>NZ_JBELLZ010000179.1:0-3017 GCF_042096255.1 Sphingomonas sp. | reverse complement strand
CGCGGCGATCACCGCGCGCTCGTCGAGCTGTGCGGGCAGGGGCAGCTGGACGAGGATGCCGTCCACCGCTTCGTCGGCGTTGAGCCGCGCGACCAGGGCGAGGAGCTCGTCCTGCGACACGTCGGCGGGTAGGCGATGCTCGAAGCTCTCCATGCCCGCGGCGAGCGTCGCCTTGCCCTTGGAGCGGACATAGACCGCCGAGGCGGGGTCCTCGCCGACCAGCACCACCGCGAGCCCCGGCTTGCGCCCGGCCGCGGCGGTGAAGCGCGCGACCTCGTCAGCAACGCGTGCACGCAGCCCGGCGGCGAACGCCTTGCCGTCGATCAGCCGCGCGCTCATACGCCTGCCGTCATCGTGCTGATCGCGATGTTGCGCAGGATGATGCCCAGGATGGCGATCACCACCAGCACCACCATCGGCGACAGATCGAGGCCGTTGAGGTTGGGCAGGACGCGGCGGATCGGCCGGTACATCGGCTCGGTCAAACGCTCCAGCCCGTCATAGAGCGAGCGGACGAAGCCGTTGTGCGTGTTCACCACGTTGAAGGCGATCAGCAGCGACAGGATGAACTGCACGAAGATGATCCACCAGACCACGTCGAGCAGCACCTGGAGGATCTGGATGATGGTCAGCGTCAGCACGCGGGGCTCCGAAAGGGGCAGGATTTGCGCCTCGCTCTACCGCAACCGCTGCACCCCGCCTAGCGGTGGATCAGCGTGCCCGCGCCCTGGCGGGTGAAGATCTCCAGCAGCATCGCGTGCGGCACGCGGCCGTCGATCACCACCGCGGCGTCCACCCCGGCCTCCACCGCAGCGACGCAGGTCTCCAGCTTGGGGATCATCCCGCCCGAGATGGTGCCGTCGGCGCGCAGCGCGGCGATGGCGGCGGGATCAAGGTCGGTCAGCAAGGTGCCGCTCTTGTCGAGCACGCCCGCGACGTCGGTGAGGAGGAAGAAGCGCGCCGCGCCCAGTGCGCCCGCGATCGCGCCCGCCATCGTATCGGCGTTGATGTTGTAGGTGTGCCCGTCCGCGCCCATGCCGATCGGCGCGATCACCGGGATGATGCCCTCCGCGGAGAGCGAGCGGATGATGCGCGTGTCCACCGCCACCGGCTCGCCGACGAAGCCGAGATCGACATGCCGCTCGATCCCCTGCAGCTTGTCCGCCTCGCGCCGGCCACCGACCTTCTCGGCCTGCACCAGCGCGGCGTCCTTGCCCGAGATGCCGACCGCGCGCCCGCCCGCCTGCGCGATCCAGCCGACGATCTCCTTGTTGATGCTGCCGGCGAGGACCATCTCGGCGATCTGGGCGGTCTCCTTGTCGGTTACCCGGAGGCCATCGACGAAGCGCGATTCGACGCCCAGCCGTTTCAGCATCCGCCCGATCTGCGGCCCGCCGCCGTGGACAACCACCGGGTTGATGCCGACCGCCTTCAAAAGCACCACATCCTCGGCGAAGTCGCGCGCGGCCTCGGGGTCGCCCATCGCGTGGCCGCCGTATTTCACCACGAAGGTCTTGCCGGCGTAGCGTTGCAGGTAGGGCAGCGCCTCGACGAGGGTCTCGGCCTTCAGCGCGGGGGAGAGGGTGGTCATGCGTGCGCCCTTACGCCCGATCCAGCTGCCGGCCCAGCCCGGTGAACAGGTAGATCGCCGGCGGCACCAGCAGCGCGGAGAGCACCACCTTGGCCAGCATCTGCCCGGCGAGCAGCGGGCCCACCGGGAACTCGCCGTAGAAGGCGATCGAGACGAACAGCAATGTGTCCACCACCTGGCTCAGCACGCTGGCGACGCCCGCGCGCAGCCACAGCAGCCCCTGGCCTTCGCGCCCCTTGAGCCAGGCGAACACCGACACGTTGAGCGTCTGCGACACGCCATAAGCGACGATGCCGCCCAGCCAGATCCGCGGCGTCGCGCCCATCATCAGCTCGAAGGCGGCGAGCCGCTCGGGCTGCATCTCGGGCGAGGCGGGCACCGCCAGCACCAGAAAGGTCAGCAGCATCGACACGATCAGCGGCACGAAGCCGATCCGCACCAGCCGCGTCGCCGCCTGCGCCCCGTGCAGCTCCGCCACCGCGCTGGAGGTGACCACCAGCAGCAGGAAGGCGAAGATCCCCGCCTCCACCGCGAGCGGACCGAGGGCGACCTGCTTGTTGCCGAGCACCCCGGCGATGCACACCATGCCGCCGTAGAAGATCGCAAAGGCGAACAGGGAAGGCGGGATGCTGCGGGGACTCGGGGTCATCCCCGGCGTGCTATGGGCCCAGATCGCGCATGTTCAAGCCTTTGCTTGCCGGGCGTGCGGCTGCGCCTCTAGATCGTGCGCTTCCCAGGCCACGCCCGGGAGGCGTGGAGTGTGGAGGAATGAGTTGCAGCATCTGATCAGCCTCGTCGGCATCGCGGTGATCCTCGCCCTCGCGCTGCTGCTGTCGACGAACCGGCGCGCGATCCGGCTGCGGGTCGTGGGGGCGGCCTTCGCGCTCCAGGCGGGGATTGCGGCGCTGGTGCTGTACGTGCCCGCGGGGCGCACCGCGCTGGGCTGGGCCTCCGGAGGCGTTTCCAACCTGCTCGGCTATGCCAATGCTGGGGTGCAGTTCCTGTTCGGGCCATTGGCGCGCCCCGAGATCGGCGGGCAGAGCTTCGCGATCGCGGCGCTGCCGGTGATCATCTTCTTCGCCTCGCTGGTGTCGATCCTCTACCATCTGGGGGTCATGCAGCAGGTGGTGCGCTGGATCGGCGGCGCGATCGAGCGGGTGATCGGCGTCTCCAAGGTGGAAAGCCTGTGCGCCGCGGCCAACATTTTCGTCGGCCAGAGCGAATCGCCGCTGGTGATCCGGCCCTATCTGGCGGGCCTCACCCCGCCGCAGCTGTTCACGGTGATGACCAGCGGCATGGCGGGCGTGGCGGGGACGATCCTGGCCGCCTATGCCTCGATGGGCATCCGCATCGATTACCTGCTGGCGGCAAGCTTCATGTCCGCGCCGGGCACCTTGTGCATGGGTTAGTTGATCAGGACATTCAG
>NZ_JBELLZ010000178.1:0-3070 GCF_042096255.1 Sphingomonas sp. | reverse complement strand
CAGGCCTGGCCCGGATAGGCGATGTAGCGGTCGATCTCGACCGCCACGTCGCGCGGCGCCATCGACGTGTTGTCGAGCATATAATCGATCGCCTGCTGGCGGCCCCAGCCCTTGGCGTGGAGTCCGGTATCGACGACCAGCCGCACCGCGCGCAGCATCTCCATGTCGAGATGGCCGAACAGCTGCATCGAATCGCCGAACATGCCGAGTTCCGGCCCGAGCGACTCCGAATAGAGCCCCCAGCCTTCGGTATAGGCGGTGGCCTGGCCGTGGCGGAGCAGCGGCGGCAGCGCCGCATTCTCGATTGCGAGCGTCAGCTGGAAATGGTGCCCGGGGATGCCCTCGTGGAGCGTCAGCGTTTCCAGCGTGGGGATCGGCCGCGTGTTCAGCATCGACATGTTGAAATAGAGCACGCCGGGCGAGACGCCGTCGGGCGGGCCGGGGCGGTAATAGCCGGTGCCGCGCTGGTCGCCGAGCGCGGGCAGGGGCCGGACCTCGAACGGCGCTTTCGGCCGGTCGTGGAACAGCCTAGAGATGCCCGGCCAGATCTTGGCCTCAATCGCCTTGAAGCGGGCGAGCAGTTCGTCGGGCGTCTTGTAATAGTATTTCGGGTCGGTGCGGATGTGCTCGAAGAACGCCTTCAAGTCGCCGGCAAAGCCGACTTTCGCGCGCACCTTCTCCATCTCGGCGCGGATGCGCGCGACCTCGGTGAGGCCGAGCGCGTGGATGTCGTCGGCGCTGCGCTTGGTCGTCGTGTGGCGCTGGAGTTCCCAGGCGTAGAGCCGGGCGCCGTCCTTCATCGCGCCGCGACCGGGCGCCTCGAGCGCGCGCGGCAGGTAGGTGTCGCGCAGATAGGTGCCCCAGTTGCGGTAGGCGGGGTAGACCTTGCCCTCGATCGCCTGGCGGAACGCGGCGGTGAGGCGGGTGCGCTCGGCGGCGGGCATCGTCTGCGGCAGGCGGGTGATGCCGGTCCAGAACGGGCTCTGCTCGATCGGCAGCGCGAGCACCGCATCGACCTGCGCCAGCACGTTGGTGACGATGATCTTGGGCTGGAAGTAGCCGGCGGCGAGGCCCTGTTTCAGCCGCGCGACATTGCTGTCCATATGGCCGACGAAGCCGTCGATCCGCGCGAGCGTGTCGTCGTAATCGGCGGTGGTCTCGTACTTGGCGCCGGTGAGGAAATCGGGGAACTCGACGTGCAGCCCAAACGAGGGATTGAGCGGCGCCATGCGCTGGACCGCGAAAAGCCCGGTGGTGACGAGGTCGAGCATCTGCTGCGTCTTGTAGGCGAAGACGTCGTACGCGATCCGGTCGACCGGGCCGAGCGCGGCACGATCGATCGCGGCAAGATCGGCGGCGTCGCGCTGCTTGTCGGCGCGCAGCTGTGTCTCATAGGCGTCGCTCAGCGGATCGACGAAGAGCGGGCCGCCTTTGATGCCGGTGCGTGCCGCGCGGAGCGGATCGAGCGCGGCTTCGGCGGCGGCGCTGCGCTCCAGCAGCGCGCGCAACCTGGTGCCCTGATCGGCCTCGGCGAAGGCGGGCAGCGGCGCGAGCGCCGTCGCGGCGAGCAGGCCGAGCGTGGCGCGGCGCGTGAAGTGGCGTGGATCGTGCGGCAATGTGCGAGCCCCCCTGGTCGTTGCAGCGATCGTGTCGTCTTGGCGCGGGAATGCAACCTTTGCGCGGGCGATCGCCTCCCGCTCCGACCAACCCGCTAAGCCCATGATCGCAGGTCATTTTTGCCCGTTTGCGTTGCCCCAGACGTAAGTATCTGTGCTTTGCGTTGCGTTTTGCGCAATCATATCACGCGACTTTGCACATTGTCTTCGCGGGTGGATGCCGCAGTCTCGGGGTCGATCTTCAGGGAGGGACGCAATGAAGCTTTGGCGTACCGCGCTTGCCGCGCTCGCAGCCGTGTCGGGAACCGCCGTGGCGGCGCAGGAGGCCACACCGGTGACGGCGCTGGTCGGCGGGAACGTCGTGGATATCGACACGGGAGCGACGACGCGTGACGCGGTGGTGCTGGTGCAGGGCGAGCGGATCCTGCGCGTCGGCCCGGCGGCGTCGGTGCCGGTGCCGGCGGGTGCCAAGGTGGTGCCGATGGCGGGCAAGTGGCTGGTGCCCGGCCTGATGAACATGCACGTGCATTTCGGGCTGAAGCTGCCGGGCGCCGAGGGGAATGCGCTGCTCAATGAGACCGACGGCGAGGAAGCGCTGCGCATGGCGGACAATGCGCGCCGCAGCCTGCTGGCGGGCGTCACCACCGTTCGGCTGACCGCCGAGGATCACGGCATCGATTTCATGCTGAAGCGCGCGATCGCCAAGGGGCAGGCGATCGGCCCGCGGATCGAATCCGCCGGCGAGCTGATCGTGCCGACCGGCGGGCACGGATCGCTCGAGGCGGACGGGCCCGCCGAGTTCAGCAAGGTCGCGCGCGAGCAGATCAAGCGCGGCGCGAGCTGGATCAAGATCGCGATCTCCGGCGGCATCTCGGACACGCACGGCAGCATCTCGGCCGCACCGATGACCGACGCCGAGCTGTCGACGATCATCGAAGTCGCGCATCGCAATGGCGTGAAGGTAACGGCGCACAACGGATCGTCCGAAGCGGCGCTCCAGGCGCTGAAGTTCGGCATCGACTGTTTCGAGCATGGCTATCACCTCAACGACGAGGTGCTGACCAAGATGAAGGCGCAGGGCGTGTGGCTGGTGCCGACGATGGTGGTGAGCCAGCCGGGCGCCTACGAATTCTACAAGAAGATCGGCTCGCCGCCCTGGTATCTCGACCGCGTCGCATCGACCGGCAAGGATCATTGGGCGATGCTGCAAAAGGCGATCCGGATGGGGATCAACGTCGCGCTGGGCACCGACCAGTTTCCGTTCGAGCCCAACGACGGCACCACCGCGACGGTGGCCGAAGCGGAATTGTACCAGAAGGCGGGGATGACGCCGCTTGCCGCGTTGCAGGCGGCGACGATCCGGCCGGCCAAGATGCTGGGGCTCGATGCCGACGTGGGGCGGATCAAGGCCGGGCAATATGCCGATATCGTCGCGGTCGATGCCGATCCGACCA
>NZ_JBELLZ010000177.1:0-3113 GCF_042096255.1 Sphingomonas sp. | reverse complement strand
CGCAGTTCGGCGACTTCGTCAACGGCGCGCAGATCATGATCGACCAGTTCATCGCCAGCGGCGAGGCCAAGTGGCTGCGCGCCAACGGCTTGGTGATGCTGCTGCCGCATGGTTACGAGGGGCAGGGGCCGGAGCACAGTTCGGCACGGCCCGAGCGCTTCCTGCAGCTGTGCGCGGGCGACAACATGCAGGTGGCGAACGTCACCACCCCGGCGAATTATTTTCACCTGCTGCGCCGCCAGATGCATCGCAGTTTCCGCAAGCCGCTCGTGGTGATGACCCCCAAGTCGCTGCTTCGCCACAAGCTGGCAGTGTCGAAGACCGAGGAGTTCCTGGGCGACAGCCACTTCCGCCGCATCCTCTCCGATCCGAACGGGGCGTCGGATGCGGAGACGAGGCGGCTGGTGCTGTGCACCGGCAAGGTCGCCTATGACCTGATGGAGGCGCGCGACGCGGCCGGCGACAAGAACACCCAGATCGTCCGCATCGAGCAGCTCTATCCCTTCCCGGGCGAGCCTTTGTGCGAGCGGCTCCAGCTGATGCCCAACCTCGAAGAGGTGGTATGGGCGCAGGAGGAGCCGCGCAACAACGGATATTGGTTCTTCGTGGAGCCGTTCATCGAGGCGGCGCTGGGCAAGGCCAAGTGCAAGGTGGCACGTCCGCGCTATGCCGGCCGGGCCGCCGCCGCGTCGCCTGCGACCGGGCTGATGAAGCGGCACCAGGCCGAGCAGGGCGCGCTGATCGCCGATGCGCTGGGCCATTCGGTGCGCGA
The DNA here is from genome assembly GCF_042096255.1 of Sphingomonas sp. Taxonomy (GTDB): domain Bacteria; phylum Pseudomonadota; class Alphaproteobacteria; order Sphingomonadales; family Sphingomonadaceae; genus Sphingomonas. The sequence continues at coordinate 2,341 of NZ_JBELLZ010000177.1, read as the reverse complement.
GGAGATCCGGCGGACCCGTTCGGCCGACTCGACCAAGAAGGCCGGCAAGGCCGCAAGCTGATACGTCGCTCCGGCGGTCGCCGGGGCTTCCCTGTTACGATGCGATCCCGCTGTCCGGGATGACGAGGTGAAGATGGCAACCGAAGTTCTGGTCCCCACGCTGGGCGAATCGATCACCGAAGCGACGCTCGGCGAATGGCTCAAGCAGCCGGGCGACGCCGTCGCCGCGGACGAGCCGATCGCCAGCCTGGAGACCGACAAGGTCTCGGTCGAGGTGCCCTCGCCGGTGGCGGGCGTGCTCGGCCAGCATGCGGTGAAGGTGGGCGACACCGTGCAGGTCGGCGCGATGATCGCGACGGTCGAGGCGGGTGGTAGCGGTGCCGCTGCCGCCAAGCCGGCTGCCCAGCCTGCTGCCGAGGCGCCCAAGAGCGAGGCGCCCGCCCCCGCGGCCGGCGGCTATGGCAATCACGGCGCCACCCCGGTGACCAGCGATGCGCCCGCCGCGCTGTCGCCCTCGGTCCGCCGCGCGGTGCTGGAGACGGGCGTCGATCCCTCGGGCGTGCGCGGCTCGGGCAAGGACGGCCGCCTCACCAAGGAGGACATCGCCGCCGCCGCCACCGCGAAGTCCGCGCCCGCCGCTGCCGAGGCGCCGCAGACCCCATCGGTCGCCGCCTCCACTGGCCGCAAGGAAGAGCGCGTGCGCATGACGCGCCTGCGCCAGACCATCGCCAAGCGCCTCAAGGACGCACAGAACACCGCCGCTTTGCTCACCACGTTCAACGACGTGGACATGACCGCGGTGATCGAGGCGCGTGCCAAGTACAAGGACCTGTTCGAGAAGAAGCACGGCGTCCGCCTCGGCTTCATGGGCTTCTTCGTGAAGGCCGCCTGCATGGCGCTGAAGGACATCCCCGCGGTCAACGCGTCGATCGAGGGCGACGAGATCGTCTATCACGACTATGTCGACATCTCGGTGGCGGTGTCCGCCCCCAACGGGCTCGTCGTGCCGGTGATCCGCGATGCGCAGGACCTGTCGGTCGCGGGCATCGAGAAGACCATCGGCGACTTCGGTAAGCGCGCCAAGGACGGCACGCTCAAGATGGACGAGATGAAGGGCGGCACCTTCACCATCTCCAACGGCGGCGTGTTCGGATCGCTGATGTCGACGCCCATCATCAACCCGCCGCAGGCCGCGGTGCTGGGCCTGCACCGCATCGAGGACCGCCCGGTGGTCCGCGACGGCCAGGTAGTGGTGCGCCCGATGATGTACCTCGCTTTGTCCTACGACCACCGCCTGATCGACGGCCGCGAGGCAGTGACGTTCCTGGTCGCGCTAAAGAATGCTATTGAGGACCCGACGCGGATCCTAATCGACCTGTAACGGAGTGGAGGCGATGAACTGGCGCGAGCATATCCACTCGGATCCCGCCGTCCTCGGCGGCAAGCCGGTGGTCAAGGGCACGCGTATCTCTGTCGAGCTAATCCTTGAGTACCTTGCCCAGGGTGGTACGGTGACGGAGATCATCGATGGGTATCCCAGCCTTACCGAAGCGGATATCCGCGCCGCCGTCGCCTTCACTCACGATCTGCTCATCAAGGAAGCGGCCTCGGCGCGTCAGGAAGCCGCCTGACGCGTGCGCCTCATCGCCGATCAGAATGTCCATCGGCGGGTGGTCAAGCGTCTTCGGGAGGCTGGGTATGAAGTCGAGCATATCCAGGAAACGATGCCCGGGAGATCGGACGAGGACCTTCTTCGCCGCGCAGATATCGGCGAAGCGATCTTCATCACCGGCGACAAGGGCTTCGGTGATTGGACCTTCAACAAAGGATTGCCTCGGCCTCGAGCGATCCTGCTGAGTCGCCTGCCCCAACCGGAGTGGGCAACAACGGCGGACCGTCTGATCGCTTGCCTTGAACGGGGCATTGCACCGGGCCAGATGGTCACCATCACCAAGAGCGGGGAACGCATCAAGCCATTCCCGCCGGGAGCGAACAATGGCTGAATACGATTATGACGTCCTGGTGATCGGCGCCGGCCCCGGTGGCTATGTCGCCGCGATCCGCGCCGCGCAGCTGGGGCTGCGCACCGCCTGTGCCGAGAGCCGCGAGACGTTGGGCGGCACCTGCCTCAACGTCGGCTGCATCCCCTCCAAGGCGATGCTCCACGCGTCCGAATATTTCGACGCCGCCGCCAATGGCGCGATGGCGAAGATGGGCATCAAGGTGACCCCCGAGCTCGACATGGACGCCATGCACGGCCAGCGCCGCGACGCGGTCAAGCAGCTGACCGGCGGCATCGAGTTCCTGTTCAAGAAGAACAAGGTCACCTGGCTCAAGGGTC
>NZ_JBELLZ010000176.1:0-3297 GCF_042096255.1 Sphingomonas sp. | reverse complement strand
GGCGCGACGAACAGGTCGGCGGTGCCGTCGGCGTGCACCACCGTATAGGAGAGCGCGACCGGGGTGCGGGTCACGTCGCCGCCGCGCACGTTGAGCAGCCAGGCAGTCGATTCGAGTGCGGCGAGCACCACCGCATCGGCCTTCTCCGCGAGGAGCCAGTCGGCGACGGCGGCGCGCTTCTCGGCGGAGCTACGGCCGGCATGGACGGTGTCATGGACGGCAAGCTTGGCGTCCGACGGCTGCGGGCGATCGGGCCAGACGGCATCGACGGGATTGGTATCCACCGGCACCAGCGTCGCGCCGATCGCCGCGAGCGCCTTCGTTGCCTCCTCCACCCAGGCGCGGGTGTGGAGCCAGGGATCGTAGCCGATGCGTGCACCCTGTTTGACATGACCGGCGAGCCAGCCCGACACGCTCGTCTCGGGCACGCCGACGAACTGCCAATCGTCGCCCGACACCTGCTCGCGGACCTGCAGCGTGTAGCGGCCGTCGGTGAAGATTGCCGCCTCCGCGGGCAGGACCACCGCGGTGCCGGCCGAGCCCTGGAAACCGGTGAGCCAGGCGAGGCGCTGGGCGTAGGCGCCGACATATTCGCTCATATGCTCATCGGTGAGGGGAACGACGAAGCCGTCGAGCTGCTGGTGCGCGAGCTGGTCACGCAGGGCGGCGAGGCGGGCGGTGTAGGTGGACATGGGACTCCCTTGCACTTTGGTTCGCGGCCCGCCTTTCCCATCTCGGTTCGCCCTGAGCTTGCCGAAGGCCGTATCACGAGCGCCGCCGGTTGGGGCACGTGCTTCGACAGGCTCAGCACGAACGGGGAAAGATGCGTGTGCCGGTTTTACCACCCCGATATGGCAGATACGCGCGCTTCGTGCCATGCAGCCGCGATGATCCTCTCTCCCCAGGGCCGCGCATGACCGGCGCGGACGTTCTTATCGTCGGTTCGGGCGCCGCCGGCCTCACCGCCGCGCTGAACCTCGCCGATCGCTTCCAGGTCACCGTGCTGGCCAAGGGCGCGCTCAACGAGGGCTCGACCGCCTGGGCGCAGGGCGGGATCGCCGCGGTGCTCGAGCCGGGCGATACGTTCGAGAACCATGTCGAGGACACGATGGTCGCGGGCGCGGGGCTCAACGACCGCGAGATCGTCGAGTTCGTGGTGGAGAATGCGCCCGCGGCGATCGAGCGCCTGCAGAAGCTGGGCGTGCCCTTCGCGCAGGACGGCAATGCGTTGCACCTCACGCGCGAGGGCGGGCATTCGCACCGGCGGATCGTGCATGTCGACGACGCCACCGGCTGGGCGGTGCAGGAGGCGCTGCAGAAGGCCGCCGAGGCGCATCCCAATATCACCCTGGTGCCCGACCAGGTGGCGATCGACCTGGCCACCAGCCGGCACGAGGAGCGCTATTCGGGCGCGGGCAACGTCTGGGGCGTGTACGCGGTGGACCGCAAGACGGGCCGCGTGAACCTCTACACCGCGCGCGCGACCATCCTGGCGACGGGGGGCGCCGGACGCACCTATCTTTTCTCGACCGCGCCGCGCGGCGCGACCGGCGACGGGATCGCGATGGCGTGGCGGGCGGGCGCGCGCGTCTCCAACATGGAGATGATGCAGTTCCACCCGACCTGCCTGTACAATCTCGATGTCAAGAACTTCCTCATCACCGAGGCGGTGCGCGGCGAGGGCGGGCGGCTGACCAACCCGCAGACCGGCAAGCGCTTCATGACCTATTATGACGCGGAGCGGCTGGAGCTGGCGCCGCGCGACGTGGTGGCGCGCGCGATCGACGCCGAGATCAAGCGCTACGGCCTCGATTACGTCCACCTCGACATCAGCCACATGGCCCCGGATTTCGTGCGCGGGCACTTCCCCAATATCTACGACAAGCTGATGGGGCTCGGCATCGACATGACGACCCAGCCGATCCCGGTGGTGCCGGCGCAGCATTACACCTGCGGCGGAATCATCGTCGATCGCGACGGGCGCACCGATCTGCCGAACCTTTATGCGGCGGGCGAATGCACCGAGAGCGGGCTGCACGGGGCGAACCGGCTGGCGTCCAACTCGCTGCTGGAATGCTTCGTCTTCGGCGAGGCGGCGGCGAACCATATCGCGGCGCATTGGGATCGCCTGCCGCCGGTGCCGGCGATCCGGCCGTGGGACGAAAGCCGCGTCACCGATTCCGACGAGGAAGTGGTGATCAAGCAGAACTGGACCGAGATTCGCCGCTTCATGTGGAATTACGTGGGCATCGTGCGCACCACCAAGCGGCTGGAGCGCGCGCAGCATCGCATCAAGATGCTGACCGCCGAGGTGGAGGATTATTACGGCCACTTCCGTGTGACGCCGGACCTGATCGAACTCAGGAACCTGCTCCAGACCGCGGAGCTGATCGTGCGGTCGGCGCTGATGCGGCATGAGAGCCGTGGACTGCATTTTACGCTCGACTGGCCCGAGACGCTGGCGGTGCCGGTGGATACGGTGCTGGTGCCGTGACCTTCCTCCCTCCCGTCCAGGGAGGGGAGGAAGGCCGTGTTCCCGTGAGGTAACCTTATTCCATCGCACGTCAGGCGCTGTTCATCGCAGAACCGGTAACATCCGGTTTTCAATGGCGACTTTTCGGATAGCCTCCCATTCCATGACACGGGGCGGGCGCGGATCATGATGGGACGGCTGATCGCGGGGGCAGCGCTGCTCTCGCTTGCTGGCTGCGTCGGCGAGCCCCCGTCCCGAACCGCGCGTGCGGTGGCGCCTGCCCCGGCCCCCTCCTACGTCGTCGCGATCCCCGTGCCGAAGCCCAGGCCGCTGCCCGTCAATCGCGCGCCGCACGGGCTGGAAACCGCCATCCACCAGATGGTTCGCGAGTTCCCGGGAACCGCCGGCGTCGCGGTGCGCGCGGTGGACGAGGGCTGGACGATCCAGGCCGGCGGCCGCCGCCTGCTGCCGCAGCAAAGCGTGAGCAAGCTGTGGGTGGCGATGACCGTGCTGGACCAGCGGGACAGCGGGCGCCTGAAGCTGGACGATCCGATCAGCGTCACCGCGGCGGACCTGACGCTGTTCCACCAGCCGATCGCCTCCCTGGTGAAGAACGGCACCTGGAACACCACCGTCGGCAACCTTCTGTTCCGCGCGCTGACGCAGAGCGACAATACCGCCAATGACCGGCTGCTGACGCTGGTCGGCGGGCCGGGCGCGGTTCGATCGTTCATCGAGCGCAAGCAGCTGGGCGACATCCGCTTCGGGCCGGGCGAGCGGCTGCTCCAGGCGGGCACGGCCGGGCTGACGTGGAACCAGTCGAT
>NZ_JBELLZ010000175.1:0-3401 GCF_042096255.1 Sphingomonas sp. | reverse complement strand
GCCAAGGCGATCAACGCCTTCACCAACCCGACCACCAACAGCTACAAGCGGCTGGTGCCGGGCTATGAGGCGCCGGTGCTGCTCGCTTATTCGGCGCGCAACCGCTCGGCCTCGTGCCGCATCCCGTACGGCACCGGCCCGAAGAGCAAGCGCGTCGAGGTGCGCTTCCCCGATGCGATGGCGAACCCGTATCTCGCATATGCCGCGCTGCTGATGGCAGGCCTGGACGGCATCCAGAACCGCATCCACCCGGGCGAGGCGATGGACAAGAACCTGTACGACCTGCCACCGGCAGAGCTCGCCCAGGTGCCCACCGTCTGCGCCAGCTTGCGCGAAGCGCTGGAGAGCCTGGCCGCCGACCACGAGTTCCTGCTGCGCGGCGACGTGTTTACCAAGGACCAGATCGAGGCCTATATCGAGCTCAAGTATGAAGACGTCGCCCGCTGGGAGATGACGCCGAGCCCGGTCGAATACGACATGTACTACAGCGCCTGATCAAAGGTCGCCGCGTTTGCGGACGGGCGCTCTCCAGTCATGGAGGGCGCCCGTTCTGCCGTCTGCGGGCCAAGTTCAGCAGACGGCGTCTCGACACCGCTCCGGCGCCATGCCATCACCCCTGCCAACGATAGGGTCGCCAAACCAAGAACCTAGAGCCGCGCGGAGCGGCCTCACCTGGGGGCATGGCATGGACCGGCGACACTTCCTGGCGACGACGTCTGCGGTTTTCTCGGTGATGCTGCCGAGGTTCGCATGGGGGCAGGCGGGCAAGCCGCCGCCCGCCAAGACTGTGGACATCGCCGACGGCCGCTTCGGCACCACCCTGCCCGATCCCTATCGCTGGATGGAGGACCCCAAGGATCCGGATTGGGAGCCGTGGATGCGCGCGCAGGCGGCTTACGCCCGCCAGGCGCTTGACGCTTTGCCCGGCCGCGCCGCGCTCGCCCGCCGCATCGGCGAGCTGACCGGCGACCTGCCCGTCGCTTCGCGGGTGGAGCGCGCAGGAACCAAGGTGTTCGTCGAGTTACGCCCGAGCGGCGCCAGCGTCGCCAAACTCTACGTCGTCGACCAGCCCGGCGGCGAGCGGCGCCTGCTGGTCGATCCCGAGGCGGTTAAGGACGCGAGCGGCGCGCACATCAGCCTCGACTGGTGGCGCGCCTCCAACGACGGCGCGATGGTCGCCTATGGGCTGTCCGCAGCAGGCTCGGAAGAGTCGGTCGCACGCGTGCTGCGCGTCGCCGACGGTTCGCACTTCCCCGAGACGATCGACCGCGCTCGGTTCGCCAATCCGCAATGGCTGCCCGATGGCTCCGGGTTCTTCTACGTCCGCATCCGCGAAGGGGCGGTAAGGGGCGCTGCCGACTATTACGCGAACGCGGTCGCCTGGCTGCACAGATTGGGCACCGATCCCAGGGCCGACATACGGATCATCGCCGGGGGTGACACCGTCGATGGCTATACCCTGCTGCCGATCGACTTTCCCTTCGTGATCACCACGCCGGGATCGGACATGGCGCTGCTGCTGCCCTATGGCGGGGTGCGGCGCGAGAATCCGCTGTTCGCCGCGCCGCTCGCCGAGGCGATGACGGGCAAGGCGCGCTGGCGTGCGGTGGCGCGGATGGAGGACCAGGCGACCGGCTTCGCGATGCGCGGGCGCGACGTCTATGTCGTGTCGGAAAAGGGGGCGCCGCTCGGCCGCATTCTCCGGCTCGACGCCGCCAACCCGGACATGGCGACGGCGCAGGTGGTGGTGCCCGAGGCCCGCGCGCCGATCGAGACCGCGGACGCAGGGCTGGTCGCGGCCAAGGACGGCATCTATTTCGCGCGCCAGAACGGCGGTCCGATGACGCTCCACCGCCTCGCCCCCGACGGCAAGGTGACCGACATCGCGATGCCGTTCGACGCGGGCATATACAATCTGTTCGGCTCAACCGATCACGACGGCGTCGACCTGCGCATGGCCGGCTGGGTGCAGCCGATGGGCATCTGGCGCTATCAGCCGGGCGGCACGCTGGCCGACACCGGCCTCAGCCCAAAGCCCGAATTCTCCACCGCGGAATACGAATCGACCCGGCTGATCGCCACCGCGCGCGACGGCACCAAGGTGCCCGTCTCGATCATCGCCAGGAAAGGCCTGAAGCGCGACGGCTCGGCGCCGGCGCTGGGACAATGCTATTCGAGCTACGGCATCTCGGCCTCGCCGATCTTCTCGCCCCGCTACCTGGCGTTCCTGGAACAAGGTGGCGTGATGTTCGAGGTACACGCCCGCGGCGGCGGCGAGTATGGCGCGCCCTGGTGGCGCGCGGGGCAGAAGGCCAACAAGGCGAACACCTGGCGCGACTTCATCGACGGCTGCGAGGCGGTGATTCGCGCCGGTTGGACCTCGCCGAAAGCGCTGACGATCATGGGTACCTCGGCGGGCGGCATCGCGGTGGGCAATGCCATGGCCGAGCGGCCGGACCTGTTCGCCGGGGCGATCGACAATGTCGGCTGGACCAACACGGCGCGGGCCGGCGTGGAGCAGAATTCCGCGCCCAACTTCCCGGAGTTCGGCGACCCATCGGTCGAGACAGAGTATCGCGGCCTCGTCGCGATGGACGCGATGTCCAAGATCAAGGACGGCACCCGCTACCCGGCCGTACTCGCCATGACCGGGATCACCGATCCGCGCGTCGCCCCCTGGCACGTCGCCAAGTTCGCCGCGCGGCTGCAAAAGGCGTCCACCGGCGGGCCGGTGCTGTTGCGGGTGGATTTCGACGCGGGACACGGTGTCGGCTCGACGCGCCAGCAGGTGGACGCGCAATTTGCAGACGTGTTCGCCTTCGTCCTGTCGCGCGGGGGCGTGGCGCGGCCTGGGTAGGCCGCCACCATCGGCAGCGTCGCGCGTTGAGGTGGCTTATCAGACGGAGCCCCGCTCATGCTTACCGCCCTCGCGCTCAACTGCACCCTCAAGGCCGACGCGTCGCAACCCTCCTCCACCGACGCGATGATCGCGGTGCTGCGCGATGCGCTCGCCGCGCGCGGGGTGCAGGTCACCGAAACGGTTCGCGTCGCCGCGCTGGACATCAAGCCCGGCGTCACCTCCGACGAGGGTGACGGCGACCAGTGGCCCGGCTTGCGCGAGAAGATCCTGGCCCACGACATCCTGATCCTGGGCGGGCCGATCTGGATGGGCCAATTGGGCAGCGTCGCCAAGCGCGTGCTGGAGCGGATGGACGCCTTCCTGTCCGAGACCGACGACGCGGGTCGCATGCCCAGCTACGGCAAGGTCGCGGTGATGGCGATCGTCGGCAACGAGGACGGCGCCCACGCCTCCTCCGCGCAGGGCTTCCAGGCCTTGAACGACGTCGGCTGGACGATCCCGCCGGTCGCCGCCTGCTATTGGGTCGGCGAGGCGATGGGCT
>NZ_JBELLZ010000174.1:0-3493 GCF_042096255.1 Sphingomonas sp. | reverse complement strand
GGCGGGATCGGCCTGCGGCGGCGGCGCCGGCACCGTGGCGGCGGTAGGCACCGGCGTGTGCGAGGGCGAGACCATGCCCAGCGCCTGCTCGCCGCCACGCTCCGCCTCGCGCCGGTCGAGCGTGCCGCGCTCGTCCGCGGCGCGCCAGCCGGCAGCGCGGGCGAGTTCCGCCCGCGGATCGGCCGGCGCCTGCTGAAGCGGTTGCGCCGGTGCCTTGGTCAGCGGCGCCTGCTGCTGCTGGCCCGCCCGGCCGGCGAGCCCCTGCGGCTGGCCGCGCACCTTGGCGAACGCCTCGCCCATCGCGCGCACATCCTCGGCGAGCGGCTGGGCGCGCGGTGGCGTGCGCTGAGGTTGGCGGTTGACCGGATTGCTGCGGCTGACGGCGGTGTCGGTCATCGGAACCTCCTCACATCCTCGGCATCGAGCGCGACGCGCTCCTCTTCCATCCGGCCGGCGCGGCGGTGCAGCGCCTGGAGCCGCTCGGCCAGAACATCGTGGCGCGCCTGCGCCAGGATCATCGCCTTGCGCCGCTCCGCCTCCTGGTCGAGGCATTTGTGCTCGGCATCGCGCGCGTCGGTCAGCGCCTCGATCGCCATTGATCGTTCGAAGCGGCGGCGGTCGAGCATCGCCAGCAGCCGCTCGGCCTCGGCGGGGTCGCGGGTGAGATCCTCCTTGGCGCCCTTGTGCGCGGCAGCGGCGTGATCGGCGGCGGCATCCGCCTCCGCCCGCGCGCGCTCGGCGGCGGCGGTAGCGGCGCGCGCCTCGGCGAGGCGAGAAGCGGCGGCGCGCATCCGCACCTCCCGCAGCCGGACGAGGTCGGCGGCCTGACGGCGCTGATCGCGCAAGCTGCTCATCCGCCAATGCTCCGCAGCATCAGCAGCGCGTTGGACATCGGCGTCGGCACATTGGCGTCCTGGCGCAGCAGCGCGTCGATCTCCGGCCGCGCGGCGATGGCGCGATCGGCGAGCGGATCGGCGCCGGCGCGATACTCGCCCACCTGGACGAGGAACTCGATCTCGGCATGCTTGGCCATCAGCGCGCGCACCTGGGTCGCGGCAGTTCTGTGGTCCTTGGCGGCGAGCCTCGGGAACAGGCGCGAAAGGCTGCCGAGCACGTCGATGGCGGGATAATGACCGGCCGCGCCCAGCTTGCGCGAGAGCAGGATATGACCGTCGAGGATCGAGCGGACCTCCTCGCCGACCGGATCGCCGCCGTCCTCATCCTCCAGCAGCACGGTGTAGATGCCGGTGATCGAGCCGGTCTCGTCGGTGCCCGCCCGCTCGAACAATCGCGGTAGCTCGGCGAAGACGGAAGGCGGGAAGCCGCGCCGCACCGCCGGTTCGCCCGCGGCCAGCCCGATCTCACGCAGCGCGCGCGCGAAGCGGGTTACCGAATCCATCAGCAGCAGCACGCTTTTGCCCTCGCGCCGGAACCCTTCGGCAACGGCGGTGGCGTGGTGGGCGGCTCGGACGCGCTCCATCGCCGCGCGATCGGAGGTGGCGCAGACGATCACCGAACGGGCGAGGCCGTCCTCCCCCAGCGAATCCTCGATGAACTCACGCACCTCGCGGCCGCGCTCGCCGATCAGCGCGATCACGATCACCTCCGCCTTGGCGAAGCGCGCGAGCATGCCGAGCAGGGTGGACTTGCCCCCGCCCGCCGCGGCGAACACGCCCATGCGCTGGCCGTCGCCGAGGGTGAGCAGCGTATCGATTGCGCGAACACCGGTCTCCAGCGGCTGGTCGATCAGCGCGCGCGCCATCGGCTGCGGCGCGGGGGCGTGGAGCGGTGTGGTGCGCAGCCCGCGCGGCAGCGGCCCCTTGCCGTCGATCGGCTGGCCGCGGCCATCAAGCACCCGGCCAAGTAAGGCCTCGCCATAGGGCACCAGGGTCTCGCCGCCGCGCACGATCACCTCGGCATCGGGCGAGAGGCCGCGGGTATCGCCGAGCGGGGTCAGGATAGTGGCATTGCCGGCGATGCCCACCACCTCGGCGAGTACGCCCTCGCCCGTGTGCGGGTCCGCCACCTCGCAGGTCTCCCCGATCCGCGCGGCGATGCCGGTGACGCGCAGGGTGGTGCCGAGCACCTCCACCAGCCGCCCGCGCCGCTCCACCGTGGAGGCGCGGCCGAGCGTGCCGATCAGGTCGTCGACCGAGGGCACGCTCTTGAGCTGGGGAACGGCGGACTGGTTCACGCCTCGACGTTCCACTGCCGCGCGAGCTGGGCGAGCTGCGTCTCCAGCCCGGCGCGCACCTCGCCGAGCGGGGTGGAGAGCACGCAATCGGCGGGGCCGAGCGTCTCGTCGGGTTCCACCGTCACGCCGGCACCAAGCCGCGCGCGCGCGGTCGCGAGCGCGGCGGGTGGCACACGAACGGTGAGCTGGCTGTCGGGCGCGATCGCCGCGGCGGCCTTCTCCGCCAGCGCCGCGACCATGGCGGCCGGTCCGAGATCGGCAGCGATGCGACGCACCACCTCCAGCCCCAGCCGGGCGAGGTCGGTCCGCTGCGCCTCCGCCCGCGCGGCATCGGCCTGGGCGAGCCGGAGCAGCTCCTCGCGCACCAGCGCGGCACCCGCGGCGAGCCCCTCGGCATGGCCGACGGCATAGCCCTCGTCCCGCGCCGCCTCTCCCGCCTGCTCGCTGGCGGCGCGCGCATCCTCGTGCAGCGCCTGCGCATCGGCGAGCAGGCGCTGGACATCGCCCAGTATGGGCACGTCGGCGGCGCGAACGATCGGATCGTCGCGCATCAGCGTGGCGGCGGCGTCGGCGCGGATCAGCACGAAGCTCATGCCCGCGCCGCCTCCGCCAGGCAGAAGGTCGCCAGTTCGCGCGTGACGGGCACGCTGCCGCCCGGCGCCCAGCCGAGATAGCGGTGCAGCGCCGGCGGCAGCGCGGCGCGCATCAGATCGAAGCCGAGCGCTTCCACCGTTTCGGCGGGCAGCGGCGGCAGGCCGCCCTCCGGCACGCGCTGCGCCGCAGCGATCGCGCGGTCCATCGCCACGTCACCCCCGCGCGCCACCAGTTCGCGGAGCCAGCCGCCATCGATCGAGGCGGCGATCGCCGGGCCCATCGCGATCAGCGCGGCGGCCTGCGCCAGCTCGAGCAGCTCGGGCTGCGAACGCCGCAACCACTCGGGCGCCAGTCCAAGGTCGGCAAAGCTTGCCGACGGCTCGGGCTGATCCTCGCCGAGCAAAGCACGTCCTCGCCGGTAACCCCCGTCGCCGATCAGCCCGGCGAGGTCGCGGCCGATCGCGGCAAGCTCGGCGCGTTCAAGCGCGGCGCTCATACGTCGACCTCCTGCGGCACCACCGCACGGCGCACCGCCGCCTGCCGCCGCAGCCGCCAGCGCCGGAATGCAGGATATCCGAGCAAGGCGAGCACCACCGCACCGCCGCCGACCAGCAGCGCGACCAGCCCGCCGCTCGCCCCGGCATCGGCGACGCCCGTTACCGCCACCGGCGCGGGCTGCGCCGCAAAGGTCTCGACGCTGACGTT
>NZ_JBELLZ010000173.1:0-3742 GCF_042096255.1 Sphingomonas sp. | reverse complement strand
GTCCTCGCAATCGAACCTGTCGGGCTACAAAGCGGTGCTCGATGCCGCCGCCGAATATGGCCGCGCCTTTCCGATGATGATGACCGCGGCGGGCACCGTCTCCGCCGCCAAGGTGTTCGTGATGGGCGTCGGCGTCGCCGGTCTCCAGGCGATCGCCACCGCGCGGCGCCTCGGCGCGCAGGTCTCCGCCACCGACGTGCGCTCGGCGACCAAGGAGCAGATCCTGTCGCTCGGCGCCAAGCCGATCTTCGTGGAGAATGTGAAGGGCATCGAGGGCGAAGGCTCGGGCGGCTATGCGACGGAGATGTCGCCCGAATATCAGGCGGCGCAGGCGGAACTGGTTTCCGGCCACATCGCCAAGCAGGACATCGTCATCACCACCGCGCTGATCCCCGGCCGCCCGGCGCCGCGGCTGATCTCGGACGCGCAGGTCGCCAGCATGCGCCCCGGCAGCGTCATCGTCGACCTCGCGGTCGAACAGGGCGGCAACGTCGAGGGCGCGGTCGCGGGCGAGGTGGTGGAGCGCCACGGCGTCAAGATCGTCGGCCACCGCAACGTGCCCAGCCGCCTCGCCGCCGACGCCAGCGCGCTCTATGCCCGCAACCTGTGGAACTTCCTGTCCGCCTTCTGGGACAAGGACCAGGGCCGCCCCGTGCTCGACGAGGAGATCGGCGACGCGGTCCGCATCACCCGCAACGGCCAGGTGGTGAACGCAAGGCTTTTGGGGTGAGCGCGAGGGGTGGTGTCGTCCCATCGCGGAGAGCGGGACACCCCTCCGTCGCGCTGACGCGCGCCACCTCCCCTTGCAGGGGAGGGACATCGATCCTCCCCTGCAAGGGGAGGTGGCAGCCCGAAGGGCTGACGGAGGGGTATTCCCGTTCGTTGCAGAGCGCGCAGATGCTCCTCCGCCTTCCGGAACAAGGACCAGGGTCGCCCCGTGCTCGACGAGGAGATCGGCGACGCGGTGCGGCTCACCCGCGGCGGCCAGGTGGTGAACGCGAGGCTGTTGGGGTGAGCGCGAGAGGTGGTGTCGTCCCATCGCCGAGAGCGGGACACCCCTCTGCCCCGCTGACGCGCGCCACCTCCCCTTGCAGGGGAGGGAAATCAATCCTCCCCTGCAAGGGGAGGTGGCAGCCCGAAGGGCTGACGGAGGGGTATTACCGTTCGTTGGAGCGCGCGTAGATGCTCCTCCGCCTTCTGGGACAAGGACCAGGGCCGCCCCGTGCTCGACGAGGAGATCGGCGACGCGGTCCGCATCACCCGCAACGGCCAGGTGGTGAACGCAAGGCTTTTGGGGTGAGCGCGAGGGGTGGTGTCGTCCCATCGCGGAGAGCGGGACACCCCTCCGCCGCGCTGACGCGCGCCACCTCCCCTTGCAGGGGAGAAAGATCAATCCTCCCCTGCAAGGGGAGGTGGCAGCCCGAAGGGCTGACGGAGGGGTATCCCCGTTCGTTGGAGAGCGCGTAGATGCTTCAGGGAACGCCAGAGTCCGCCGCTCGCGCCAAAGCGTTGCGCCAGGAGATGTCGCCAGCCGAGATCAGGCTCTGGCTTGCTCTCCGCAAGCGTCCTGCCGGACTAAAGTTCCGCAAGCAGCATCCATCCGGCCCTTACGTTGCAGACTTCTTTTGCCACGCCGCCCGGCTCGTCGTCGAAGTAGACGGGCAGGCCCATGATTTCGGCGATCGCCCGCAGCGCGACGCGCGCCGTGACCAATGGTTCAGGCCGCGCGGCATGGAGGTCCTGCGCCTGCCTGCACGCGATGTCCTTCGGGATTGCGACGCGGCGGTGCAGGGCATCGTGGCGGTTGCGGAACCGCGGATTCGGGACGAAGAGGGATGATGCGTCGCGTAACCCTCCTCCTCACCCCCCTCCTCCTCGCCGCCGCTGCGCCTGCCGAAAAGCGCGCGCTCGACATCCGCTATGTCGGTGACGATGCCACCACCGAGCGCTTCGCCGAGGCGCTGCGCACCGCGCTGCCCGCGTCCGAGCGCCTGCGCGCGCCCGATGCGGACGACGACGATCTCGCGCTCGTCATCCTTTCCGACGTCGCATCCGAGAAGAAGCGCTTCCGCTATTCGGTGGACCTGATGAAGGTGAACCCCGGCTTCTCGCCCGACCGGCTCGGCTCGTTCGAAGGCAAGTGCCGCGAGGACGAACTGGCGGATTGCGCGGGCGGCATCCTCGCCGATGCCGAGCGCGCGGTGCGCAAGGCGGAGAAGGACTGACCGATGGCGGCGGTCGCTTCCGCGCTGTCCTACATCGCGTCGCAATGGCATGATCCGGGCATGATTCTGCTGACACGATCTGCAACGCGACCGTGCTGCGCCTCAACCGCCTCAATTCGTCATGGCGAAAACGGCGTCAGCGCCTAAACCGTCTCAATTCGTGGCCGTGCCGGGAGGGCTGAAATGGACTTCGTCTCGATCCTGTCGATCTTCGTCATGGCCTGTTTCGTCGGCTATTATGTCGTCTGGTCGGTCACCCCGGCGCTGCACACGCCGCTGATGGCCGTGACCAACGCGATCTCCTCGGTGATCATCGTCGGCGCGCTGATCGCCGCCGCGGCGAGCGGGATCGGCACGGGGGGCGCGGCGTCGAAGTGGCTGGGGCTGCTGGCGGTGGTGCTGGCCAGCATCAACATCTTCGGCGGCTTTGCGGTGACCCAGCGGATGCTGGCGATGTACCGGAAGAAGGAGCGGCCGGCGGCCGCGAAGTGAACGCCCGACCTCCGTTCGTGCTGAGCGAAGTCGAAGCACATGGGCGCGCGAGACCCATGCCCTTCGACTTCGCTCAGGGCGAACGGAGGCGGGAAGGCGGCCTGAGGTAAGGGGGAGAAGAATGGAGCACGTCGCAGTCAATCCGTGGGTGGCCTTCGCCTATCTCGTCGCGGGCGTGTGCTTCATCCTCGCGCTCCGCGGCCTGTCCAGCCCCGAGACCAGCCGCCAGGGCAACCGCTTCGGCATGATCGGCATGGCCATCGCCGTGGTGACCACGCTGGTGACGCATGTGCCGCTCCTGAGCAGCGGTGTAGGCTTTGACGGCGACCGTATCACTGGCGTGTCGGCCTTCAGCATCGACTGGCTCACCCTCGCCGAAATCCTCGCCGCACTCGCCCTCGGCGCTGTCATCGGCATCGTCACCGCCCGCCGCATCGCGATGACCGCGATGCCGCAGCTGGTCGCCGCCTTCCACTCCCTCGTCGGCCTGGCGGCAGTGCTGGTCGCGGTCGCCGCCTTCCTCAATCCCGTCGCCTTCGGCATCGCCGATGTCGTCACGCCGCTGATCGGCCAGCCCTTCGCCGTCATCAACCCGGTCAGCCGGATCGAGATGATCCTCGGCGTCGCGATCGGCGCGATCACCTTCTCCGGCTCGGTGATCGCCTTCCTCAAGCTCAACGGCTCGATGTCCGGCGCGCCGATCATCCTCCCGATGCGGCATGCGATCAACCTGGGCATGCTGCTCGCCATCGCCTTCTTCGCCTTCGGCTTCTGGCACGGCCAGTACGCGTTCGATTTCTGGCTGGTCGTCGCGCTCAGCTTCGTCATCGGCTTCCTGCTGATCATCCCGATCGGCGGCGCGGACATGCCGGTCGTCGTGTCGATGCTGAACAGCTATTCGGGCTGGGCCGCCGCGGCGATGGGCTTCACGCTCCACAACAGCGCGATGATCATCACCGGCGCGCTGGTAGGCTCGTCGGGCGCGATCCTCAGCTACATCATGTGCCGCGCGATGAACCGCAGCT
>NZ_JBELLZ010000172.1:0-3846 GCF_042096255.1 Sphingomonas sp. | reverse complement strand
AAAAGCTGTCGGCCGGGACGATCGCGGAGCTGGACCGGGTGCTGGCACGCGCGATGGGAGCGTTCGGCTATCGTTGAGGGCGGACCTGTGGCATAGGTATAATCGCGCGTGACCCTGACGCCCGCCTTCCTGGACGAATTGCGCGCGCGCACCTCACTGTCCGCGCTGGTGGGCAAGACGGTGAAGCTCACCCGTGCCGGGCGCGAGATGAAAGGGTGCTGCCCTTTCCACAATGAGAAGACGCCCAGCTTCTACGTCAATGACGACAAGGGCTTCTACCATTGCTTCGGCTGCTCCGCGCATGGTGACGCCATCCGCTGGATGACCGACCAGCGCGGGCTGCCGTTCATGGATGCGGTGAAGGAACTCGCCGCCGCCGCCGGCATGGAGGTGCCCGCCCCCTCCGCCCGCGAAGCGGGGCGGGCCGAGCGGGCGAAATCGCTGCATGGCGTGATGCAGGCTGCTTCGGACTGGTTCACCCAGCAGCTCGGCGGGCTGGACGGCGCCGAGGCCCGCGCGCTGCTGGAGCGGCGCGGCATCTCCGAGACGACCGCGCGCGCCTTTGGCTTCGGCTTTGCCCCGGATGCGCGCGGCCGACTGCGCGCCGCACTCAAGGATTATGGCGATGCGATGCTGATCGAGGCGGGGCTCCTCATCAGCGTCGAGGAGAAGGAGCCCTATGACCGGTTCCGCGGCCGGCTGATGATCCCGATCCGCGACCCACGCGGGAGGGTGATTGCGTTCGGCGGGCGGTTTATTGGCGACGGCGAGCCCAAGTACCTGAATTCGCCCGACACACCGCTGTTCGACAAGGGGCGCACGCTCTACAACCTCGATCGCGCCCTGCCCGCCGCGCGCAAGGCGGACCGGGTGATCGTGGTCGAAGGCTATATGGACGCGATCGCGCTCGCCCAGGTGGGGATTGGCGAGGCGGTGGCGCCGCTCGGCACCGCGCTGACCGAGTCGCAGCTGGAGCGGCTGTGGCGGATCGCCGATGTGCCGCTCCTGTGCTTTGACGGCGACTCCGCCGGGCAGAAGGCGGCGATCCGCGCCGCCCACCGCGCGCTGCCAATGCTGGCGCCCGGCCGAAGCCTTGCCTTCGTGACGTTGCCCGAGGGGCAGGACCCGGACGATCTGGTGCGCAAGAAGGGCGTCGCCGCCTTCGAGACCTGCGCGGCCGCCGCCGAGCCGCTGGTGGAACGGCTGTGGAAGCACGAACTTGCCGCTGAGCCGCTCGACACGCCCGAGCAGCGCGCGGGGCTGAAGCAGCGGCTCAATGCGCTGGCGGACACGATCGCGGATGGTTCGGTCAAGGCCGAGTATCGCGCCGACTTCCGCCAGCGCTTCGACGAACAGTTCGCGCGCGGCCGGCAGTCGATCCAGCAGCGCACGCCCTTCTATCCTTATGCCCAGCGCCGACGCGGCGAGAAATGGACGCCGCCCCCCGCCCCCGTCACCGACGACGCCCGGGCATTGCGTGCGGCTGGCGGGATCGACCGGGTGCTCGCCAAGGCGGTGCTCGCCGGGCTGATCCGCCATCCGGCCGAGATCGCGCGGCATGTCGAGGTGCTGGGATCGCTGCGTTTCGTGGATGGCGCGCTCGGCCGGCTGTTCGAGGCGGTGGTGGAGCTGGCGCTGGAGGAACGCGCGCGGGCAGAGAAGCTTGATAGCGGCTCCCTCGTCACCATATTGCAGCAAAGCGGTTTCGACACGGTCGCGTCCGACCTCTTGAGAGCCGATGCCATGCCCTACAGCTTCACGCGGGCAACCGGAGACGAACGCCAGGCTTGCGAAGACCTCGACGAGGCGATCGCGATCCTGGTGACCCGCCCCGAGGTGGACGCCGCGCTGGCGGAGGCAACCTCCGCGATGCAGGCGCGCTTTACCGACGAGGCGTTCGCGCGGCAGGTGGCATTGGTGAACGAGCAGCGGGCGCTGGACGAGCGACTTGCAAATCTGGTGCAGGCGAAGGAAGACGCCCGCGCCCTGGGACCCGAGGACGATTGATGGCGAAAGTTAATGGTGGCGGCGGTGACGACGGCGTGGAAGTGACCGATGCGCCGCTGATCGACCTGAACGACGCGGAAATCAAGAAGCTGGTCGCTCGCGCCAAGAAGCGCGGGTACATCACCGTCGACCAGCTCAACGAGATGCTGCCGCAGGACCAGATGACCTCCGAGCAGATCGAGGACGTCATGGCCGCGCTCAACGAGATGGGCGTCAACGTCGTCGAGAACGAGGAAGCCGGCGAGGACGGCGATGCCGAGCAGCAGCCGGAGGAGGACGAGGCCGAGCCCGTAGACGCCTCGGGCGACGAGGCTGCCCCGGTTCTGGAGAAGAAGAAGGAAACCGTCGATCGCACCGACGATCCGGTCCGCATGTACCTACGCGAGATGGGGGCGGTGGAGCTGCTGTCGCGCGAGGGCGAAATCGCCATTGCCAAAAGGATCGAGGCGGGCCGCGATACCATGATCCTGGGGCTGTGCGAAAGCCCGATCACCTTCAACGCGATCATCGACTGGTCTACCGCGCTCAATGAGGGCACCATGCAGCTGCGCGAGATCCTTGATCTCGACGCGATGCTCTCGAAGGGTCCGTCGGCCGAGCAGGTCGAGGGCGCCGAGGACGACACCGGCGAGATCAGCGAAAGCGCCGCCGGCCCCTCCTACAAGGAGGAGGAGGACATCAAGGAGGAGGCCTCGTCCGACGACGAGGACGACCTGACCGAGCGCCGCACGCCGCGCCCGTCGGATGACGACGAGGAGGACAACACCCTCAGCCTCGCGCAGATGGAGGAGACGCTCAAGCCGCAGGCGCTGGAGAAGTTCGCCAACATTACCGCGATCTTCAAGAAGTTTGCCAAGGTGCAGCAGCAGCGCCTCGACGCGCTGGGGGCGGGCGGCGAGCTGTCGGCGGGGGACGAGCGCAAGTATCACAAGCTGCGCGAAGAGCTGACCGCCGAGGTGGAGAGCGTTCAGTTCCACCAGGCCAAGATCGAATATCTCGTCGACCAGCTGTACAGCTTCAACCGGCGCCTCACCGCGTTGGGCGGGCAGATGCTGCGTCTGGCCGAGCGCCACAAGGTCAACCGCAAGGACTTCCTCGACCGCTACGTCGGCCATGAGCTGGACGACACCTGGGTGCAGTCGGTGGCGGGCATCGACAAGAAATGGGGCAATTTCGCCGCCAACGAGGCCGACACGGTGGAGCGCATCCGCTCCGAAGTGGCGGAGATCTCGCAGTCGACCGGCATGGCGCTGGGCGAGTTCCGCCGGATCGTCAACATGGTCCAGAAGGGCGAGCGCGAGGCGCGCATCGCCAAGAAGGAGATGGTCGAGGCCAATCTGCGCCTCGTCATCTCGATCGCCAAGAAGTACACCAACCGGGGCTTGCAGTTCCTGGACCTGATCCAGGAAGGCAACATCGGCCTGATGAAGGCGGTGGACAAGTTCGAGTATCGCCGCGGTTACAAGTTCTCGACCTACGCGACCTGGTGGATCAGGCAGGCGATCACCCGCTCGATCGCCGACCAGGCGCGCACGATCCGCATCCCGGTCCACATGATCGAGACGATCAACAAGCTGGTCCGCACCAGCCGCCAGTTCCTCCACGAGAGCGGGCGCGAGCCGACTCCGGAGGAGATGGCGGAGCGCCTCTCCATGCCGCTGGAGAAGGTGCGCAAGGTGATGAAGATCGCCAAGGAGCCGATCTCCCTCGAAACGCCGATCGGCGACGAGGAGGATTCGCACCTGGGCGACTTCATCGAGGACAAGAACGCCGTCATCCCGGTGGACGCCGCGATCCAGGCGAACCTCAAGGAAACGGTCACCCGCGTCCTCGCCAGCC
>NZ_JBELLZ010000171.1:0-3906 GCF_042096255.1 Sphingomonas sp. | reverse complement strand
TCCCACTCGGCTGACGCCGAGCGGGCCCCTCCCTCTCCCACAAGGGGAGAGGGGTACTTCGCCCCATCCATCCCGATGAACCACTGCGGCGTGCACCGGAAGATCACCTTGGCCTTCGACCGCCACGAATGCGGATAGCTGTGCTTGAAGTCGTCGGACGCCGCCAGCAGCGCCCCCGCCGCGCGCAGGTCCGAACAGATCGGCCCGTCGGCGGCGACGAATTTCCTGTTGATCACGCTCCCCTGCCCGCCGAGCCACGCCCAGTCCGTACGGTACATGCCCGCCGCATCCACCGCGAACACCGGATCGATGCCATGCGCGCGGCACAGCTCGAAATCGTCCTCGCCATGATCGGGCGACATGTGGACCAGCCCGGTGCCCGCATCGGTGGTGACGAAGTCGCCGGGAAGCAACGGCCGCAGCTTGGCGAAGAACTCGCCGAGGTGGTGCATGGGATGACGGGCGATGGCGCCGGAGAGCTGGGAGCCGAACACGAAGCTCTCGGTGCTCCAGACAGCCCCATCCGAGCCGAGGGCCGCTTCCATCCGCTCCTGGAATTTATCCGCCAACTCGGTGGCGACCAGATACCGACCGATCACTCGATCATCATAATCGACGCGCGCTAGAATGGCGTAATCAATCTCCGCCCCATAGGCCAAAGCCTGGTTCACCGGGATCGTCCACGGCGTGGTCGTCCAGATCACCGCATGCGCGCCGACCAACTCCGGCGCGTTCGGCGCCTCGACGATCTCGAACGCGACGTCGATCTGGGTCGACACCACGTCCTCATACTCGACCTCGGCCTCGGCCAGCGCGGTCTTCTCCACGGGCGACCACATCACCGGCTTGGCGCCGCGATACAGCTGGCCGCTCTCGGCGAACTTCAAGAGCTCGCCCGCGATCGTCGCCTCGGCCTCGTACTTCATGGTCAGGTACGGGTCCGCCCAGTCGCCCATCACGCCCAGCCGCTGGAACTCGGCGCGCTGCACGTCCACCCACTCGTCGGCATAGGCGCGGCACTCGGCGCGGAACTGGGCCACGGGCACCTGGTCCTTGTCGAGCTTCTTGGCCCGATACGCCTCCTCCACCTTCCACTCGATCGGCAGGCCGTGGCAGTCCCAGCCGGGAACATAGGGCGCGTCATAGCCCATCAGCGTCCGGCTGCGGACGATCATGTCCTTGAGCACCTTGTTGAGCGCATGCCCCATGTGGATGTCGCCATTGGCATAGGGCGGGCCGTCGTGGAGGATGAAGCGCTCCCGCCCCGCGCGCTGCTCGCGCAGCCGCTGGTACACCCCGATCCGCTGCCACCGCTCGAGGATCGCAGGCTCCTTCTGCGCCAGGCCCGCCTTCATCGGGAAGTCGGTCTTGGGCAGGAAAACGGTGTCGCGCCAGTCGCGTGCGTCGGGGGTGTCGGTCATCAGGCGGAGGGCTCTAGCGGAGGTGTACGGCTGGGACAAAGGGGGATTGGTTCAGGGGAGGCGCGGAGGCGCAGAGAAGTGTGGTTCACGCGAAGACGCGAAGACGCGAAGAGGTTTGGATGCGTCCTCCGCGAAGCGGCTTTAAAAGAGGATAACTGCCGCTGCGCGGCAAGGACCTCTTCTCCGCGCCTCCGCGCCTCCTCTGAACCAAACCTTCTTCGCGTCTTCGCGCCTTCGCGTGAAATCAACCTGTCCGAAGAACCGCCCGCGCCCGCGCGCAGTCCCGCTCCATCTGCGCGGTCAGCGCCTCCAGCGTCTCGAACTTGGCCTCGGGCCGCAGATACTCCACCAGTTCCACCGCGATCTTCTGCCCGTACAGATCGCCCGAGAAATCGAAGAAATACGGCTCCAGCAGCTCCTTTGGCGGGGTGAAGCTCGGCCGGATACCCAGGTTCGCCGCGCCGTCCAGCATCCGCCCGTCCTCCAGCCGCCCGCGCACCGCATAAATGCCGTACGCCGGACGCAGATAGCTCCCCATCTCGATGTTCGCGGTCGGATAGCCGATCTCGCGGCCGAGCTTGTCGCCGTGCGTCACCACGCCTTCGATCACGAACGGCCGCGTCAGCAGCCGCGTCGCCGCGCGCGTCTCGCCCAGCCGCAGCGCCGCGCGGATGCGGCTCGACGACACCGGCTCGCCGTCCAGCATCACCGCGGCGACGGTGTCGTCGGAAAAGCCGTGCTCGCGCCCCAGCCGCGTCATCACCTCGGCATTGCCAGCCTTGCGATGACCGAAGGTGAAGTCCTCCCCCGTCACCACCCCGCCCGCGCGCAGGCAGCCGATCAGCCGCTCGGTCACGAACTGCTCCGCGGTCAGATTGGCGAGGTCGCCGTCGAAGCGGAACACCACCATCGCGTCCGCCCCCGCCGCCGCGAACAGCGCCTGGCGCTGGTCCAAAGTGGTCAGCCGGAACGGCGGCGTGTCGGGCTTGAAGTGGCGCACCGGATGCGGATCGAAGGTCGCCACCAGCGCCGGCCGCCCTTCCGCCTTCGCCCGCGCGATCGCCCGCCCCGCCACCGCTTGGTGGCCGAGGTGAAATCCGTCGAAATTGCCGAGCGCGACGATCCCGCCGGCAAGATGCGGCGGCACCACCGAGCCGCCGTCCAGCCGCTCCATGAGCACGCCTATAGGGAGCGGTTCGGGCTTTGGGGAGTGCCATCGCCTCGGCTAGGATGCCGCCCATGCCCATCGACGAGACCCGCCCCTTCCTCCCCGTCCGCATCGCGGTGCTGACGATTTCCGACACCCGCACCCGCGCCGACGACCGTTCGGGCGACACGCTGGTGGAACGCCTCACCACCGCCGGCCACATCCTGGCGGCGCGCGAGATCATCCCCGACGATCTCGACACCATTGTCGCGCGCCTCCACGCCTGGAGCGAGGACCCGGAGGTCGACGTGATCCTCACCACCGGCGGCACCGGGGTCACCGGCCGCGACGTCACCCCCGAGGCGGTCGAGCGGGTCGCCACCAAAATGATCCCCGGCTTCGGCGAACTGTTCCGCTGGCTCAGCTTCCAGACGATCGGCACCTCCACCGTGCAGAGCCGCGCCTGCGCCGCGGTGGCGCACGAGACCTACATCTTCGCGCTCCCCGGCTCGACCGGCGCGGTCAAGGACGCGTGGGACGGCATCCTCAAGGACCAGCTCGACAGCCGCCATCGCCCCTGCAACTTCGTCGAGCTGATGCCGCGGCTGGGCGAACGCTAGCCCGGCTGCATCGCCGCCAGCTCATGCCCGTCGGGGTCGCGGAAGTGAAAGCGCCGCCCGCCCGGAAAGGCGAAGATCGGCAGCGTCACCGCGCCGCCCGCCGCCTCCACCGCCGCCAGTGCCGCGTCGAGATCGTCGACCTTGATCACCGGCAGCAGCGCCGCGGTCTGCTCGGCGGCGTCGGCTTGCAGGCCGATGTCCGAGTCGCCGGCCGTCGTCGCCGCATAGCTCGGGCTGAAATCGGTGAAGGCCCAGCCGAACGCGCCCGAATAGAAGGCCTTGGCCCGATCGGTCGTCGCCACCGGCAGTTCCAGATAGTTCAGCTTCGCCATCCACGCCTCCTATGTTCTTGATGTGTTCTACACGTCCGGCTATGCCGGGGCAATGGCGAGTCCCCGTCCCCACCGCGGCGCCACGCTCAACCTGGCGAGCACCCGCTTCAACCTGCCCGGCATCGAAGCGGACGGCGACTGGCTGGACGAGCGCGACCTGATCGACGGTGCGCCACCGCCGCTGCGCACCACCGTCACGGTCGAGCGCCCGAAGACGATCATCGCGCGCAACACCTCGCCCGACGTGCCGTTCGACCGTTCGATCAACCCCTATCGCGGCTGCGAGCATGGCTGCATCTATTGCTTCGCCCGGCCCACCCACGCCTTTCACGACCTGTCCCCCGGCCTCGACTTCGAGACGAAGCTGTTCGCCAAGCCCGATGCTG
>NZ_JBELLZ010000170.1:0-3914 GCF_042096255.1 Sphingomonas sp. | reverse complement strand
CAGCGAATACGACTCGGTCGAAGCCGCGCGCCTGCTCGGCCGCCGCAGCGAGGAGCATGCCGCTTTGCTCGGCCATGAACCCCGCGCCGCGCTCGTCCACCGCAACCACATGGTGCGCGCATGATCCTGGCGCTCTCCGGCGCGACCGGCTTCGTCGGCAGCCACCTGCTCGACCTCGCGCTGGCGGAGGGCCACCAGATCCGCGCGCTCACCCGCCGTCCGCAGCCCGAGCGCGCCGGCGTGACCTGGGTCGCGGGCGACCTCGCCGACACCGCGGCGCTCGCCAGCCTGGTCGACGGCGCCGACACGGTCGTCCACCTCGCCGGCCTGGTCAACGCGCCCGACCGCGCCGGCTTCGCGCGCGGCAACGTCGACGGAACCCGCGCGATGGTCGCGGCGAGCACGGGCAAGCGCTTCGTCCACGTCTCCTCGCTCGCCGCGCGCGAGCCGAAGCTCTCCGATTATGGCTGGTCCAAGGCGGAGGCCGAGCGGATCGTCACGACAAGCGATCTCGACTGGACGATCGTCCGCCCCACCGGCGTCTACGGCCCGCGCGACAGCGAGATGCGCGAGATGTTCCGCATGGCGAAGCGTGGCGTGGTGCTGCTGCCGCCGCGCGGGCGCGTGTCGCTGATCGCGGTGGAGGATCTGGCCCGGCTGCTGCTGGCGATCGCCACCCAGGGCGGCCCGCGCGCGATCCTGGAGGCGGACGACGGCAGCGCTGGCTACACCCACGCCGATCTCGCCCATGCGATCGGCCGCGCGGTCGGGCGGAAGGTCCGCGCGCTGCACATGCCGGTCACCGCCTTGCGGCTCGCCGCGCGCGCCGACATGCGCCGGCGGGGTACGCGCGCGAAGCTGACGCTCGACCGCGTCGGCTATCTCGCCCACCCGGACTGGACCGCGGTACCCGCGCGCCGCCCCTCCCCCGCCTTGTGGCAGCCGCGGATCGCACTGGACGCGGGCCTCGCCGCCACCGCGGCATGGTATCGCGCGCACGGCCTGCTATAGGCCGCACCCCCGCCGCATTTCTCCGTCAGGACCCGAGCCCATGAGCGACCGCGACCAGATCCTCGACGCCGTCAAGGCGCAGATCGAGCCCTTCAACAAGAAGGGCGTTTCCGTGACGGAGGCGACGAGCTTCCAGCGCGACCTGGAATGGGATTCTCTGACGGTGATGGACTTCGTCGCCGCGGTGGAGGACGAGTTCGACATCATCATCACCATGAACATGCAGGCCGAGATCGAGACGGTCGGCCAGCTCGCCGACGCCGTCGCGCGGCTGAAGGCGTAACCCCCTCCGTTCGTGCTGAGCGAAGTCGAAGCACAAGCCCGAGCGGTGCCCTCATGCCCTTCGACTTCGCTCAGGGCGAACGGACGTAGAGAACGATGACCGAAACCGGCCTCCAGCCCGAAGCCCTGCCCGCCGAGGCGCCCACCCCCGCCCCTGCGCACGACCTGTTCGCCAAGTTCGCCCCCCTGATCGCCGAGCGCGAGGCGCTGCTGACCAGCGGGATGCGCGACCCGTTCGGCATCGTCATGGAGGAGGTCCGCTCCCCCACCGTGGCGGTGATCAAGGGCCGCGAGACGATCCTGCTCGGCACCTACAATTACATGGGCATGACGTTCGACCCGGACGTGATCGCCGCGGGCAAGGCCGCATACGACCGGTTCGGCACCGGCACCAACGGCAGCCGCGCGCTCAACGGCACCTTCCACGATCACATGGAGGTGGAGCAGGCGCTGCGCGATTTCTACGGCACCAGCGGCGCGATCGTCTTCTCCACCGGCTACCAGGCGAACCTGGGCGTGATCTCGGCCATCGCCGGCCGCGGCGAATACATCATCCTCGATGCCGACAGCCACGCCTCGATCTACGACGGCTGCGCGATGGGCAATGCCGAGGTGGTCCGCTTCCGCCACAACTCGGTCGAGGACCTCGACAAGCGCCTCGGCCGCCTGCCCAAGGAGCCCGGAAAGCTCGTGGTGCTCGAAGGCGTCTATTCGATGCTCGGCGACATCGCCCCGCTCCGGGAGATGGTCGCGGTCGCCAAGAAGCACGGCTGCATGGTGCTGGTGGACGAGGCGCATTCGATGGGCTTCTTCGGCGAGCACGGCCGCGGCGTCTACGAAGAGCAGGGACTCGAGGCTGACGTCGATTTCGTGATCGGCACGTTCTCGAAGTCGGTCGGCACCGTGGGCGGTTTCTGCGTGTCGAACCATCCGCAGTTCGAGATCCTGCGCTTCGTCTGCCGCCCGTACATCTTCACCGCCAGCCTGCCGCCCGCGGTGGTCGCCACCGCCGCCGCTTCGATCCGCAAGCTGATGACCGCCACCGCCAAGCGCGAGCAACTGTGGCGCAACGTCCGCCGCCTCCATTCGGGCCTGTCGTCGCTCGGCTTCCGCCTGCCCACCGCCGCGCCCGAGTCCGCGATCGTCGCGGTGCTGCTCGACGATCAGGAGCAGGCGGTGCGGATGTGGCAGGGGCTGCTCGAGGCGGGGTTGTACGTCAACGTCGCCCGCCCCCCCGCGACGCCCACCGGCGTGTTCCTGCTGCGCTGTTCGGTCTGCGCCGAGCATAGCGACGCGCAGATCGAGCGCATCATCGCCATGTTCGAGGACGTTGGCCGCGCGCAGGTCGTGATTGGCTGAGCGCCGACCCGCCGCTTTCCACTACTTGCCCCTTCCGCTAGGATAGCGCCGTGAGCGCGAGCGAGGGCGCGGACGCCCCCGGAGGGCTGGCTTCGGCCTGGCGCACCATCACTCTGATCGTGATGGGGCTGCTCGGTGTCGCCGTGGCGGTGGCGCTGATCGTGACGCTCGGCCAGGCCAACAGCCAGCGCGAGAACGCGCAGCGGCTGCAGAGCCACAGCTACGATGTGACGGTGTTGGCGCGCACCCTGTCTGCCACCATCGCGCGGTCGGAGGCATCGCTCGGCCGTTTCGTCATCTCGGGCGACAAGCAGCTGGGCCAGCTTTATTACGACGACTGGCGGCGCGCGGGTGACCAGATCGACCAGCTGGAACGCCTCACCGCCGACAGTCCCGAGCAGCAGCGCCGGATCGAGCGCCTGCGCCGCGCCTATCAGGTCCGCGGCGAGGAACTGTCGCTCACCGCGCTCAGCACCAATTACGGCAAGAACCAGCAGGCGCTGTCACGCTACTATCAGGCGCGCAAGGCGCCCGCGCTGGTCGAGATGGACGCCCTGCTCGACCGGATCATCCGCGGCGAACGGACGCTGCTTCGCCAGCGAACCGAGGCGGCGATGGCGACGGTGGCGCAGGCGGGGCGCGCGGCGCGGGTGCTCTCGGTGTTCGGCGCAGGCCTGGTGCTCGGCGCGATCGCGCTCGGCTGGCTCACCGTTCGTGCGCTGGGCGAGCGGGCGGTGGCGCGCGCCGATGCCGAGGCAGAGCGCCGCCGCGCCGAGGAACTCGCCGTCGCCGTCGCCGAAGCGACCGAGACGCTACGCGCGCAGGAAGTGCAGCTGCGCCAAGTTCAGAAGATGGAGGCGGTGGGTCAGCTCACCGGCGGCATCGCGCACGATTTCAACAATATGCTGGCGGTGGTGATCGGCGGGATCGAGCTTGCCCGGCGCGGGCTTCTCACCGGCGCGGACGTGTCGCGCCACCTCGATAGCGCCAGTGAGGGTGCACAGCGCGCCGCCGCGCTCACCCGCCAATTGCTCGCCTTCGCGCGCGAACGGAGCAGCGATCCCGAGCCGGTGGCGGTGGGCGCGCTGGTCGCCGGCATGCGCGACCTGCTTGACCGCACCCTGGGAGATGCGATCCGCGTCGAGGTATCGGACGCAAGCGACGGCACGCACGTGCGCGCCGATCGGGTTCAGTTCGAGAACACCATCCTCAACCTCGCGGTCAACGCGCGCGACGCGATGCCGGGCGGCGGGACGCTGACG
>NZ_JBELLZ010000169.1:0-3887 GCF_042096255.1 Sphingomonas sp. | reverse complement strand
CAGGTTCGTCCAGCAGATGAACACGGTGAAGATGCCAAAGGGGACGTTGATCAGGAAGATCCAGCTCCAATGGTAATTGTCGGAGATGTAACCCCCGAGGATCGGGCCCATGATCGGCGCGACCAATGTGGTCATCGACCAGATGCCGAGCGCGGTGGCGCGCTTGTCAGGCGGGAAGACCGAGATCAGCAGCGCCTGGCTGCCGGGCATCATCGGGCCGGAGACAGCGCCCTGCAGCACGCGGAAGAGGATCAGCGAGGTGAGGTTCCAGGCAATGCCGCACAGGAACGACGCGACGGTGAACAGGGTCAGCGACACGCAGAAGGTGCGCACCACGCCGAAGCGGCGCATCAGCCAGCCGGTGAGCGGTACGGAGATGCCGTTCGCCACCGCGAAGGCGGTGACGATCCAGGTGCTGTTGTCCGAGCTGACGCCGAGGTTGCCGGCGATTGTCGGCAGCGAGACGTTGGCGATGGTGGTATCGAGCACCATCATGAACGTGCCGA
Source organism: Sphingomonas sp. (assembly GCF_042096255.1). Classification (GTDB taxonomy): domain Bacteria; phylum Pseudomonadota; class Alphaproteobacteria; order Sphingomonadales; family Sphingomonadaceae; genus Sphingomonas. Next base: position 3,381 of record NZ_JBELLZ010000169.1, on the reverse strand, counting down.
GCGCGAGCGCGAAGGCGACGAGGCCGAGTCGGGCGCCGGTGAGGGGGGCGGGTTGAGTGGGGGCGCTAGCCATGAGTCGCCCTCATCCTTCCCACGACCCTGCGGGTCGCAGGCCCCTTCCCTCTCCCGCTGGCAGAGGGCGGGAGCGCCGGAGGCGCGGAAGGGTGAGGGCGACGACCATCACCGGTTCGCCGCGATGATCTGGGCGATCTTCGCCTCGACCGCCGGATCGGCCTCGGCGACATTGCCGCGATAGGGAACGGCGGCGGGTTGCGCGAGGCGCGGGCCGCGCGTGTCGGCGGTGTCCACCGTCGCCATCACCGACAGGCCGACGCGCAGGGGGTTCGCCGCCAGTTCCTTCGGATCGAGCATGATGCGCACCGGCACGCGCTGGACGATCTTGATCCAGTTGCCGCTGGCGTTCTGCGGCGGAAGGAGCGCAAAGGCGTTGCCGCTGCCCGCGGAAAGGCCGACGACGCGGCCGTGATAGACGACCTCGTCGCCGTAGGCGTCCGCCACCACCGTGGCGCGCTGGCCGATGCGTAGATCCTTCAGCTGCGTCTCGCGGAAGTTCGCGTCGACCCACAGCCGGCCGAGCGGCACCACCGCCATCAGCGGGGTGCCGGCGGCGATCTGTTGGCCGACCTGCGCCTGGCGCTGCGCCACGACGCCGTCGATCGGCGACACGATGTGCATGTGGCTGCGCACGATCGCGGCGCGGCGGTAATTGGCGATCGCGGCTAGGACGGCGGGGTTTGTGCCCACCGCGGTGCCCTGAACCGCGCTTTGCGCCTGGGTGCGGCGGCTTTTCGCCAGATTGAGCGCCGCATTCGCGACCTTCACCTGATCTGCGGCGTGGCTGAGTTCCTCGCCCGAGACGGCGCCTTCCCTGGCGGCGCCCTGGCGACGGGCGTAATCGGCGCGCGCGGCGGCGAGCTGCGCCTCGGCCTGCACCACCGCGGCTTGCGATTCGTTGACGCGTGAGAAATCGGAGCGTGTGCCGCGCACCGCGCGGGCGAGCTCGGCCTCGGCCGCGGCGAGGTTCACGTCGGCGGTGAGTGGATCGAGATCGATCAGCGGCTGGCCGGCTTTCACGGCCTGGGTGTTGTCCGCGTGCAGCGCGATGATCGTGCCGGGGTCGCGCGCGGTTACCGCCACGACGTCGCCCGCCACATAGGCGTCGTCGGTCTCCTCCTCGGGCTGGGCGAGCAGGAAGTGGAACACCGCCCAGATCGCCAGTCCGACGAGGACGATGATCGCGAGGCCGGTCAATAGTCGACGGCGCAGCGCGGGGCGGCCGGCAGGCGGGGGCGGAGCTTGCGTATCGGTCATGGTTGCACGTTCCGTGAGGGATCAAAGCCGCCGCCCAGCGCCTGGGCCAGGCGCGCGCGGGCGGCGAGCGCGTCGACCGCGAGATTGGCCCGCGCCAGTCGCGCGTCGAGCAGACGGATGTCGGTATCGATGCCGGTCAGGCGCGAATCGAGCCCGGCGGACACGCGGATCGCATTGAGGCGGTTGGTCTCCGCGAATCCGCGGACCACCTCCGTCTGCGCGCGCGCCTCGGTCTCGGCGGCGCGGATCTGCGCGAGCGCGTCGGCCGCGTCGCGCACCGCCCGCACGACCGTGTCGTTATAGTCGGCAATGGCAACGTCCACCGCGGCGGTGGCGCCGGCGAGATCGGCCCGCAGGCGACCCGAATCGAAGATCGGCAGGTGCAGCGCGCCGCCGGCGCCGAGCGTGCCCGCTTCCGGATCGAAGAAGTTGCCGATCCCGACCGCCTGCAATCCGGCCAGGGCGATGAGATTGAGATTGGGGTAGAAGGCGCGACGCGCCACCTGGCGCCCGGCGGCGGCGGCATCGACCCGTGCGGCCGCGGCCGCGATGTCGGCACGCCGCGCCAGCAAATCGGCCGGAATGGCGGCGGGAAGCGCCAGCGCAGCGGGATCGGCAAGACGGGTCGGCCCGATGCCGGCGGCATAGTCCGCACCGCGCCCGGCGAGCGCCGCAAGCGCGTTGGCGGCGAGGGCGCGGGCGGCATCCGCACGGGTGAGCGCGACCTGCGCCTGGGCAAGCAGCGTGGCGGCGGCCTGCGCGTCGAGCTTGCTGGCCAGGCGGTTCTCGACCCGCGAATTGACCAGCCGCAGGGCGCGCTCACGCGTTGCGATCGTCTCGCGCGCGATCGCGCCGATCCGTTCGGCGCGGGCGATCTCGGCATAGGTGGTGATGATCGCGCCGGCGAGCATCAGCCGCGCTGCCTCCGCATCGAGGGCGGCAGCGGCGAGCCCGGCGCGGGCGCCTTCGATCGCCGCGTGCTGGCGACCGAACAGGTCGAGGTTCCACGACAGATTGGCGGTGGCGTTGCCGAGAAACCGGACGCTTCCGGCATAGGGCGGGGGAATGGTGTAGCGGCCCGAGAGGCGTGCTTCCTGCGCGGTGACGTCGGCCGTCAGATCGGGCCCGGTCTCCGCGTCGCGGCGCGCCAGCGTTGCCTGCGCCTGGCGCAGGCGGGCCAGCGCAGCGTCGAGGGTGGGGCTGGCGGACACGGCGTCGGCGACGATGCGATCGAGCTGCGGATCGCCAAATGCGGTCCACCATTGCGGATCGATCGCTGGGGCGGGGGCACCGGTGAGGCCGAGGTCCACCGGCGCGCGCTGCGTAAGCTGCGGACGGGTGTCGGGCGGGGTGCAGGCGGCGAGGACGGTGACCGCGATAAGGGCTAGCCACCGTTTCGCGGGCGGAGATGAAGCGGGATCCCGGATCGCATCCGGAATGACAGGTGTGTTCACGCCGCGCATGCGTCGCTTTCCTCCATCGTGCGGCGCAGGCGCTGCAGCACACTGACCAATTCCTTGACCTCCGCATCGCTCCAATCGGCGAGAAAGCCGTTCCAGCAGGCGATCACCTTGCGCTTCGCAGCGACGGCCGTTTCCCGGCCGGCGTCGGTCAGCCTCAGGCGCACCACGCGGCGATCGGCATCGTCACGTTGCCGGATCACCCAGCCAGACGCCTCCATCTGATCGATCAGGCGGGTCATCGCGCCCTTGTCGTGCGCCATGGCCCGGGCCAGCCCCACGCACGTGTCGGCATGGCCGAAGTGCAGCGACACCAGCGTCATCCATTGCGTCGCCGTGATGCCGTCTTCGGCCAGTGTCTTGTCGATGGCGGCGACACCCATCTGATGGATGAGGCGCACCAGATAGCCGGGCGACGTATCCGGATAGAAGGTCGACTCGGTGAAGGCCATACAGTTGCTGTGGCAACCATTGCCGCGGCAGTCAATGTGTGTTGCAAAATGTTGCCCGCTTCCGTCGGGCCTGTCCGGTCGCTAGGGTCCAAACTCAATCAGGTCGAGGTCGTGACGGAGCCGATTTTGGCGCCAGG
>NZ_JBELLZ010000168.1:0-4001 GCF_042096255.1 Sphingomonas sp. | reverse complement strand
GGGATCGAGCCGGCCGACGACGTTGGAGACGATATGCATGACGTGGCTGTAGAGCTCGATCGTGTAGCTTTCGGTCACCCGCACGCTGCCCGCTTCCGCGACCCGGCCAACATCGTTGCGGCCGAGATCGAGCAGCATCAGATGCTCGGCGCGCTCCTTGGGGTCGGCGAGCAGGCTGGTGCGGTTGGCCTCGTCCTCGGCCGCGGTCTTCCCACGCGGGCGGGTGCCGGCGATCGGCCGGATCGTCACCTCGCCGTCGCGCACGCGGACCAGGATCTCGGGGCTCGACCCGGTCAGCGCAAAGCCGGGCAGGTCGAGATGGTAGAGGAAGGGCGAGGGATTGATCCGCCGCAGCGCGCGATAGAGCTCGAACGGCGGCAGCGGGAAGGGCGTGGAGAAGCGCTGGGCGAGCACCACCTGGAAGATGTCGCCCGCGACGATGTAGCGCTGTGCCGCTGCCACCATCTCGCGATAGCGTCCGGCGGGCAGGGCAGGAGCGGGCACTACCTCGACCGAACCGGCCCGTGCCGGCGCAGGCAACGCCGCCGCCAGCTTCGCCTCTACCGCGTCGAGCCGGGCTTCGGCGTGGGCCATCAGGTCGGCAGGATCGCCGCCGGTTTCCGCCCACACCGGCGCGACCAGGAAGAGGGCGTCGGCGAGCCGGTCAAACACCAGCAGCACCGTCGGCCGGACGAACAGCATGTCTGGCAGGTCCAGCGGATCGCTAGCGGGCACCGCCAGCCGCTCAACCAGCCCGACCGTCTCGTAGCCGAAATAGCCGACCAGGCACGCCAGCGCGCGCGGCAATCCCTCCGGCACCTCCATCCGGCACGCCTCGACCAATGCGCGCAGTTCCTCGAGCGCCGGCCCCGCCGCAGGCGCGAAGGCGTCGCGGTCGTCCAGCCAGGTCCGGTTGATCTCGGCGCGATTACCGTGCGCGCGAAACACCAGGTCAGGGGCGAGCCCGATCAGGCTGTGCCGCCCGCGCACCGATCCGCCCTCGACCGATTCGAGCAGGAAGTCGCCGCGCCCCGGCTCGATCAGCTTGAGCGCGGCGGCGACGGGCGTCTCGGTATCGGCGATGCGCCGGCGCCAGACCAGCGCCGGACGTCCCGCCTTCAGCGCGGCAAGGGCTGCCTCAGTTATTGGGGCCTCCGCCGATCAGGTCGCGGCGGACCTGGTCGATCGCGCCGCTGTTGCGCTTCACGCCCACCGCCGCGCGGGCTGCGGTGGTGAACTGCTGCGCATATTCCTGCCCCAGCAGCCGGCCCACATCGTTGCGCGTCGCCGCCACCAGCCGCTCGTTCTTGCGCGCGTCACCCGCGATCACGCGATTGAGCTTGACCACGCGCCAGCCGCTGCCGTCCGCCGCAGGAACCAGCTTGGCGGTGCCCGGCGCCATGCTGAACAGCATCGCGAGCTCGGGCGAGACCCCGTTCTGATTGCGGGCCAGCGCCGCGCGCGGTGCGCTGAGCGGACGGATCGGCGGAAGCGACAAACCGCTCGCGCTGGCGGCCTTGGCGAGGTCACCCGCCTTGGCACGCGCCAGGATATCGTTCGCGACCTTGCGGGCGGCCATGCGCGCCCGATTGGCGGTGAAGTCCTGCGCCACCTGCGCGCGGATGGCCGCAAGCGGGCGGGGTGCGGGCGCCACCACGCGGTCTACCGCCACGACCGCGAAGCCGCCCGGTCCGGCCGGCACCACCGTGGGCGCGTCGCCGTCGGTGGCAGCGAAGGCAGCGGCGACAACCTGCGCCAGCGCCGCATCGACCCGTGCGCCGGTATCGGGGTTGATGCCGTTTGCGGCGATGGCCGGGGTGGCCTGCGCCGTCAGCTTCTGCTCGCCGACGATCTCGGCGAAGGTGGCGTTGCCGTCGATCGCGCCGCCGATCGCGTCCTGGATCTGCGACAGCGCTTCCTGCGTCTTCTGCTGGGTCAGCGTGGTGGCGATCTCGTCATGCGCCTGCGCGAGCGTGCGACCGGGAACCTGTGTCACCGCGTCCACGCGCGCGACCACATATCCGAGGCTCGCACGCAGCGGGCCGACGAGACCGCCTTGCGCAGCCTTGAAGGCGGCGTCCGCGGTCGCCGCGGAGGTCTGGCCGGCATAAGCGGCCTTCTCCACGTCGGTGATCGTGCGCGGCTCCAGCCCTGCGGCGCGCGCGGCCTCCGCCAGCGAGGTGCCGCCGCGGACCTTGGCGGCAAGCGCGTTGGCGCCCTGCTGGGTGAGCACCGTCACCTGAGTGATCGTGCGCTTCTCGGTCGGCTGATAGCGGGCGCGGTTCTCGGCATACGCGCGCGCGATCTCCGCCTCGCTCGGCGTCGCACGGGCGCGGACCTGCTCGGGCGTGACCAGGGCGTAGCGGATCACCCGGCGCTCGGGCAGCGAATAGCGGCGGATGTTGGCGCGATACCAGCCCTGCACCTCGGCGTCAGTCGGTGCGGCACCCTGCGGCACCGCGCTGGACGGCACGAACGCGACCTGGCCCTCGCGCCGCTCCAGCAGCAGGTTGGCATAGGGCATCGCGACGCCCACCGGCATCTGCGAGGCGCCAAGCGTAGGACTGACGAGATGCTGTGCCATCAGGTCCTGCGCGATGTCGCGGCGGACCTGCGCGTCGGTGAGGCGCTGGTCGCGCAGCAGCTGCTCGTAGATGCGCTGGTCGAACTGGCCACTGGGGCCACGCAGCGAGGGGAAGCTGGCAAGCTGGCCGTCCACCAGCTTCTTGCCCACGCGCATGCCCTGGTCGGTGCCGAACTCCCATAGCGACAGGCCGTTGAGCAGCCGCTCCAGTGTCGCGTCGAAGCCGCCCTCGGCCACGAAGTCGCCGATCGTCAGCGACGGGTTCTCGCGCCGCCCGGCCTCCACTGCGTTCTGGACGCTGCTGCGCAGGTCCGCCGCACCCACCGCGCTGCCGCCCACTTTGGCGATCGAAGCGCCGCCAAGGCTGGTCGTGCCCGAGCTGATGCCGGCGATGTCGCCCAGGCCGAAGCCGAGCGCGATCAGGATCAGCACCGCAAAGGCGATGACCACGCCGAAGCGCGAGTTGGTGAAGCGGCGGAAGAACGCGAGCATGAAGGGCCTTTCGAGAGGCCGGCCTTTATGCGGGCAGGGCGGTGGCATCAAGCCGCGGGGCTTGATAGGCGGGATCGCAAGCAAGAGGGGGAGCAGATGCGGCGCAAGCTGGTTGTCGGAAACTGGAAGATGAACGGGTCGCTGGCGATGCTGGCGGAGCTGGACGCGATCGCCGCCGCGGCGGCAGCGCACGCGGATGTCGATGCCGGCGTGGCGGTGCCGACGACTTTGATCGCGCCCGCGGTGGCGCGGGTGCCGGGTTTCGCGATCGGCGCGCAGGACGTGCATGCGGCCGAGAAAGGCGCGCACACCGGCTGTGTCTCCGCGGCGATGCTCGTGGAAGCCGGGGCGGTCTTCACCATCGTTGGCCATTCGGAGCGGCGACACGACCAGGGCGAGACAAGCCAGGATGCCTGGGCGAAAGCGGCGGCAGCGCACAAGCACGGTCTGGGCGTGATCCTGTGCTGCGGCGAGACCGAGGCCGAGCGCGACGCCGGTCGCGCCGAGCGGGTGATCCAGGCGCAGGTGGAAAAGTCCTTGCCCGAGAATGCCGACGGCAGCTGGTTGACGCTCGCCTATGAACCGCGCTGGGCAATCGGCACCGGCCGCACGCCGACGCTGGACGAGATCTCCGCGATTCACTCCATCGCCCGCGCCCGCATGCGCCACCTGGTCGGCGATCGTGCGGACGGCATCCGCATCCTCTACGGCGGCTCGGTGACGGGCGACAATGCGGCGAGCATCCTCGGTGCGCCCGACGTGGACGGCGCGCTGGTCGGCGGCGCCAGCCTGACCGCGGCAAAGTTCGTGCCGATCATCACCGCGGCGGCTTGACCCGTCGCACGCGCCGCCCTAGGCGCGGGTTTCGGATGGCCCCTTCGTCTAGTGGTTAGGACGCGGCCCTTTCACGGCTGAAACACGGGTT
>NZ_JBELLZ010000167.1:0-4105 GCF_042096255.1 Sphingomonas sp. | reverse complement strand
GTTGGCCAGCGCGCCACCCACGCCTCGAAGCGCGGGCGCACCGCGGCGACGGTGGTCTGCTGAAGCATCACTTCCGATAGCCAGACCCGGTACGGATCGGCCGGTGACGCACCGGGCGGCGCGCGCCAAGGCAGGGTGCGCGCATTCGCGTCGTACCAGGCGAGCAGTGCTCCAGCCACATCTGCCCGCTTGGCGTTCACCCGCCGGCTATGGCATGGGCGTGGCGATGAGCAAGCGCCCCCGCGCCCCGCAGGCAGAACCCCAACGCAGGAACGGCCCGCGCCAGGTAGCAGAGCTGCTGCCCGATGTCGGCCGCGCTGCGTTCAAGCGCTTCGGCTTCGTCCAATCGTCGGTGGTGAGCCGCTGGACCGAGATCGTCGGTGAACGCTGGGCCAAGGTGTCGCAGCCCGAATCGTTGCGCTTTCCGGTGGGCAAGAAGGAGGGCGGCACGCTCACCGTCACCGTGCGCGGCGCGCATGCGGTGACGATGCAGCACATCCTGCCCGAGATCGTCGAACGGGTGAACCGCTTCTTCGGCTATGCCGCGGTCGAGCGCGTCACCATCCGCCATGGCGAGCCGGTGGCGCGGCTCGAGCGGCGCGCGCCGCCCTCGCTAAAGCCCGCCCCGGGCGAACTGGGCGAGTCGCTGCGCACCATCGCCGATCCCGAATTGCGCGCGGTGCTGGAGGCGCTCGCCTCGGGCGTCAGCGCCTCCGCCGGCATACCGAAGGTCCGTTGATGCGCCTCCTGCTGCTCTCGCTCGCTGTCGCCACCGCCGCCGTCGCCGCGCCGGCGCGCGACTGGTCCGCGGTTGCGACGCCTGCCACGGGCGCGGCGAGCTTCACGATCGGCAACCCCGCTGCCAAGGTCCACCTGGTCGAGTATCTCAGCTACACCTGTCCGCATTGTGCGCATTTCGCGGAGGAAGCCTCAGGCGTGCTGCGCGGGCAGATGATACGCAGTGGCAGCGTGAAGCTGGAGATCCGCAACATGATCGCCGACAAGGTCGATCTCACCGCGGTGACGCTGGCGCGCTGCGTCGGCCCGGCGTCCTTCCCGCGCTACCACGAGCTGGTGTTCGCCCGGCAGTCCGACTGGGTCCGACGCGCGGCCGAGCATGACCAGGCGAACGGCCAACGCGAGGCGCTCTATCCGATCGAGGCGCGGCTGAAGGCGATCGCCGAGGCGTCCGGCCTAGTCGCGATCGCGCGCGAGGCGGGGGCGAGCGCGCCGGCGATCGACTCCTGTTTCGCCGATCGCAAGACGATCGACCGTGTCGCCGGCGCCGCCATGGCGGTGCGCCAGGACGTGCGCGGCACGCCCGCGTTCGAGATCAATGGCAAGCTGGTGCAGGGCGCCGGCTGGGCCCAACTACAACCGATGCTGCGCGCCGCAGGCGCCAGGTGAGTGGAGTTTGATTGCATGAAGTATCTCGTCGCGCTTGCTGCCGCGCTTGCCCTGTCCGCCTGCGGGGACCCGGGCGATGGCAACATCACCGCGCCGGCCAATTCGGTTGCCGCGGTCGCCGCGCCGGCGGGTCAGGACTGGACGCAGGTGGTGAAGAAGACGCCGGAGGGCGGCTATCTGATGGGCAACCCGAATGCGTCGCTCAAGCTGGTCGAGTATGGCTCGCGCACCTGCCCGACCTGTGGCGCCTTCGGCCAGACCGGCATGCAGCCGCTGGAGGCGAATTACGTCAAGTCTGGCAAGGTTTCGTACGAATTCCGCGATTTCCTGGTTCACGCGCCCGATCTCGGCGTCGCACTGGTCGGCCACTGCGCGGGCACCGAGCCGTACTTCCCGATCCTGGAACAGATGTTCGCCGAACAGCCGGCGGTGCTCGAGAAGCTGGGCGCGGCGGGCCAGTTCCAGCAGTCGATCATCAACCGCACACCGCAGCAGCAGGCCGCCGCGTGGGCCGATCATCTGGGCTATATCGATTTCGCCAAGCAGCGCGGCATCCCCGAGAGCCAGTTGAAGGCTTGCCTCGCCGACGAGAAACTGATCGCGGACATCGTCAAGATATCCGACAGCGCGATGAAGCAGGGGATCACCGGGACGCCGACCTTCCTGCTCAACGGCCGCAAGCTGGACGGTCAGGTGACCTGGGACCAGATCGAGCAGACGCTGAAGAACGCGGGCGCCTGATCCAAACGTGGAGGGCGCGCGGTGAAGCGGATCGTCCTTCACGCCGGTCTGCCGAAAACCGGCACCACCTCGACTCAGGAGTTCCTGGCTCGGGAAACGGAGGCGCTTGCCGCGCACGGCATCCTCTTTCCCGTGCCGCGCGCCGACCTGCGCGAACGGGGGCGGGCACAGGGCATCGGTATCGGCTGGCATTCCGCACTGACCCGGTTGGTGTCGCAGAAACCCGGCGCTCTGGCGCCAGGCGAGTGGGAGGCATGGACCGACGAGTTCGCGCGCTTTGCCGCCGATCCGTCACTGCACACGCTGATGCTGTCTCAAGAGGGCATGCTGCTCAACCGGAAGGCGAGCGGCGTGCGCCTGCTGGTTGATGCGCTCCCGGCGGGTCAGCGTGACGTGGTGCTGGTGCTCCGCCCCGCGCTCGGCTGGCTCACCTCGCTATGGGAGCAGCTGGTTCGCGGTGGAGATCCTGTCCGTCCGGCGGATTTCAGCCGGGCGCACGCCTATCTGAACGGCGGCTTCGCTCGATCGATCCAGACGATCCTGCAACAGGTGCCGGACGCCCGCCTGCGCCTCTTCTCCTTCGAGACGCTCGCCGCAGGCGAAGGACTGCTCGTCAACTTCGCCCGCGCGATCGGATTGCCGGAGGATGTGATCGCCCGCGCCGCCGTGGCGCCGCGGGTCAACTCGGGGCTGCCGCAGGACATGGTGGCGGCGCTGCTGGCGTGCAATCGCGCCGGAATCGACCAGCCCGCCTTTGTCGCGATCCGCGGCGCCCTGGCGCGGGCGGCGCGACGGCGGAAAGGCCGGTTGCCGCGCGCGTCGATCTTCCCGGAAGCGCTCACCCGCGCGATCCTGGATCGCTACGAGGCGGATCGCAGGATTCTTAGGGATCACTTTGGGATCGACCTGCCCGCCGAGGCGCCGCCGCCGGGCGATGCGCTGGCGCTTACCCCCGACGACTGGCAGCGCCTGCGCGCGGAAGCGGCGCCGTTCCTTTCTGCCACAGCGCAGGCCGCCTGGAACCGCGTTTCGTCCTAGCCGCGCGCTTCGATGGTGATCAGCGCCAGCGCGCGCTGGGTATAGAGCAGGCACAGCCGGTCGTGCACCGCTTCCGCTGCGGGCGACAGCGAGCCGATCGCGCGGATCGCCTCGCAGGCCGCCCGGTCGAGGAGGTATCGGGTCTCGGTCATCATCCTGGTCGCTCCGTAGTCGGGACGCCGCTCTGACCGCGTCGTTTTGCCGAGGTACGACGGAATATTGCGAATCGGTCGCAAATCGCAAGCCGTGACTTTCAAGTGCTTGGAACGTATATCGAACATATGGCTCAGCTCGATGTCCGTCAGAAGCTTGCGATTCTCGCCGATGCTGCCAAGTATGATGCGTCCTGCGCGTCCTCCGGCACCGCCAAGCGCAACAGCCGCGACGGCAAGGGGATCGGATCGACCGAGGGCATGGGCATCTGCCATGCCTATGCGCCGGACGGGCGCTGCATCAGCCTGCTCAAGATCCTGCTGACCAACAGCTGCATCTTCGATTGCCATTATTGCATCAACCGCAAGGGCTCGAACGTCCGCCGCGCGCGCTTCACCGCCGAGGAGGTGGTGAACCTGACGCTCGCCTTCTACCGGCGCAACTACATCGAGGGGCTGTTCCTCTCCTCGGGCATCATCGCCTCGCCGAACTACACGATGGAGCAGATCGTCGAGGTGGCGCGCTCCTTGCGCGAGGACCACGATTTCCGCGGCTACATCCACCTCAAGACCATTCCCGACGCCGATCCCGAGCTGGTTCACCAGGCCGGCCTTTACGCAGACCGTGTTTCGATCAACGTCGAGCTGCCGACTGCGGGCGGTCTGAAGCGACTCGCGCCCGAGAAGGACGAGGCGCGGATCGAGGGCGCGATGGCATTCAGCTAGTAGAAGTAGCGAGTGGCTATCGCTTTCAATCGTTAGATGCA
>NZ_JBELLZ010000166.1:0-4235 GCF_042096255.1 Sphingomonas sp. | reverse complement strand
ATGGCGGACGGCATCCCGCCGGCCAAGTCGGTGGGCGCCAAGGTGGCGTTCTTCAGCCTGGAAATGTCCGCCGACCAGCTCGCCACCCGCATCTTGGCGGAGCAATCGGGGATCAGTTCCGAGAACCTGCGCATGGGCAAGATCAGCAAGGCGGAGTTCGGCCAGCTCGCCGCCGCCGCCGCCGAGCTGGAGACGCTGCCGTTCTTCATCGACGATACCGGCGGCCTCTCGATCGCCTCGCTCCACACCCGCGTCCGCCGGCTCCAGCGCCGGCACAACAACGAGATCGGGCTGGTGGTGGTGGATTACCTCCAGTTGCTCACCGGATCGGGCAAGTCGTCGGACGGCAACCGCGTGCAGGAGATCTCGGAGATCAGCCGCGGGCTGAAGACGCTGGCCAAGGATCTCAACGTCCCCGTGCTGGCACTCTCGCAGCTGAGCCGCGCGGTGGAGCAGCGCGAGGACAAGAGGCCGCAGCTGTCCGACCTGCGCGAATCGGGCTCGATCGAGCAGGACGCCGACATGGTCTGGTTCGTTTATCGCGAGGATTATTACGTCGCCGCCAAGGAGCCCAAGCGGCCGAGCGACGGCGACGATTCGAAGGTGTTCGACGATCACGCGCGCTGGGCGGCCGACATGGAGCGGGTGTACGGCCTGGCCGAGCTGATCGTTGCCAAGCAGCGCCACGGCGCCACCGGCAAGGTGACGCTGAAGTTCGATCCGCGAATCACCAAGTTCAGCGACTATGCGGGGTATTGATGCCGAAGCTCGACCTTGATGCGATCCGCACGATCGATGGCGGCGGCTATCCGGCGCCTTTCGACGAACCCTCCGCGGGCCGGCGCATCTGGCAGATGGCGGAAGCGGGCGGGATCACCGACTTTGCGGTGAATCGCGTGTTCCTGCCCGAGGGCTCCTGGTCCAGCCAGCGCCACTGGCATGAGGGCGAGGATGAGTTCCTGGTGATGCTGACCGGCGCGGCGACGCTGATCGACGAGGCCGGCGAGACGCCGTTGGGCGCGGGCGATTGCGTCGCCTTTCCAAAAAGCGACGGTAACGGCCATCACCTGATCGGCGGCCCGGGCGGCTGTGTGTTCGTGGTGTGGAGCGTGCCGGAGAAGACGCCGTGCCATTATCCCGACATCGACCTGCATCTAGAGGACGGTCGCTATGTCCACAAGGACGGCACACCTTACTGATCCGTCGCGCGAAGCCGATAATAGGAAGATTGGTTCAGAGGAGGCGCTAAGGCGCAGAGGAGCAGTACCGAGCTGGGCATGTCGCCTTTGAGCTCAATCCTTTGATGATTTTGCGCGCTGACGCGCGCGTCATTCTTGTCTCTGCGCCTCTGCGCCTCCTCTGAACCAAATGCCCTAGAACACCGGCTCCTCGCCCGGCTTCAACGGCATGTGGATGCCGCATTCCACCTTGTCCCAGCCGCGCCACCGCCCCGCGCGGGCGTCCTCGCCCGGCAGCACCTTCGAGGTGCAGGGCTGGCAACCGACGGAGGGATAGTCTTGCTCCTCCAGCGGATGGCGCGGCAGGTTCCGCTCGGCGAAATAGTCTTCCAGGTCGGCCTTTACCCAATCGCCTAGCGGGTTGAGTTTGAGGCGGCCATCCTCGATCTCGAAGCGGGCGATGTTCTGGCGGGTGTGCGATTGGAACGCCTTGCGGCCCGAAATCCAGCTGTCGAGGCCCTGCTTAGCCCGCGCCATCGGCTCCACCTTGCGGATCTCACAGCAGCCATCGGGATCGTAGGACCAACGCATGCCCTTCTCGTCGCGCTTCGCCAGCTTCTCGGCATCGGGCACCACCGTGCGGCTGTCGGTCATGCCGACGTGCGCGAGCAGGGTGTCGCGATAGGCGAGCGTTTCGGGAAACATCTTCAGCGTGTCAACGAAGATCACCGGCGTGTCCGGGTCCGCGCGCGCGACCAGATCGAGCAGCACCGCGCTTTCGGTTCCAAACGAGGAGACCACCGCAGTCCGGCCGAGAAGGCCTTCCGCCAGCACCGCGCGCAGCATGGCAAGCGTCTCGACGCCCTCGAACCGCGCATTGAGCGCATCGGCATCGGCCTGGACGAAGGCGGGGGCGACGTCGATCACGTCGAGCTTGCGGGCGGGTTCACCCATGGCGCAGTTTCCAGATGGGGGCGGCGGCATCGGCGGCGCCCTGATAATGATGGTCGTAGCGCTCCAGGCTGCGCTTCAGCGTCTCGCTGTCGATCGGCGCTTCGGGCGCGAAGCTGTCGAAGCCGCAGCGGCGCATGTGCGGCAGCTGATCGACCAGCACGTCGCCCGCCGCGCGCAGCTCACCGGTGTAGCCGGCCTCGCGCAGGATGCGCGCGGCGGAATAGCCGCGGCCATCGCGATAGGTGGGAAAGCTTACCTCTATCAGCGCGAGCTGGCCGAGGTGCGGCAGTAGCGCGCGCGCATCGTCACCCGCCTCCAGCCGCACCGCGCCGGCGTTGGTCTGGCCTTCGAGGAAGCTGTCCAGCGTCATCGCCGGCTCGTCATGCGCGTCGTCGTCGCGGAATCGGAGCAGGGCGTCGGTGTTCCCTGCGAGATCAGCCATAGATCGCCTCCTTGAACGGCGCGAAGCCGACGCGGCGGTAGGTGTCGAGGAAGCGCTCGCCGGGCTCGCGCACCTCGACGAACTTGTCGGTGACCCGCTCGATCGCATCGACCACGCCGTCCTCATCGAAGCCGGGGCCGGTGATCTTGGCGAGGCTGACGTCCTCCGCGCCCGAGCCGCCGAGCGAAAGCTGGTAATTCTCCGTACCCTTACGATCGACGCCCAGGATGCCGATGTGGCCGGCATGATGGTGGCCGCAGGCGTTGATGCAGCCGCTGATCTTGAGCTTGAGCTCGCCCAGGTCGCGCTGGCGGTCCATGTCGCGGAAGCGGGTGGCGATCTTCTGCGCGAGCGGGATCGAGCGGGCGTTGGCGAGCGAGCAGTAGTCGAGGCCGGGGCAGGCGATGATGTCGCTGATCAGATCGAGGTTCGCTTCGGCGAGACCGGCGTCGTGGAGGGCCTGCCAAATTTCGTGAAGGTCGCGCGTGTGGACGTGCGGAAGCACGATGTTCTGGGCGTGGGTGACACGTAACTCGTTGTAAGCAAAGCGTTCTGCAAGGTCAGCCATTAAATCGATCTGGTCGGCGGAAGCGTCGCCGGGGATGCCGCCGATCGGCTTCAAGCTGATGTTGACGATCGCATGGCCGGGCTGCTTGTGCGCCTTCACGTTCTGGTCGAGCCAGAGCGCAAATTCGGGATCGCTGCGGTCGGGCGTGACCGCGGGCGCGGTGTCATAGGCGGGCGGCGCGAACATCGCGGTGATGCGGGCGAGTTCGGCGGCGGGGGGATCGATGCCGAGCGTCTTGACGTGCGCGAACTCCTCCTCGACCTGGCGACGGTATTCGTCCGCGCCGAGCTCGTGGATCAGGATCTTGATCCGCGCCTTGTAGATGTTGTCGCGCCGGCCGTAGCGATTGTAGACGCGCAGGCACGCCTCGATGTAGCTCAAGAGGTCGTCGGCGGTGACGAAGTCGCGGATCTCGGGTGCGATCATCGGCGTGCGGCCCATGCCGCCGCCGACGAACACCCGGGCGCCGAGCACGCCGTCCCGCTTCACCAAGTCCAGCCCGATATCGTGGAGCCGCATCGCCGCGCGGTCCTCCGGCGCGGCGATCACCGCGATCTTGAACTTGCGGGGCAGGTAGGTGAACTCGGGGTGGAAGGTGCTCCACTGGCGCAGCAGCTCCGCCCAGGGGCGCGGGTCGGTCACCTCGTCGGCGGCGGCGCCGGCGTACTGGTCGCTGCTGATGTTGCGGATGCAATTGCCGCTGGTCTGGATAGCGTGCATCTCGACGGTCGCCAGTTCGGCGAGGATGTCGGGCGCGTCCTCCAGCTTGATCCAGTTGAACTGGATGTTCTGGCGGGTGGTGAAATGGCCATAGCCGCGATCATATTTGCGCGCGACATGCCCCAGCATGCGCATCTGCCGCCCGTCGAGCGTGCCATAGGGCACCGCGACGCGCAGCATATAGGCGTGCAGCTGGAGATACAGGCCGTTCATCAGCCGCAGCGGCTTGAACTGATCCTCGGTGATCTGGCCGGCGAGGCGGCGCTTCACCTGGTCGCGGAATTCGTCGACGCGGGCGTCGACCATGGCCTGATCATATTGGTCGTACTTGTACATACTCGAACCTCACTCCCCTCCCTGCAAGGGAGGGGCT
>NZ_JBELLZ010000165.1:0-4271 GCF_042096255.1 Sphingomonas sp. | reverse complement strand
GCGATGAACAGCGCCGCCAGCGTCATGTAGATGTTGGTGCCGTCGAGGTTGAACGAATAGCCGGTGGGGACCACCAGGCCGACCACCGACTTGGGGCAGCCCGCCGCCTCCATCTTCTCGATCAGCGACGGCAGCGCGCTCTCGGACGAGGAGGTGCCGAGCACCAGCAGCAGCTCGCCCTTCAGATAGGCGATCAGGCGAAGGATCGAGAAGCCGCAGGCCCAGCCGACGACCCCCAGCACGCCGAGCACGAACAGCAGCGAGGTGGCGTAGAAGGTGACGACCAGCACCGCGAGATTGGCGAGCGTGCCGATGCCATAGGCGCCGATAGTGAACGCCATCGCGCCGAACGCACCGATGGGGGCGGCGCGCATCAGGATGGAGACCACCTTGAACATGGCGGCCGAGATCCCCTCCAGCGCGCCCAAAACCTTCTCGCCACGCTCGCCGATCAGCACCAAAGCGATGCCGAACAGGATGGCGACGAACAGGGTCTGGAGGATGTTGCCCGCGGTGAGCGCCGAGACGAAGGTGTCGGGGATCACCGACAGCAGGAAGCCGGTGAGCGAAGTCTCATGCGCCTTGGCGGCGTAATCGGCCACCGCGCCCGACTGGAGCGTGGACGGATCGATGTTCAGCCCCGCGCCGGGCCGCACGACATTGGCGACGAGGAGGCCGACGAACAGGGCCAAAGTGGAGAAGGTGAGGAAATAGGCGAAGGCCTTGGCGGCGATCCGGCCGACCGCGGCGAGATCGCGCATGCCGGCGATGCCGGTGACGATGGTCAGGAAGATCACCGGTGCGATGATCATCTTCACCAGCTTGATGAAGGCGTCGCCGAGTGGCTTGAGCGCGGCGCCGGTGGCGGGCGCGAAATGCCCGATGGCGACGCCCGCGGCGATGGCGATCAGCACCTGGAGGTAGAGGTGGGTGTACCAGGGGCGCGGGGTGGTGTCGGCAGGGGTGGTTGGCGGAAGCATCTGTTCTTCCTAACGGAAGCGCATCACCGATCCACCCGCCTCCAGCCGGTGGGCGAAAGAACCGTCGCACTCCGCGCGGCGCTCGCCTATCTCGCACACCATGGCCGGCCGCTTCGACACGCTCTCCAACCGCCGCGCGATCGTCGATCGGCGCGCGCTCGCCGATCGGATCGCGGCGCTGCCGCAATCGGGCACCGCGCTGCGCCTTGCCGCCACCGCCGAGCTCAAGGCGGCGCTGGAGGCCGGGCGCGCCGAGGTGGCGCGGCGGCTGATGGAGCATCCGTCGCGCGGGCTGGAGGCCGCCGCCGGCCAGGCCTATCTGACCGACCAGATCCTGCGGGTGCTGTTCGATCTCGCCACCACGCGCATCCACCCCAATGCCAATCCGACAGGCGCCGAACGGCTGACCGTGCTGGCGGTGGGGGGCTATGGCCGCGGCGAGATGGCGCCCTTCTCCGACGTCGACATCGCCTTCCTGACGCCTTGGAAACAGACCCCCTGGTCCGAGCAGGTGATCGAGACGATCCTGTATTCGCTCTGGGACCTGGGGCTGAAGGTGGGCCATTCCAGCCGCTCGGTGGACGAGATGGTGCGCCAGGCGCGCGCGGACGTGACCATCCGCACCGCGCTGCTGGAAAGCCGCTATGTCTGCGGCGACGTGGACCTGCACGGCGAGACGGCCAGGCGGTTCGACACCGAGGTGCGCCAAGGCACCGAACGGCAATTCATCGCCGACAAGCTTGCCGAGCGCGACGCGCGCCACGTCAAGATGGGCGATTCCCGATATGTGGTCGAGCCCAATGTGAAGGAGGGGAAGGGGGGCCTGCGCGACCTCCATACCCTGTTCTGGATCGGCAAATACGTCCACGATGTCGAGCGCGCGGCGCAGCTGGTCGAGAAGGGCTTCTTCAGCCGAGCCGAATACCGGCTGTTCCATCGCGCCGACGCGTTCCTCTGGGCGGTGCGCTGCCACCTGCACCTGCTGGCCGGGCGCGCCGAGGAGCGGCTGACCTTCGACTATCAGCGCGAGATCGCCGAGCGGATGCGCTTCTCCGACCGGCCCGGCAAGTCGCGGGTCGAGCGGTTCATGCAATTCTACTTCCTCCAGGTGAAGACGGTGGGCGCGCTGACCGGAGTGTTCCTGGCGCATCTGGACGAGCAATTCGCCGCCCGCGGCCGCCGTTTCGGCCTGCCCGGCATCCGTCGCCGGCCGCGCCGGCTGAACGGGTTCGTGCTCGATCGCGGCCGGCTGGCACTGCCCGACGACGACTATCTCCGGGCGGAGCCGGTGCGGCTGATCGAGCTGTTCCAGCTTGCCGACCTGCACGGCGTGGAGATTCACCCGCTGGCGATGCGTGCCGCCACCCGCGACGCACGGCTCGCCGACTCGATCCGCACCGACGCGCGCGCCAACGCGCTGTTCCTCGACGTGCTGACCAGCCCGCGCGATCCCGAGCTGGTGCTGCGCTGGATGAACGAGGCCGGGGTGCTCGGCCGCTTCGTGCCGGACTTCGGCCGCGTCGTCGCGCAGATGCAGTTCGACATGTACCACCATTACACGGTGGACGAGCACACCATCCGCGCGATCGGCCTGCTCGCCCGGATCGAGCAAGGCGCGCTGGCCGCCGACCACCCGCTCGCCACCGCGATCCTGCCGCAGATCGTCTCGCGCCGGGCGCTTTACGTCGCGGTGCTGTTGCACGACATCGCCAAGGGGCGCGGCGGCGACCATTCGGTGCTGGGCGCCGAGGTGGCGCTGCGCCTGTGTCCGCGCTTCGGCCTGACGCGGGCGGAAACCGAGACGGTCAGCTGGCTGGTGCGCTGGCACCTCCTGATGTCGGCGACCGCGTTCAAGCGCGACCTTGCCGACTTCAAGACCATCCTCGACTTCACCGCCGCGGTGCAGAGCCCGGAGCGACTGCGGCTGCTGCTGGTGCTCACCATCGTCGATATCCGCGCGGTCGGGCCGGGCACCTGGAACGGGTGGAAGCGCCAATTGCTCGGCGACCTGTTTGAGGCGGCCGAGGAGGTGCTGCGGCTGGGGCACAAGCAGAAGGGCCGCGAGGAGCGGATCGCCGCCAAGCAGGAACGGCTGGCCGAGGCAACCGGCTGGGACGCCGTCCGGTTCGACGCCTACGTCCGCCGCCTGCCCGAGACCTATTGGATCGCGGAACCCGAGGACGTGCTGCTGCGCAACGCTCGGCTGGTGGATGCCGCCGCAGGCGCGCCGCTATCGGTGGAGGCGCAGCCCTATCCCGAGCGCGGCGCGACCCTGGTGACGGTGCATGCCGCCGACCATCCCGGCATCTTCTACCGGATCGCCGGCGCGATCCATCTGGCGGGTGGCAACATCATCGACGCGCGCATCCACACCACCCGCGACGGCATGGCGCTGGACAATTTCCTGGTGCAGGACCCGCTCGGCCGGATGTTCGCCGAGGAGGGCCAGCTGGAGCGGCTGCGCGTCGCGATCGGCGACGCGCTGGCGAACCGGGTGCGGCTGGCCGACCGGCTCCAGGCCAAGCCGCTGCCGCGGGCACGCTCGGAAGCGTTCACCATCGAACCCAATGTGCTCGTCGAGAACAAGGCCTCCAACCGCTTCACCGTCGTCGAGGTCAATGCCCGCGACCGTCCGGCGCTGCTGAGCCAGCTGGCGCATGCGCTGTTCCAATCGAAGGTCACCATCCATTCGGCGCACGTGGCCACCTATGGCGAGCGCGCGGTGGACACCTTTTATCTGACCGACCTGATGGGCGATAAGATCGCCAGCACCACCAAGCTCCGGGCGATGGAGAAACGGCTGCTCGACGCGGCGGCGGGCCGGGAACTGGAGCTGGCGGCATAAGGAGGCGAGAGGATGCCGGTACTGGGGATTGGCGGATTGTTCTTCCGGGCGCAGGACCCGGAAGCCTTGTCGGCATGGTATGTCGAGCATCTGGGCGTCGGCAACGGCTGCGACTCGACCGGCGGCGGCGCGCCGGAGCCGTGGAGCTGGCGGGTCAGCGAGGGCCCGGTGGTGTTCGCGCCGTTCAAGGCGACCACCGACTATTTCGCCGCGGACAAGCAATACATGCTCAACCTGCGCGTGTCCGAGCTGGACGCGCTGCTGGAACGGCTGCGCGCGGCGGGGATAGCGGTGGAGACGCGCGCGGAATGGGACTCGCCCGAGGTGGGACGGTTCGCGCGCATTCATGACCCCGAGGGCAACGCGATCGAGCTGTGGGAAATGCCGGCGTCCTGAATCCTCCCCACGCAGTGGGGAGGGGGACCGCCGAAGGCGGTGGAGGGGCG
>NZ_JBELLZ010000164.1:0-4309 GCF_042096255.1 Sphingomonas sp. | reverse complement strand
GGGGCGAATCTGGAGCACGTTGGTGCCGAGCGCGGAAATCTGTTCCTGCACGGCGCTGGTGGTCGCTTTGCCCAGCGTCACCATCGCGACCACCGCGGCGACGCCGATGACGATACCGAGGATGGTGAGGAACGAGCGTAGTAGGTGTCGGCGGATCGAGCGGATCGCGAGAACGAAAGTGGTGCCGAACATCTACTGCCCTTCCCATTGTGGAAGGCAGGAGCGAAGAGCGGCGCGCATCACTTCTCTCCTCCCGCTTGCGGGAGGGGCTGTCCTGTGGAGGCGGCGTTGGCGTTCGTCGACACGCCCTCCCCCGGCCCCTCCCGCGTGCGGGAGGGGAGTTCTGGCGCTCCCTCGCGCGTGCGGGAGGGGGACTGATGGGCGTCGATCCGTTCCACCAGGCCGTCCTTGAAGTGCACCACGGTATGCGCGAACGCGGCCATGTCGGGCTCGTGCGTGACCATCAGCACGGTGATCCCGCTTTCGCGGTTCAGGCCGGTGAGCAGTTCCATGATCTCTACCGAGCGCTCCGAATCGAGATTGCCGGTCGGCTCGTCGGCGAGCAGCACATCGGGGCGGGTGACAATCGCCCGGGCGATGGCGACGCGCTGCTGCTGGCCGCCGGAGAGCTGCGCGGGCGTGTGATCCCACCAGTCGGCCAGCCCGACCTTGTCGAGCGCAGCCATGCCGGCGTCGCGGCGCGTCTTGCGATCGTCGCCGCGGTAGAGCAGCGGCAGCTCGACATTCTCCAGCGCGCTGGTGCGGCTGAGCAGGTTGAAGCCCTGAAAGACGAAGCCGAGGTATTTCCGGCGCAGTAGCGCGCGCTGGTCGCGGTCGAGCGTCTCGACATGGTGGCCGCGGAACAGGAAGGTGCCGTCGGTGGGCACGTCAAGGCAACCGAGAATGTTCATCGTCGTCGACTTGCCCGAACCCGAGGGGCCCATGACCGCGACGAAATCGCCTGCGGCGATATCAAGATCGACGCCCTTGAGCGCCTGGAACGCGGTGGCGCCGGTGCCGAACACCTTGGTGATGTTGCGCAGCGAGATGAGGGGATCAGACATGACGGCCTCTCTCACCAGCTTCGTCATCCCGGCCTTGAGCCGGGGTCCCGCTTCTTCTCCACCGTTGCGAAAGGCAGCGAGACCCCGGGTCAAGCCGGGCGCGACGGAGGGAGGTGAGGCGTAGGTTACGCGCCGGCACCCGAGCCTCCCGCGCGCTGCTTGGGCTGGCCGCCCTTGGCGGCAGCCGCGCCTTGCTCGCCCGACAATTGCCCGGTGATCACTTCCATGCCCGGCTTGAGCCCGCCCGAAAGCACTTCGGTGACGCTGCCGTTGGTGTCGCCAGTGGTGACCTGCACTGCCTGCGGCTGACCGCCCGCCCCTTTCACATAGACCGTCTGCTGCGCGCCGCGGCCAAGCGTCGCGGTACGTTCGGGGCGGTCGCCGCGGCGCGGACGGAAGGTGAGCGAGCCGGCAATGCCGCCGCTGCTCCCGCCGCCGGCCGCCGTCGTCGCGGGCGTGAAACGGAAAGCCGCGTTGGGGACGAGCAGGACGTTCTTCTTGTCGCTCGTTACGATGTCAGCCGTGGCCGTCATGCCTGGGCGCAATTCCATGGTCGAATTGGCTACGGTGAGGTCGGCGGCGTAGGACACCACCTGGCCGGTCGTGCTGGTCGTCGATGTGCTGGTCGAAGAGGAGCTTGCGCTGCTGGCCGTAAGATTCGAACCTAGATCAACGCGCGTGATGGTGGCGGGGAAGGTTCGTCCGGGAAAGGCATCCACGGTGAAGTTCGCCGTCTGTCCCTCCTTCACCGAGCCGACGTCCGCCTCGTCGATCGCGACCTCCAGCTTCATCTTGCTGAGGTCCTCGGCAATCACGAAGAGGGTCGGCGTGTTGAACGAGGCGGCGACCGTCTGCCCGGGATCGACCTGCCGCGCCAGCACCACGCCGTTGACAGGGGAGCGGATGATCGCGCGCTGGCGCTGCGTCTGGTTCTGCGCGAGGTTTGCGCGTGCGGCCTCGACGTTCGCTTCCGCTACGCGCAGCGCCGCCACGGCCCGCTGCGCGTTGGCGCGGCCGGTCTGCAGCTCCGTCTGCGAGGGCACGCGGCCGTTGGACAGGCGGTACACTTCCTCCAGTCGGGCGAGCTGCGCCTGTGCTTCCGCGACGGTGGCGCGCGCCTGGTTCACGCTGGCGATGTTGGCATTGAGCTGTGCCTGACCGGCGCGGATCTGATCCTCGATCTGCTCGGGATCGATCAGCGCCAGCGCCTGCCCGGCGGTGACGCGATCGTTGACGTCGACCACCACGCGCGTGACGAGGCCCGACAGCTGGGAGCCGACCGTCACCTGATTGGTCGGCGCCAGCTTGCCGGTGGCGGAAACGGTGACGGTGAGATCGCCGCGGCGCACCGGGGTGGTGGCGAAACCGGCGGCTTCCTTTGAGCCGAACAGGCGAAGGCCGAGCAGGATCAGCAGCAGCAAGCCGACGCCGATCGCCACCCACTTGATCCAGCGGCGCCACGCCGGCTGCGGCTTCACCCCCAGAAAATCGTCGGTCTGTTGGGTCGCCATCAGCGGGTTCCGTCCTGGCTGGATCGTTGGGGTTCGGGGGCTTGCGGCGTGACGCTCGAATCCCAGCCGCCGCCCAATGCGGTGTAGAGCTGGACGAGCGCGGTGGCGTGGTCGGCGCGCGCCTGCGCCGCGCTGTTGCGGGCGGAGAGCAAAGACGCCTCCTGCTGGCTCAGCGTGGTGAAATCGGTGAGGCCGGTGCGATACTGGCTGCGGCTGAGGATCGCGGAGTTGTTCGCCGCCTCCAGCGCGACGGCAAACTCGCGCTCGCGCGTCTCGGCGGTGCGGAGTGCGACGACGGCATTCTCCACCTCTTCCAGCGCGGTGAGCACGGCCTGCTTGTACGCGGCGAGCGCGGCGTCGGTCGCCGCCTCGGCGCTGCGTACCTGGCTGTTGAGGCGGCCGCCGTTGAAGATCGCCTGCGTCAGCCCGGCGAAGAGGCCGCCGGTCAGCGTCTCGAACAGACCGCCCAGATTGCCGGCGTTGGTATTGATGTTGCCGCTGATCGCCAGCGCCGGATAAAGCGCGGCCTTGGCGACGCCGATCTGTGCGGTGACGGCGGCGAGCGTGCGCTCGGCGGCGCGTACGTCGGGGCGCTGCCGCAGGACGTCGGCGGGGATGCCGACCCCCGCCGTCTGCGGCCCGCGCGGGATCGGCTTGGTCGCTGAGAGCATCGGCTTGAGCGCGCCGGGCGCCTGCGCGGTGAGCACGCCGAGGCGTGAGACAGCGGCGTTATATTGCTGCTCGATCTGCGGCACCGAGGCAGCGGTCTGCGCGCGCTGCACGCGGGCCTGTTCCTGGTCGAGGCTGGAGACGAGCCCGGCCTGCACGCGGAAACCCGCGATCTCCAGATTGTCGTCCTGCAGCGCGAGGCTGTCGCGGGCATTGGCGAGCTGGAGCTGGTAGAGCCGGGCGAGGACATAGTTGCGCGCAACCTCTGCCTGTACCGACAGCAGCACGGTGGCCTGGTCGAAACCCGATGCTTCATATTGCGCGCGGCTCGCCTCCACCGTGCGGCGCACCTCGCCGAACAGGCCGAGCTGATATTGCGCGTCGAGGCCGAGCGAGAAGTTGGAGCCGCCGCCGCCGCCGATGCTCTGCGTGGTGCCGTCGGGCAAAGTGATCAGCGTCTGCCCGCCGCGCAGCGTCTCGGAGCGGCTGAACCCGCCCGAGCCGTTGACGGTGGGGAGCAGGGTGGCGCGGGACTGGACCAGCGCCTCGCGCGCCTGGCGGAGGCGGGCGGTGGCTTGCGCCACATCGAGGTTCGCGGCGGCGGCCTGCTCGACGAGATCGCCGAGCACCGGATCGTCGAAGCTGCGCCACCAGCGGGTCAGATCCTCTCGCGTCGGGGCGGCGGTGACGGAGAAGCCGTCCGGCACGTCGAGCTCCGCGGCGGTGCGCAGGCGATAGTCCGGCCCGACGGTGCAGCCGCCGAGCGCTGCGGCGAGGAGGAGCGAGGCACGAAGGCGTCTCATGGCGGTGGGAAATGGCCGGGCAGGCCGAAAGGGTCCAGCGATTTAGTGTCGCGACTTGTCGCAGCGTGGCGCGCTTCGTTCAGGCAAGCTCGATCAGCAGCTGATCCACCGCGACGCTGTCGCCGGCGGCGATGCGGATCGCGGCGACCGTGCCGTCGGCTTCGGCGCGGACGACGTTCTCCATCTTCATCGCCTCGATCACTGCCAACGGCTGGCCGGCAGTGACGGTGTCGCCGGGGCGGACGTCAAGGCGGGCGAGCAG
>NZ_JBELLZ010000163.1:0-4329 GCF_042096255.1 Sphingomonas sp. | reverse complement strand
GCGAACGGCCCCGGCATGTGGTCGATGTCGTCACAGGTCGGGCCGTAGAAGGAGAAGCCGTGATCGCGCACCTCCGACTCCGGCTCGCGCAGCAACTGCGTCGGGAAACGCCAGCCGATGTGCGCCGCATCGAACAGGGCGCCATAAGCGCCGTCGTTGATGTAAAGCTCGGATCCGCGGCGCTTCTCCACGCGCACCACCAGCGACGAATATTCCGCGCACAAGGCCCGGCCCGGCTCCGCCCACAGCTCCGCCGAATAGGAGATCGGCAGGCTCTCGAACGCGCGGTGGATCGTGTCGAAATAGCGCTCCAGCGGTGGCGGCTCCATGCCCGGATAGGTGGAGGGGAAGCCCCCGCCGACGTCGATCACGTCCACGGTCACCGCCGCCTCCACGATCGCTTGGCGCACGCGCTCCATCGCGTTCGAGTATGCGTCGGGAGTCATCGCCTGCGATCCGACATGGAAGCAGATGCCCAGCGCGTCCGCCGCCTGCCGCGCCGCCATCAGCAGCGGGCCGGCATCCTGCGGCGCGATGCCGAACTTCGACGCGAGGCTGAGCTTCGAATGCTCGGACGACACGCGCAGCCGGACGCAGAGCGTCAGGTCGGTCGCATCGTTGGTGGCACGCAGGATCTTGTCCAGCTCTTCCAGGCTGTCCAAGCTGAACGTGCGCACGCCGTGCGTGAAATAGGCTTCGCGGATCGCCTCCTCGGCCTTGACTGGGTGCATGAAGCACAAGGTCGCCTCCGGCAGGGTTCGACGCACCATCCGCACTTCGCCGATCGAAGCGACGTCATAGGTGGTGATGCCGTTATCCCACAGGATCCGGATCAGCTCGGGGCTCGGATTCGCCTTCACCGCATACATCGAGCGGCCCGGGAACTTCTCCACGAAGAACCGGGCGGCCCGTGCCGCGGCGTGCGGACGGACGAGCGTGACCGGCTGGACTGGCCGACGCTGGGCGATTTCGAGGGCGTTCCCGACCGACGGGGCGGAAACGGCAATCGACGGGGCGGCTAGCCCCAGCGCGCGATGATGCTGGTGCAATTCAAGGGACCTCCAAGTGCCTTGCGGCGACGACGTTCGAAAAGCTGCCTTGCGGTTGGAAGTCCCATGGGGCAGCGGAGGCGCGATCTAGGGTCACGCGGCCCACCTGTAAAGTGGGTGCGAGCCCCGAAGGTTCATTTATGACGTTTTTGCGACAGCCGACCCGGGCGGGGGTGCGCGACGCCGCCGCCAAGCTCGCCGCCATCCTGCCGCCGACGCCTTTGTTCTCCCGTGAAATCAACGGGGTAGAGATCGCGTTCAAGTCGGAACCGCTCCAGCCGATGGGCGCGTTCAAGCTCCGCGGTGCGTGGCATCGGCTCACCGCATTGAGCGACGAGGCGAGGCGCAAAGGGGTCGTGGCGTTCTCCAGCGGCAATCACGCGCAGGGAATCGCCTGGGCGGCGAAGCGGCTGGGGATCGCCGCGACGATCGTGATGCCCGCCGATGCGCCGCGCGCGAAGGTGGAGGGCACGCTGGCGCTCGGCGCCGAGATCGTCGCCTATGACCGCGCCACTGAGTCGCGCGAGACGATCGCGGCGCGACTCGCCGAGGCGCGCGGCGCCACTCTGGTGCCCAGCTTCGACGATCCGTGGATCATCGAAGGGCAGGGGAGCGCGGGGGTGGAGGCGGCGGCGCAGATGGAGGCCGCCGGTCTCGGCGCGCCTGCCCATGTGGTGGTGCCTTGCGGCGGCGGTGGGCTGGCCGCCGGCATCGCGTTGGCGCTCAAGGACGCGGCGATCACCGTGGTCGAGCCCGAGGGCTGGGACGACATGCGCCGCAGCCTGGAAGCCAGCTGGATCCTGCCGGTCGGCGACTCGCCCCCGCCCACCGCCTGCGACGCGCTCCAGACCAAGCAGGTGTCGCCGCTGACCTTCGACGTCCTCTCCCGCCGCGACGCGCGCGGTGTGGCGGTCAGCGAAGCCGAGACCGCGACGGCGCAGCGCTGGGCGGCGGAGCAATTGCGGCTGGTAGTGGAGCCCGGCGGTGCGGTCGCGCTGGCGGCACTGCTCGCCGGCAAGGTGGCGCCCGAGCCGGGTATGCTGGTGATCCTGTCGGGGGGGAACGTCGATCGCGCCGCCTATGCGCGGGTGCTGGCCGGTGGGTGAGTCCGCCCCCGCCATCGCCATGCTCGGCTTCTTCGCCTGCCTCCTCGGCGGCGGGTGGATGATCGTGAGCCGGCGCGACGTAAAGCGCGGGGTGCTGCTGCTGGTGATGGCGGCGGTGCTGCTCGGCAACGTGCTGATCTGGACGCTCTGAGTGCGGCGGATCGTGCCGATGCTCGTCTCGGTGCTCGCGCCCCAGCCGCGCGGCGTGCCGCCGCCGCTCAGCCGGGCGGAGGAACTGGCGTACGGCCCGGCACCGCTCCAGCGGCTCGACTTCTATCCGCCGCTGGACGGCTCGGCTCCGGTCCCGCTGGTCGTTTTCGTCCACGGCGGCGGCTGGAGCCGCGGCGACAAGGGGCGGACGACCGGTTACACGAAGGCAAACCACATCCTCCGGCGCGGCCTCGCCTTCGCCTCGCTCAACTACCGGCTGGTGCCGCTCGCCACGGTGGAGCAGCAGGCACAGGACGTCGCCGACGCGCTGGCGCTGCTGTTCCGCGAGGCGTCGGCACGCGGCGTCGACCCGCGCCGGATCGTGCTGATGGGTCACAGCGCCGGCGCACATCTCGCCGCGCTGGTGGTCACCGACCGGGCCTATGCGCGCCACGCCGGGATCGATCCGCAGCGGCTGGCCGGCACGATCCTGCTCGATGGCGCCGCCTATGACGTGGCGCGGCAGTCGGCGGGCGGGCTGCCCTTCGTCTCGGGCCTGTACGGCGCCGCCTTCGGGCGCGATCCCGAGCGGCATGCGCGCCTCTCTCCGACGCTGCACGCGGAGACCACGACCGGGCGCTTCCTGATCCTCTGGGTCCAGCGCCCCAGCGCGGCCGAGCAGTCGCAGGGCCTCGCGCAGGCGCTGCGCCGCGGCGGCGCGCAAGTGGAGACGCATGCCATCCCGCACCGCGGCCTGAGGGGTCACCTCCAGCTCAATCGCGCGCTTGGCGATCCCGCGCACCCCGCCACCGCGATCGTCGACCGCTGGATCGACGGGGTGCTCGCCTGAGCGTCAGCGGATCGGCGAGTTTGGATCCAGTCGCATGTCGAGATACTTGTCCACCGAGTTCATCAGGTCGTCCATCTCGTGCTCGAAGAAGTGGTTCGCGCCCTTGATGGTGTCGTGGTGGATGGTGATGTGCTTCTGCGTGCGCAGCTTGTCGACCAGCTTCTGCGTCGCCGGCGGCGTCGCCACCTCGTCCTCGGCGCCCTGGATGATGATGCCCGAGGAGGGGCAGGGGGCGAGGAAGGTGAAGTCGTAGAGGTTCGCCGGCGGCGCCACCGAGATGAAGCCGCGGATCTCCGGGCGGCGCATCAGCAGCTGCATGCCGATCCACGCGCCGAAGCTGAAGCCCGCGATCCAGGTGGACGAGGCCTCGGGGTGGAAGCTCTGCACCCAGTCGAGCGCGCTCGCCGCGTCGGACAGTTCGCCGACGCCATTGTCGAACACACCCTGGCTTTTGCCGACGCCGCGGAAGTTGAAGCGCAAAGTGGCAAAGCCGCGGCGCTGGAAGGTCTTGTAGAGTGCCTGGACGATGTGGTTGTTCATCGTGCCGCCCGCGGTCGGGTGCGGGTGGAGGATCATGGCGACGGGCGCGCGCGGGCGCGGGGCGGGGGCGAAACGCCCTTCGAGGCGGCCTTCGGGGCCGGGAAAGATCACTTCGGGCACGGTGTTCTCTTGTTTCGGGGGCGGGTCGATCCGCCGGAACCGGGCGCTATATAGGGACGCGCCGCCGATTGGGAACTTTTCTTGACCCGAACCTACCTCGATCATGCCGCGACCACCCCGATCCGCCCCGAAGCCATGGCAGCGGTGGGCGAGGGCATGCAGCGCTGGGCCAATCCGTCATCGCCGCACGCCGAGGGGCGTGCCGCGCGCGCCGCGCTAGAGGAGGCACGCGCGCGGATCGCGGCGGCGCTGGGCTGGGACGGGCACGTGATCCTGACCAGCGGCGCCAGCGAGGCGATCGCGCTGGCGGTACGCGGCAGGCATGTGCAGGCGAGCGCGGTGGAGCATGACGCAGTGTGGCGGGCTGCGCCTGAGGCGGGCGTGATCGCTGCCGAGCCGCTGGTGCGCGCCATCCCGGAAGGCGCCGAGCTCGCCGTGATCCAGCATGCAAATTCGGAAACGGGCGTGATTCAGCCGCTGGCCGATCTCGATACCGGTGGCGCTCTCCTTCTGG
>NZ_JBELLZ010000162.1:0-4507 GCF_042096255.1 Sphingomonas sp. | reverse complement strand
CCGGCTTCGCCACCGACATGCAGGCGCAGTTCATGGCGATGCTGTGCCGCGCCGATGGCGCCAGCGTGCTGACCGAGACGATCTTCGAAAATCGCTACATGCACGTGCCCGAGCTGGCGCGGATGGGCGCGGACATCCAGGTCCACGGCCGCAACGCGGTGGTCAGGGGCGTCGCGCGGCTGACCGGCGCGCAGGTGATGGCGACCGACCTGCGCGCGTCGATGAGCCTGATCCTGGCCGGGCTGGCGGCGGAGGGGGAGACCGCGGTGAACCGCGTCTATCACCTCGACCGCGGCTATGAGCGGCTGGAAGAGAAATTGAGCGCGGTGGGCGCGGATATCGAGCGGGTGAGCGACGGATGACCTTTGATCCCATTCCGCCGCTCAGCCTGTGGTCGATGCGCTCGCATGCCGAAGCGGTGGAAAACCTGCCGCGCCTGCGCAATCTGCACGCCGAAGTGATCGCGTACCAGAACGCGCTGAGCGCGGAGGCGCCGCCGCGCGGCTACAGCATCACCGCCGGGCGGATCGTGAACTTCGCGGTCAACTGGCCCGCCGATCCCAACAAGGCGCCCAACTGGCGCGAATCGACGCGCTGCCCCGATACCGGCCTGATCGCGCGGCTGCGCGCCGCCTATCACGCCTATCGCACGCTGCGGCCCGACCCTTCCGGCGACCGCATCTACATGACCGAAGGGCTGACCCCCTTCTTCCACTTCGTGGCGGAGCGGCATCCGGCCGTGGTCGGCAGCGAGTATCTGCCCGACACGCCCTTCGGCCAGAGCGACGCGCGCGGCGTCCGCTCGGAGGACCTGACCCGGCTGACCTTCGCCGATGCCAGTTTCGACGTGCTGATGAGCTTCGAGGTGCTGGAGCATGTGCCCGATTATCGCGCCGCGCTATCCGAATGCGCGCGGGTGCTGCGCCCGGGCGGGCTGGCGCTGATCACCGCGCCGTTCCGGGCGAAGGAGGCGGAGACGCTGGTGCGCGCCTCCGTCTCCGCGGACGGCAGCATCGTTCACCACGAACCGCCCGACTATCATGGCGACCCGGTGAACGCCGAGGGCATCCTGTGCTATTACTGGTTCGGCTGGTCGCTGCTGGACGAGATCCGCGCTGCGGGCTTCAGCGACGCCTATGTCGCCTTCTACGCCTCGCGCCAGTTCGGCTACCTCCAGCCGATGCAGTCGATGATCGTCGCGACCCGCTGAGGCTGCCTATACCGCCAGCCCATGCAGCAGGCGCGGCAGGTTACCCGCTTCGCCGCGCGCTTCGGCCATGAAGCGCGCCTTCAGGGGCGCGATCCGGTCGACCGCCGAGATGCCGAAGCGGCGGACCGCGCTGGCGGCGCTGCCGGGGATGCCGAACAGACGGGTGAGGCCGTCGGTGGTCGCGGCGACGAGCGCGGTGTCGAGCCCGCGCCAGGCCTGATAGCGGGCGAGCAGGGCGGCGTCGCCGAGATCGAGGCCGAGCCTCTTGCCCTCGACCAGCACCTCGGCGAGCGTGGCGACATCGCGCAGTCCGAGATTGAGCCCCTGCCCCGCGATCGGATGGATGCCGTGCGCGGCGTCCCCGACCAGCGCCAGCCGCTCGGCGGTGATCGTCGCGGCATGGTGGAAGCCGAGCGGATAGCCCGAGCGGGGCGCGGGGTGGGAGAGTTCGCCCAGGAACCCGCCCATCTTCGCGCTCGCCTCCGCCAGGAAGGCGCGGTCGGAGAGCTTGAGCATCGCCGGGCCGTGCTTCGCCGCCACCGACCAGACGATCGCGCAGCGGTGGCCGATGTCATCGTCCGGCAAGGGCAGCAGCGCGAAGGGGCCGGTGGGGTAGAAGATCTCGAACGCGATCTGGTTGTGCGGGCGTTCGTGGTGGAAGGCGCCGACGATGGCGTGGTGCGGATAGGACCAGCGCGCCACCGCGATCCCCGCCGCCTCGCGCGTCGGCGATGCGCGGCCGTCAGCGGCGATCAGGAGTTGCGCGGTGACGGTCTCGCCATCCGACAGTTGCGCGGTGACGCGTGCGGGGCCGCGCTCCACCTCCAGCGCATGGGTCTTCATCCGCAGGTCCAGCGTCGGGATCTCGGCGGCGGTGGCGTAGATCGCGGCGCGCAGCTGCCGGTTCTCGTACATGGTGCCGAGCGGCGGCTCGTCCGCGCCGGTGGTGAAGTCGAGCTTGCCCGGCTCCAGCCCGTCCGAGACGCGGATGTGGCGGATCGGGCAGCCCAATCCGGTCAGCCGCGCGCCGACGCCGATCGCGTCGAGCATGTTGCCGCTGGCGCTGGCGATCGCGGAGGCGCGCCCGTCGAAGGCGGCGGTGGCGGTGACCTGCGGGTCGGCGGGGTCAACCACCACCACCGACAGCCCGGCGCCCGCCAGCGCGATGCCGAGCGTCGCGCCGACCAGCCCGCCACCCAGGATCAGCACATCGTGTTGCATCGGCCACGCCCTATCCGGGATCGACACCCGCGACAACGCCCGCGTCTTGACGTCAGCGCCGGATTGGCGGAGGATTCACCCATTGTTCTTCGGAGGCAGGGATGGCGACGCAGGCTCCGTCACTTTGGCGGGAGACGGTGCGGGCGGGCGCGGTGCGCTCGGGCGCGCTGATCCTGGCGTGCGTGCTGTTCGCCGCCGCGGCGGCGATGGCGGTAGCGCTGGCGAGCTACAAGGCCGGCGACGCGGCGATCAACACCGAGGCGGGCAGCGTGCGCAACCTGCTGGGCGCGCCCGGCGCGCTGTTCGCGGATGGCGCGCTGACCTTGTTCGGCCCGGCGGTGGCGCTGCTGCTGCCGGTGCTGCCGATCGTCGCCTTGCGGCTGTGGCGCGACCTGCCCGCCGGCCGCTGGGGCCGGATGCTGCGCAATGCCGCGATCGGCGTGGCGCTGATGGCGACCGCGCTCGCCTTCGTCTCCGATCGCGCGGTGCTCGCCTTGCCCGCCGGCTGGGGCGGGATGGTCGGGCTGGCGCTGACCGGCGCGGCGGAGGCGGGACTGTCCTATCTGGAGCAGCCCGAGTGGCAGCGCTGGGGCGCGACCGCGCTCGGCATCCTGTGCGGCATTGCCGGCGCGGCGATCTGGGCGCGCAGCCTCGATCTCGACACCGGCGCGAGCGCGGCGTGGCGCCGTCGGCAGGCGCGGCGCGGCGCGCGGGTGGACGCGCGCGGCGGCCGGGTGTCGCTGCCCGACGATGATTATGAGGACGAGGATGCGCCGGTCGAGCTGGTCCGCAAGGCGATCCCGCCGCGCGCGGTGGCCGAGCCGGACCATCGCCCTGCGCCGGTGATCGGCGAGCGCACGATCGCGCCCTCCCCCGCCCGGCCCAAGGCGCAGCAGCAGTCGCTCGACCTGCGCGACGATTACGAGCTGCCCAGCCTTGACCTGCTCACCCCCGCGCCGCCGCCGGTCGCGGGCGCGATCGACAAGGCGGCGCTGGAGCGCAACGCCCGGCTGCTGGAGACGGTGCTGGACGACTTCAACGTCCGCGGCCAGATCACCGAGGTACGCCCCGGCCCGGTGGTGACGATGTACGAGCTGGAGCCCGCGCCGGGCATCAAGGCCAATCGCGTCGTCCAGCTCGCCGACGATATCGCGCGCAACATGAGCGCGCTCTCCGCGCGCGTCGCCACCATCCCCGGCCGCACCGTGATCGGCATCGAGCTGCCCAATGCCAAGCGCGAGACCGTGTCGATCCACGAACTGATCGGCAGCCAGGTGTTCGCCGACCAGAATGCGCAATTGCCGATCATCCTGGGCAAGAACATCGCCGGCGATCCGGTGATCGCGGACCTGGCGCCGATGCCGCATTTGCTGGTCGCGGGCACCACCGGCTCGGGCAAGTCGGTGGGCCTGAACGGCATGATCCTGTCGCTCTTGTATCGGCTGACCCCGGACCAGTGCCGGATGATCATGATCGATCCCAAAATGCTGGAGTTGTCGATGTACGACGACATCCCGCACCTGCTCTCCCCCGTCGTCACCGACCCCGCCAAGGCGGTGCGCGCGCTGAAATGGGCGGTGGAGCAGATGGAGGATCGCTACCGCCAGATGTCCTCGCTGGGCGTGCGCAGCCTGGCGAGCTTCAACGACAAGGTGCGCGCCGCGCGCGCCAAGGGCGCGCCGCTCGGCCGCCGCGTGCAGACCGGCTTCGGCGACAACGGCCAGCCGGTCTATGAGGAGGAACAGCTCGACTATCAGGTGCTGCCGCAGATCGTGATCATCGTCGACGAACTCGCCGACCTGATGATGACCGCCGGGAAAGAGGTGGAGTTCCTGATCCAGCGGCTGGCGCAGAAGGCGCGCGCCGCGGGCATCCACCTGATCATGGCGACCCAGCGCCCCTCGGTCGATGTGATCACCGGCGTGATCAAGGCGAACCTGCCGACGCGGATCAGCTTCCACGTCACCAGCAAGATCGACAGCCGCACCATCCTGGGCGAGCAGGGTGCCGAGCAGCTCCTGGGCAAGGGCGACATGCTCTACATGCCCGGCGGCAAGGGCATCGTCCGCGTCCACG
>NZ_JBELLZ010000161.1:0-4539 GCF_042096255.1 Sphingomonas sp. | reverse complement strand
ACCCGCAACCTAGCCGTTATGAGCGGCCAGCTCTAACCGTTGAGCTACAGGCCCCGCGTGCGCCGGCTTAGCGGAGCCGCGCCTTCGGATGCAAGCGAGCTCGCGGACACCAGGTCCGCCGTCGATGTGCCAGCCACCCCGCGGCGGGCCAGCAGCTGCAACATCGCGTCCCACCAGCCGTAGAAGCGGCCGAGGTCGGCCGCGTCGCGGACATAGGGCGTGTGGCCCGGCACCAGGGACGGCGAATGGAAAGCGAAGTTCAGCACTTGAGTCCCCTCCCCCAAGGCGACCCGCACCGCTTCGAGCGCCTCCTGCACCGGAACGCCCTCGGGTGTGAGCGGGACGCGGGAGAGCAGGCCCGTTCGCGCCAGCAATCCCCGGGCAATCCGGCTAGAGGCGAGCCGTGGATAGAGTGCCGGCCCGCCCCGGCGGAGCGCACCGGTGAACGCCGTGGTCAGCGGCAGCTCCACGACACGACCGCTCGGTCCGGCGCGGAACGCATGGTTGCCGATGCCGGCGAAGGAGGGTCCGCCATCCGCGCGATAGTCGAACCGAGCGCGCATCGACGTGTCCAGCCGATAGCCTTGCGCCGCGAGCAGCGCGAACGTGTTCGGCCCGATCCCATAACGTCCGGCGCGGTACACCCGGGGCGCGACTCCTACCGCGGCGGTGATCGCCGCGGTCAGCGCCTGTAGCTTCGCCGCCTCGTTAGCCTCCGGCAGGTTGCCGACGAAACCGTGCCCGGCAGATGCTTCCTCGGTGAACGGCGGATTGACCCAGGGGTGCAGTTGCGCGCCGATCTCGCCGCCCGGCCGCGCAACCAGTTCGCGCATCACCTCGATCGCGCCAGGCGCTACGGCCACCGGATAATCGACGAGATAGGCGGGAACCGCGCCCAGATCACGCAACCTGCCATCCGCCTTCGGCAATTCGGAGACGGCGGTGACCGCGCGATTGTCCGCGGACAAGGGCGCCGACCAGTCGAACTCCTCCTCGACATCGACGAAAATGGTAAAGCGCGTACCGAAAGTCTCCGGCCAGGACAGCGGCACTCGCATCCCCCTGCCCGTCACATCGATCCGCCGATCCGGGCGCCGGGATCGAGCCGACCCGGCAACCTCAGGGTGAGGCGATCCTCCTCCACGAAGGTTCCGCCGAGTTCCCGTGCCAGATCGCCGATGAGCCGCAGCGTGAAGCGCATGCCCAGCAGGGGGGCGGGAGACGCGGCGTTCCCCGCCCCTGCTGCCGGTCGATCGGCCCGAAGCGTGCTCCAGCATCCATCAGACGCGACCTCGACGCGGGCCGCAGGGTCGAGCAGTCCAAAGAAGCGATGGAGGAGGCGATCGAGGGCGCGCGGATCGGCATGGACGATCGCCTCGCGCGTGCCGTGCAGCATGATGCCGGTGCCGTGTCGCTCCAGCATCGGCCACAGCGCGACCTCGCTCGACGCCAGATCAAGGGTCTGGCCATCGATGCGTGCCGCCACATCGAGATCTTCGATCGCGCCGAGGAGCTCGGCCATTTCCGTGTGGATCGCGCCAGCGGCAGCGCGATGCACGGGTGGGACCGGGCCCAGCAACTCGCTCTCCATCAGCTCTGCGAAACCCGAGATGGCGTTCATCGGCGTGCGCAGCTCGTGCACGAGCTGGCGGATCGCGTCTCCGCTCCCGCGCGACGCGACCGGGGCGCGACAGGCGTGCCCGCGCGCGCCGAGGTGCCGGCCCTGTGCATCGAACGCCGGCTCCGCATCCACCTGCCAGCTGCCGCCCAGTGGCGAAGCGCCCGGCAGGACCAGGGGGATTCCGCCCGCCCGCCGCCGCCCCCGGATCGCGGAGCGCAGTTCACCGTCGAGCGTCAGCCCGACCAGCGCACCACGCGGCTCCACGTCCGTCCAGCAGACGCGACCCAGCGTGTCGGTCTCGAAGGAGAAGCCCATCGCCGGCGTCGCGGCCGGGGACGCAGGAGCCTCACCCCGGTGGAAGGCCGCGATCCGATCGACCAGTTCGGCAATGGGGAACCCATGCGGCGGCGGCGGCGAAGGTGCGGGACCGCTGCTCTCGACCGGCTCCGGCAGGGTTTCGGCCGATGCGGTGCCGTCGAAGGGCAAGGTGAAATCGGTGGACCCGAAGGCGTGCAGCCCGCGCCTGGCGCTCTCGGGCAGTTCGGGGCGAGCCCGGAGGACGGCACGCCCGGCAGGGCCGATCCGCGGCAGCAGCCCATCCCAGCCCGCCTCATCCAGGGTCACCCCCCGCAGTGCGGCGGCGGCGACCGCCGGCTCGTCCTCGGCGAAAAAGGCGATCAGGTCCACGGGCGGGCTCGCCAAGGCGAGCCCGCGTGCCGCCGCAGCGCGGATCGCCGCCGGTACATGCGGCCGCAGCGCCTCCAACCGGGCGATCATTTCCGGCGAGGATGCGACCCGGCCTCGTCCCACCAGATCCACAAGCTGCCGGAACGCGGACTGCGCACCGAAGGCGGTGCTGGAATCGGCGGCGAGTACGGTGGAAAGGCTGTCGTCGAACCGCACCGGCGTTCCTGTGGGAGGGCGCCGCACGAGGCCGCGTGCGCGCGGTTCTAGCGTGTGCCAGCTTTCCCGCAAGCGAGCCGAAACGATCCGTCGCATGCTGGCACAATTACGTTGGGGCGCAACGATCTTGTGCTAGAGGGCCGCAGAGGTTTCGATTTGTAAGTGAGGACGGCTTCGTTGGACGGCATCGATCGGCAGATCCTGGCGCTCTTGCAGGAAAACGGCAGGATGACGAACGTGGAGCTGGCCGACCGGGTAGGCCTGACCGCGCCACCGTGCCTGCGCCGCGTGCGCGCGCTTGAGGAGGCCGGCGCGATCCGCGGCTATCATGCCGAGATCGATCCCGCCCAGCTCGGCTATCCGATCACCGTCTTCGCCATGGTGAGCCTGAAGAGCCAGGCCGAATCCGATCTGGCCGCCTTCGAGCAGCATATCGCTGCAATCCCGGAAGTGCGCGAATGCCATATGCTGAATGGCGAGATCGATTTCATCCTAAAGATCGTCGCCCCCGATCTACGCGCCTTCCAGGAGATGCTTACGACGCAGCTCACCGCTGCGCCCAACGTTTCCAGCGTCAAGACCTCGCTGACCATCCGGACAGCGAAGGCCCGTTCCGGAGTGCCGATCGCGGAGTGAGGCGTCGCCTCACTCCACTTGTCGCCGATCAGGCGGTTGGCGCCGGCAGGTCGAGGTAGGTCATCCACAGCGCGGCGATTTCCGCACTGGGCGATCCGGTGACGCCCTGGAACGCGGTCTTCGCCGCCGCCTTGTCGCCGCCCATCGCCAGCGCAACGCCGAGGCGGGTGTTGATCTCCGCAGCATTCACGCCGCCCTTCTGGAGGGCGAGGCGATACAGTTCCGCCGCCTTTGCGTAATTGCCGCTGCCAAGCTGCGCATCGCCCGTCTGCGAGGCGAGCTTGCCGTCGGCGGCCGACTTCGACTTGGTCTCCAGCGCGGTCAGCGATCCTTCGGAAGCGATGCGCGAATTGGCGGTGCTGAGCAGCTGCGCCGACGAGCCGGTGCTCGGCAGCTTGCCCTTGGCGCGGCCCTCGGTGATCACCGCCTTGGCTTCCCACGGCAGGCCGAGCTGGTTCGCGGTAACCGCATAGGTCTCGTAATCATATTGGTCGGCCAGCGAGTTGGTCGCCCGCATCAGCCGATACAGGTCCAGCGACTGCGCCTTGGACGGGGTGATGAACGAGCCCTGCTGCAGCCCGTAGATCTTGATCATGTCGCGCCAGTTCTTGGCCGTGGGATAGGCCGCGAGGTAGCGCTTCATCCAAGTGAGGGTGCCCTGCCCGTCCTTGGCCTGGATGGTGCGGCTCAGCGCGAAGCGATACAGCTGCTCATCCGCCTTCTGACCGGATTGTTCCGTCTGTGTGATGATCTTGTCGAGCTCGGTCATGCCGCCGGCGGTGTCGCCCGCATTCACCTTGGCCATCACCAGCTGCGTGGACAGGCGGGGATCGGTGGAGCCGAGTTCGCGCGCCTTCTCGAAATAGGTGACGGCCACCGGATACTGCTTCGACCGGAAGGAGATCAGGCCACGCTCGAACGCGAACTTGGGCTTGTCGGCGGCGGGGGTCTTGGAGTTGACGATCAGCACGTCGAGCGGCGCGGCCAGCCGGGTCGCGTCGGCATTCTCGCCGGCGGCCTGGACACGGCGGCTTTCCAGCGACAGGCGCAGCGCGGCGGAAATATATTTGTCGTCCTCGCTCTTGGCCGCAGCTTCGGCCTGCGCGATCGCCGGCTCCGCCGTGGCGAGGTCATTGGCGGTCAGCGCCGCCTGCGCCGCCTGGGCCGCCTTGAGCACGTCGGGGCTTGGCTTCAGCGCCGAGGGATTCTCT
Source organism: Sphingomonas sp. (assembly GCF_042096255.1). GTDB lineage: Bacteria > Pseudomonadota > Alphaproteobacteria > Sphingomonadales > Sphingomonadaceae > Sphingomonas. Next base: position 168 of record NZ_JBELLZ010000161.1, on the reverse strand, counting down.
TCCTTCTTGGCGGCGGTCGCGGGCGCGGTGGCGACCGCACCGGTCACCAGAGCCGCAGCGAGCACGGCCGTCGAAATCCTCTTCATCGCGTATGATCTCCTGCGTCTTGGGCGCCAAACGGCCCCGCGCTTAACGGTGCGGTCGGACGGCATCAAGCAACCGGCTGCC
>NZ_JBELLZ010000160.1:0-4593 GCF_042096255.1 Sphingomonas sp. | reverse complement strand
CGATGTTGAAGCCGATGTCATAGCCCTTGGCCAGCACCGCCAGCGACGCGACGCGGGGCAGGAGCTCGTCCATCACACGCCCGGCCTGCATGCGGCTGTAGCGCGGGTGGAGCGCCGAGAGCTTGATCGAGATGCCCGGACCGGCGTGGATGCCCCGCCCTGCGGAGGCCTTGCCGATCGCGTGGATCGCGCGCTCGTAATCGGCATAATAGCGGTCGGCGTCCACCGCAGTCACCGCGGCCTCGCCCAGCATGTCGTAGCTGTAGGCGAACCCCCTGGCTTCCATCGTCCGCGCGCGCGACAGCGCCTCTTCGATCGTTTCGCCGGTGACGAACTGCTCGCCCATCATCCGCATGGCGAGATCGACGCCGCGGCGGATCACCGGCTCGCCCGCGCGCGCGACCAGCCGGGCGAGCGCGGCGCCGAGGCCGCGATCATCAACGCTGCCGACCAATTTGCCGGTGACCACCAGACCCCACGTCGCCGCATTGACGAACAGCGAGCGCCCCCCGCCCAGATGTGCACCCCAGTTGCCGTCCGCGATCTTGTCGCGGATCAGCGCGTCGCGGGTGGCATCGTCGGGGATGCGCAGCAGCGCCTCGGCGAGGCACATCAGCGCTACGCCCTCCTGGCTGGACAGCGAATATTCCTGCACCAGCCCTTCGACGCCGCTGCCCTTGCGGTTGGAACGCAGCGCGGTGACCAGCTGGCGCGCAGTCTCGCGGATGCGTGGGGCGAGATCGTCCGGCACGGTGGCGGTGGCTATCAGCGGGCGCAGCGCCTCCGCCTCGTCGCGGCGATAGGCGGCGGTGATCGCGCGGCGCAGCGGGGTCGGCTCGCGGACGGCGGGGGCAAAGGCGGCGAAGGGCTGGGTCATGCCTCTAATATAGTGCGAACGGCCAAGTCGTTCCGACTTGTTGCGCTTGCCGGACAGGCGGTGCAGACCGGATACGAGGCTTTGTTCAGGCGAACAGGATGGCGAACGCGAATAAACCGGTCGAGTTGGACGAGTTCGACCGCAAGATCATCGCCGTCCTGCAGGAGAACGGACGCCTGACGGTGACCGAGCTCGCCACCCGAGTGGGCCTGTCGAAAACGCCCTGCCAAGTCAGGCTGCGCCGGCTGATCGACTCGGGCGTGATCCGCGGCTTCCGCGCCAGCGTCGATCCCGCAGCGCTGGGCCTCGATCATGTCGCCTTCGCCGAGGTGAAGCTGAGCGACACGCGCGAGGCGGCGCTGCGCGAGTTCAACGCGGCGGTGCGCCGGATCGCCGAGGTGGAGGAATGCCACATGATCGCGAGCAGCTTCGATTATCTGCTCAAGGTCCGCACCACCGATATCCGGCGCTACCGGCTGGTGCTGGGCGAGAAGATTTCCGCCTTGCCTCATGTCGCCAGCACCTCAACCTTCGTGGCGATGGAGACGGTCAAGGACGATCGCTGACGGTCAGGCGATCATCGCGGCGAGCGCGGGACTGATCCACTCCTCGATCTCGCCGTCTCGCCGCAGCAGCGCGCGGACGGCGAGCGCCTCCGCCTCGGCCAGCGCGATCATCTCGGCGCGCGGCAGCACGCCAAGGGCGGTGGCCCAGGCGTCCGCGAGCATCGCCGAACGGTGGAGGACGCTGACCGCCAGCGCATGATTGACCGGGTAGCCGGTGCGCGGATCGATAGTGTGTCGGCCGCGGACGTAGTCGCCCGAGGTGGCGACCGCGATCTGATGCAGCGCGACCCGGAACGAGGGCGCCACCCGGCCGGGCGTTTCGAGATCGACCCACCAGGGATCGCCGTCGGGACGGAGGCCGCGGCCCGCGAACTCGCCGCCGATCTCGACCAGGGCATGGCCGATGCCGGCATCGACGAGCAGCGCGCCGAGGCAGTCGACCGCATACCCCTTGGCGATGCCGGACAGGTCCAGCCGCAGCCCGCCCGGCTGGCGCAGGCGCCGCGCCGGCGCGTCCCATTCCAACCGTCGCCAGCCCGCCAGCCGCAGCGCCTCGCCGACGGCCGAGTCGGTCGGCACGCCCGCGGCCGGCTCCGGACCGAAGCCCCAGAGATCGACCAAGGCGCCGATCGCCGGGTCGAACGCCCCGCCCGATCGCTCCGCCACCGCCAGCGCGGCGGCGATCACCGCGGCGAAGTTCGGCGGCAGCGCGACCCAGCTGCCCGCCGGCGCGTGGTTGAACCGCGACAGCAGCGAGTCGGGCTCCCAATGGCTCATCTCGGCGACGAGACCGTCGAGTCGTGCGACGATCGTGTGGTGGAGCCCCGCCAGATCGAAGCCGGGCGGATGCGCCAGGCGCACCCGCCAGCCCGTTCCCATCGTCGCGCCGCCCAGCTCGGCCACCCCCGCCTCCCGGTCCCAGCCGGTTATGGCGCGCGGATCGAGCGGAGGAACCGCGATCCGCGTCAGGGCGCGGGCACCTCCACCGTGGTGGTGTAGCTCATCCGCCGCCCGGTCGCGCGCGGCGTGGTGGCGCGCGCATCTGTCAGAGAGGCGCTGATCCAGTAGAAGCCGGGCACCGGCCAGCTGACCTTGACGCTGCCGTCGGCGCCGGTGGTCAGCTCCTGCGCACCCTCTGCGCTGCGGAACTTCTTGCCGCCGGGCACCACCGTCACCTTCACGCCCGCGGCGGGCTTGCCATCGACCAGGAAGCGGAACTCGGCGGGCTCGTCGGCGACCAGCGAGGTCGGGTGGGTGACCGGCTGGAGCTCCAGCCCCTTGCCGGTCGGCGCGAACACGGTGGTGGTCGGCTCGCCGGCGGTGACGAAGACGAAATTGCGGCCGGATACCTCGGTCAGCGTCACGTCGGTGGCGCCAGCCGGGATTTCGGCGGGCGTCGCGACGGCCTTGGGCATCGGCCGTGCGGGCTGGCCGGGCTGCTGCGCGCCAGGCGGCGGGCCACGCCGGCCGCCGACGCGCCATTCCTCACCGTTCAGCTTGAAGCTGCCCATCACCGAAACGGTCTCGGTGCCGATCTTCCAGGTGCCAAGCTTGTCGATCTTGACGTCGAAGGTGGAGCGGTAGCGGCCTTTCGCGCCATTCTCCATCTGCGCCTCGCTGCCATCGGGCGCCCAGACCTTCACCCGCTCCAGCGGCATGGGGAAGTGATCGGGGTAGAACAGGTCGTTGGAGATGGCGGCATCCACCGTCACCCACTGGTCGGTGCCGGCGAGCGTGGTGGACGAGGGCAGCAGCCACTGGCGGTGGGCCAGCGCGGGCGCGGCAAGCGCGGCGGCGGCACCGGCGGCGATCAGGACGGAGCGGAAGCGCATCGGTTTTCCCCTTTTTCTCTATTGTTTATCGGATGGTGACGGCGCCGAGTTCGTGCGCGCCCTTGGCGCTGCCGCCCTTTGCCGGGACGGTGATCGGCACCGACACGAGCTCGCGCCCCCCGGTCTCGCGCGCGGCCTCCACCTTGAGCACATATTGACCAGCGGGCAGGTTGGCGGGCAGCGGCACCGAATAGGTGCCGGGCGCGCGGGTCGCCCCGCTGACGCCGTCGGCGGGCAGCTTCAGGCTGCGGCCGCCCTTGCGCCACCAGCTGCGCAGGTCGGCGAGCCATTTGGTGCCGGGCTCCGCGCCTTTCTTCTTGAGGTCGTACCAGACGAACACGGTGCGCGCGGCGCCGCCCGCCGCAGGCTCCAGCCAGCCGGCGACATAGGGTCGGTGATATTCGGCGACGTTGAGGCGAGGGATGGTGACGCTCACCGTTCCGGCCGCGGCGGGGGTGGCGGTCACGACGCCGGCGAGAAGGAGAGCAGGACGCATCGGGGCCTCTTCAGTGGATCAGGAACAGGGCAAGGAGCAGCGGGATCGCCAGGCTGGCGCCGACCAGCGGCCAGGTCGACGGGCGATGGCGCGCGTGGAGCTGGAGCAGCAGCAGCCCGGTGAGCGTGAAGACCACGCAGGCGACCGCAAAGGCGTCGATGAACCAGAACCAGGCATCGCCGGTGTTGCGGCCCTTGTGCAGGTCGTTGAGGTAGGACACCCAGCCGCGCCAGGTGGTCTCCGCCTCGACCTTCCCGGTGGCGCGGTTGATGCTCACCCACGAGTCGCGCCCCGGCCCGGGCATCGCGACGTAGACCTCGTCGTCGGACCATTCGGCGGCGCGGCCGGCCGGATCGAGCCGCACCGTCTTGGTGACGCCGGCCGCGACCTCGGCGGGGAGCGGCGCGTCTGCCCTATGCTCGCCTGACAGACGCGGGAGCAGCCCGGTGGGCAGCGTCGCCTGAGCGCGCGTCACCTGCGGGGTGGCGCCGATGGAAGCGGCATGGTTGAGCGTCAGGCCGGTCACCGCGAACAACATCATGCCCGCGAGCGACACCGCGGCGCTGACCCAATGCCAGGTGTGTAGCTGCTTCAGCCAGAAGGCGCGCGCCTTGCGCTTGGGCCGTGCCGGCGCGCGCGCCGCTGGGAGCGCGCGCGGCAGCGGAGCGGCAACGGGGCTGGGCTGCGCGTGATCGGCGGGCATTCGTGACTCGCTTGGGTCCGCCATCAACGGACCGGGACAATTCTCTCGACGCGGCGACGCCTAGGAGATACGCGAGTGCCTCGCAATAGCGAGGATATGAATATAGATCGGAAGAGCAC
>NZ_JBELLZ010000159.1:0-4686 GCF_042096255.1 Sphingomonas sp. | reverse complement strand
ATCCGCACTTTGCGCCTGGGCGGCGGGCTGTCCGGCTTCACCAAGCGGAGCGAGAGCGAATACGACCCGTTCGGCGCCGCGCATTCCTCCACCTCGATCTCGGCGGCCTTGGGCTTCGCCACCGCCAACCGCATCGCCGGCCAGCCCGGCAAGGCGATCGCGGTGATCGGCGATGGCGCGATGTCCGCAGGGATGGCCTATGAGGCGATGAACAATGCGGTGGAGGCGGGCAACCGCCTCGTCGTGATCCTCAATGACAATGATATGTCGATCGCCCCGCCGGTCGGCGGCCTCTCCGCCTATCTCAGCCGCATCGTTTCCAGCCGCAGCTTCCTGGGCCTGCGCGACCAGCTCAAGCGCCTCGCCAAGAAGCTGCCGCGCCCGATCGCCGATGTCGCGCGCAAGACCGACGAGTTCGCCCGCGGCATGGCGATGGGCGGCACGCTCTTTGAGGAGCTCGGCTTCTACTACGTCGGCCCGATCGATGGCCACAATCTCGACCAGCTGATCCCCGTGCTGGAGAATGTCCGCGACGCGCACGAGGGACCGATCCTCGTCCATGTCGTCACCAAGAAGGGCAAGGGCTACGCGCCGGCCGAGAATGCCGCGGACAAGTACCACGGCGTCCAGAAGTTCGACGTGGTGTCGGGCGTCCAGGCCAAGGCGCCACCGGGGCCGCCCGCCTATCAGAACGTGTTCGGCGACGCGCTGGCCAATGAGGCGGACCGCGACCCCACCATCTGCGCGATCACCGCGGCGATGCCCTCGGGCACCGGCGTCGACCGTTTCGCCAGGCGCCACCCCGACCGCAGCTTCGATGTCGGCATCGCCGAGCAGCATGCGGTCACCTTCGCCGCCGGCCTCGCCGCGCAGGGCATGCGGCCGTTCTGCGCGATCTATTCCACCTTCCTCCAGCGCGCCTACGACCAGGTGGTGCATGACGTCGCCATCCAGAACCTGCCGGTCCGCTTCGCGATCGACCGCGCGGGCCTCGTCGGTGCGGATGGCGCCACCCACGCGGGCAGCTTCGACGTCACCTATCTCGCGACGCTACCCAACTTCGTGGTGATGGCCCCCGCCGACGAGGCGGAGCTGGTCCACATGACGCACACCTGCGCGCTCTACGACGACGGCCCGATCGCGGTCCGCTATCCGCGCGGCAACGGCACCGGCGTCGCGCTGCCGCAAGCGCCCGAGCGACTGCCGATCGGCAAGGGCCGCGTGGTGCGAGAAGGCAAGACGGTGGCGATCCTCTCGCTCGGCACCCGCCTGGGCGAGGCGCTCCGGGCGGCGGACCAGCTGGAGGCCAAGGGCCTGTCCACCACCGTCGCCGACCTGCGCTTCGCCAAGCCGCTCGACACCGCGCTGATCCGCCGGCTGCTGACCAGCCACGAGGTGGCGGTGACGATCGAGGAAGGCGCGGTCGGCGGGCTCGGCGCGCATGTGCTGACGCTTGCCAGCGACGAGGGCCTGATCGACAACGGCCTCCGCCTGCGCACCCTGCGCCTGCCCGATCGCTTCCAGGACCAGGATGCGCCCGCGGTGCAGTACGCCGAGGCCGGGCTGGACGCCGACGCGATCGTCGCCAGCGTGCTCTCCGCGCTGCGCCACAACGACCTCCAGCAGGGCGCCTCGGCCTGATGCCGCCGCGGCTGGTCCTTCACGAGGATCCGGTCTCGGGCAATTGCTACAAGATCCGGCTCACCGCCGCGCATGTCGACGTGCCGCTGGAACGCCGCGCCTATGACATCCTCAAGGGCGAGACGCGCACGTCCGCCTTCCTCGGCGAGGTCGACGCGGGCGGGCGCATCCCCGTGCTCCAGATCGGCGACGACTTCCTGCCCGAGAGCAACGCCGCCTGCGTGTACCTCGCGCACGGCAGCGCGCTGATCCCCGCCGACCGCTTCGACCATGCCGACATGCTGCGCTGGATGTTCTGGGAGCAATATAGCCACGAGCCCAATGTCGCGACGCTTCGCTTCTGGCGCCGCTACGTCGGCGAGGGGGCGCTGAGCGAGGCGCAGGCGGCGCTGCTCCCCGCCAAGAAGGCCGCTGGCCGCGCCGCGCTGGCGCAGATGGACGCGCATCTGTCGCGCGCCGACTGGATGGCGGCGGGGCGCTTCACCCTCGCCGACATCGCGCTCTACGCCTATACCCATGTCGCAGGTGAGGGCGGCTTCGATCTTGCCGCCTATCCCAACGTGCAGCGCTGGCTCGACCGCGTCGCCGCGCAGCCGGGGCACGTCCTGTTCGAGTAGTGCTCCCCTCCGTTCGTCCTGAGGCCCTCCTCAGGACGAACGGAGGGGAGCAGGCTGCGACGAACCGTGCAACAGCACGCGACCGACGACGTTCTAACAAGTTACCTGACGCAAAGGCGTAACATCGCCGCTACGTGCCTGTCACAATAATATCGCATAGGCTCCTCTCGGAGGGCCAATCATGCCGACGACCGCCGAGACTGCGACGATCGCCGACATCGTCGATTTTGCTGACTTCGCCAGTGCGCATCCGCATGTTCCCGAGCGGATCGGGACGCGTGAGCGCTATCGCACGATCTGGATCTCGGACGTCCATCTCGGCACGCGCGGCTGCAATGCCGAAATGCTGATCGACTTCCTCGACCATGTCGACAGCGACACCATGTATCTGGTCGGCGACATCATCGACGGCTGGCGCCTCAAGAAGAAGTTCTACTGGCCCGCCGCCCACAACGACGTGGTCGGCCGGCTGATGAAGCGCGCGCGCCGCGGCACGCGGATGGTCTACATCCCCGGCAACCATGACGAGATGTTCCGCCAGTTCGCGGGTCTCGACTTCGGCGGCATCGCGATCCGCCGCAAGGCGATCCACGAGACCGCGGACGGCCGCCGCCTGCTCGTCCTCCACGGCGACGAGTTCGACGCGATCACGCTCGGCCACCGCTGGCTCGCCCATGTCGGCGATTTCGCCTACAACGCGCTGATGGCGCTCAACCGCTGGACGTCCGCGGTGCGCCGCCGCCTTGGCATGCCGTATTGGTCGCTGTCGAAGCACGCCAAGGCCAAGGTGAAGAACGCGGTCAACTTCATCTCGAACTTCGAGGAAGTGGTCGCGCATGCGGCGGGGTCGCGCGGCGTCGATGGCGTGATCTGCGGGCACATCCATACCGCCGAGATCCGCGAGATCGAGGGCATCACCTATTATAACGACGGCGACTGGGTCGAAGGCTGCAACGCCCTGGTCGAGCATCACGACGGCCGCATGGAACTGCTGCACTGGGCAGACGTCGTGAATGCACGCCGCGCCACGGTGGTGCCGCTCGCCGCCTGAGGCTTCCGCCATGCGCATCGCCATCGTTACCGACGCCTGGGCCCCGCAGGTCAATGGCGTCGTTCGGACGCTGGAGGCGACGCGCCGCGCGCTGGAGGGCGAGGGGCACCAGGTGCTGGTGATCTCGCCCGAGGGTCGCCGCTCCTGGCCGTGCCCCACCTATCCCGAGATCCGGCTGGCACCCGCGCGGCCGAGCGCGATCGGCGCGCAGATCGCCGGCTTCGGCTCGCAAGCGGTACACATCGCCACGGAGGGGCCGCTCGGCCTCGCCGCGCGCGCCTGGTGCCTGCGCACCGGCACGCCGTTCACCACCGCCTATCACACCCAGTTTCCGGACTATGTGTCGCAGCGCACCGGCCTCAGCCCGGAGGTGTTCTGGCGCTACATCCGCTGGTTCCACACGCCCTCGCGCGCGATCCTCGCCTCCACCGGCTCGATCCGCGCGACGCTGGCGGCGCATGGCCTTTCCCACAGTCGCGCCTGGGGGCGTGGGGTGGATCTGTCGCTGTTCGGCCCGGACGGCCCGGTCGATACCGCGGTGCGCGCGCTGCCCGGCCCGGTGTTGCTCCATGTCGGCCGTGTCGCGCCCGAGAAGAACATCGAGGCGTTCCTGGCCCTCGACGTGCCGGGCAGCAAGGTCGTCGTCGGCGACGGCCCGGCCCGCGCAGCACTCCAGGCGCGCTATCCGCACGCGCACTTCCTGGGGGCGCGGTTCGGCCGCGAGCTCGCCGCCATCTACCGCGCCGCCGATACGCTCGTCTTCCCCAGCCGCACCGACACGTTCGGGCTGGTGATGATCGAGGCGCTGGCCTGCGGCACCCCGGTCGCGGCCTATCCGGTCACCGGCCCGGTCGACGTGCTGACGCCTGCGACCGGCGCAATGGACGAAGACCTGGCCGCGGCAGTGGGGAGGGCGCTGACGCTCGATCGCAATGCGTGCGCCGCGCATGGCTCGGGCTTCACCTGGGCGGCCAGTGCGCGCCAGTTCCTCGATGCGCTTGTGCCGATCCCGCCGCTGCGGGCGGCGGCATAGGTTCAAAGCAGCTTCCGATCACCTCAAGCCGTTCGTGCTGAGCGAAGTCGAAGCACATGCCCTGCCGTCGCCCTTGCCCTTCGACTTCGCTCAGGGCGAACGGATCGATTCGTTCCGATCACCCCCTCAGAACGAAACCCGCGCGCGCGCCATCACCCGGTCGCCATCCTCGCTGAGGTCGGTGCCACCCGCCGGCCGGTCCGCCCGCCCGATGTCGGTGCCGACATAATCGACCCCGAAGGTCAGCCGCCCGATCACATAATCCGCGGACAGCCGCCAATCCATGTAGCGGCCACCCGGCCGCAGCCGGCCCGCGCGTGGGTTCCCGTCCCCATCGCCCGAGG
>NZ_JBELLZ010000158.1:0-4692 GCF_042096255.1 Sphingomonas sp. | reverse complement strand
GTGCCGCCGACAAAGGTCGGCCCGCCCTTGCCGCCCAGCGCCACGGTGGCGCGGCCCGCCGCGTCGAGCTGGACGTCGATGTCGCTCAGCGCGCTCATCTCCTCCAGCAAGGCGTCTCGCTGATCGGCGAGGCCGGCGGCGGCGGCGGTGCCCGGCCGAGTCTTGCCAAGCGCCTCGTTGACCTTGGCAAGCGAGGCGCCGAGCGTGTTCAGGCCGGAGACGGCGGCGCCCGCAGTGCCGTCGAGGTCCGCGGCGGCCTGGGTCAGCGCCGCGCCGGTCGAGCGGAACGAGGCGGCGGCCGATTCGGCGCTTTCCAGCATCACGCTGCGCGCGGCGGTGGAGGTGGGATCGGCGGCGAGCGTCTTGGCTGCGTTGAAGAAGTCGGTCAGCCGGCTCCCCACCGCGCTGCCGGTGAGCGCCGACTGGATCTGCTCCAGCCAGGCGCTGCTGGTTTCGGTGCGCGCGAGATCGGCGGTGGCGTTCTGCACCGCGGCGGAGCGATAGATGTCGAACGAGCGCGTGGTCGCGCCGATGCCGACGCCCATGCCGTTCGCACTGGTGCCGCCGATCGCGACGATCTCGCTGAGCGGCACGGTGCGGCGGACGTAGGACGCGTTACCGGCATTGGCGATGTTCTCCGACACCGTCGCCAGCGCGGTCTGATAGCCGCGGACGCCCGAGGCGCCGATGGAGAGAAGGTCGCTCATTGATTCGGGTTAGGGCCGGTCCGGTTAAAATCGGATTGCGGTTGGAGGCCACGCTGGAGGAATTCGGTCATGGCCTTGCCGATGCCGAGCGGCGTGTGCTCGGCCATCTGCTGGACGACCTTCTGGTCCTGCATGTCGCGAAACGTGTCGATCGCCTGGCTGTCGAACAGGGGATCGGCCAGCTTCGCCTGCCGCATGCTCTTGAGCATCATGCCGGTGAAGACCGATTCGAACTGCTGCCCCGCGGCGGCGAGATTGTCCTTCGAGGCGGTGCGCTGGAGGCCGGAGTCGATGCCGGTGGCGCCAGAGATCTGGGGGGTGATGGCGGGAACGTCGGTCATAGCACGATCAGCTCAGCCTTGAGCGAACCCGCTTCCTTGAGCGCTTCGAGGATCGCAACCAGGTCGGCCGGCGAGGCGCCGATCGCGTTCACCGCCTTGACCACGTCGGCGAGGCGCGGGCCGGGGTTCAAGAGGAACATCGGCTTCTTCTCTTCCTCCACGGTGACGCCGGACTTCTGCTCCACCGCGGTCTGGCCGCGGCTGAACGGGGCGGGCTGGCTGATCCGCTGGTTCTCGTCGATGCGCACGGTGAGTTTGCCGTGGGTGACCGCGGCAGCGCCGACGCGCACCGCGGAGTTGATCACCACGGTGCCGGTGCGGGCGTTGACGATCACCTTGGCGGGCGGCTCGGCGGCGGTGACGTCGAGGTTCTCGATCTGACTCATCAGCGTCGCGCGAATATCGGCACCCACCGGCGCGCGGATCGCGACCGAGATGGCGTCCACTGCCTGCGCGGTGCCAAAGCCGAGGCGCTGATTGATCGCCGCGGCGACGTTCTGCGCGGTGGTGAAGTCCGCGCGCGCCAGGTTGAAGGTAAGATAGGGCGTGTCGGCGAAGCCGGTCTGCACCGCCCGCTCCACCGTCGCTCCTTCGGGGATGCGGCCGCTGGAGGGGACGTTGACGACGATCTGCGACCCGTCGCGCCCTTCCGCGCCCAGCCCGCCGACCGCGAGATTGCCCTGCGCCATCGCGTAGATCTGGCCGTCGGCGCCGAGCAATGGCGTCAGCACCAGCGCGCCGCCGCGCAGCGACTTGGCCTTGCCCATCGAGGCGACGGTGATGTCCAGCCGCTGGCCGGGCTTGGCAAAGGCGGGCAGCTCCGCGGTGATCATCACCACCGCGGCATTCTTGAGGCCCGGATTGGCCTGGGGTGGCAGCTGAAGGCCGAAGCGCGAGGCGACCGCCTTCACCGTCTGCACGGTATATTCGAGATTGTCGTCGCCGGTGCCGGGCAGGCCCACCACGACGCCATAGCCGGTCAGCTGGTTCGAGCGGATGCCCTGGAACCCGCCGAGGTCCTTGACCCGGTCAGCATGCGCAGGGGTGGCGGCCAGCAGCGCGAGCGCAGCCAGGAAGAGAGAGCGAAGCATCGTCATCCTCAGAACGGCGAGATCACTTGGAAGAAGCGGCTGAGCCAGCCCTGGCGGCTCGCCCGCGCGACATCGCCCTTGCCAGTATAGGCGATCTGGGCGTCCGCCACGCGGGTGGAGAGGACGCGGTTATCGCGGTCCACGTCCGCCATCCGCACGATCCCCTTGATCTGGATCGTCTCGTCGCCGCGGTTGAGCACCACGCGCTTCTGGCCCTGCACCACGAGGGTGCCGTTGGGCAGCACCTGCGACACGGTGACCGAGATCTCGCCGGACAGCGAATTGGCCTGGTCGGCGCTGCCGCCGCCATTGAAGTTGCGATTGCCACTCGCGCTCGCGTCGGTCTGGTTGAACAGGTTGAACGGGCCGGTGCTCGGCGGCGTCAGGCTGAAGCCGCCGTTCGAATCGAGCTTGGACGAGGCGGACTTGGAGGCGGCGGTGCGTTCCACCAGCACGATGGTGAGGGGGTCGCCCACCCGACGCGCGCGCCAGCCCTCGTGCAGGGCGGCATAGCCCTGCTCGGCCTGGAAGATCGAGCCATTGGCGACCGGCGCCGCCACCGGCATCGCCGGCGCGCGGGTGACGGTGAAATCCTCGACCGGCCGTTTCTTGCCGAAGATGCCGGCACTTGCCGGCAACGGCACAAAGGCGGCGGCGACAAGCGCGATCGTTGCAGCGCCGAGGCCGATCTCGATCCAGAAGGCGCCAAGCGGGCTGGGAGCGCGGGTCGACATCAGATGTTCTGGTTGACGTACTTGAGCATGTCGTCGGTCGCCGAGATCATCTTCGAGTTGACCTCATAGGCGCGCTGCGTCTCGATCATGTCGACCAGCTCCTCCACGACATTGACGTTGCTGGCCTCCAGCTGGCCCTGGCGGACCTGGCCGCGGCCGTCCTGCCCGGGCACGCCGAGGTTGGCGGCGCCCGATGCGGCGGTCTCGCGCAGGTAATTGTCTCCGGTCGCGAGCAGGCCCGCGCCGTTGGGGAAAGCGGCGACCTGGATCTGGCCGAGCTGCTGCGCGGCGCTCTGACCGGGCACGGTGGCGGAGACGGTGCCGTCGAGGCCGATGGTGATCGCGGTCGCGCCCTCGGGCACGGTGATGCCGGGCATCACCTGATAGCCCTCGCTGGTCACCAGCAGGCCCTCGGGCGAGCGGCTGAAGTTGCCGGCGCGGGTGTAGCCCAGCTCGCCACCCGGCAGCTGCACCTGGAAATAGCCGTCGCCGTCGAGCGCCATGTCCAGGCTGTTGCCGGTGATCTGCATCGACCCCTGGGTGTCGATCCGCGCGGTGCCCTGCACGCGCACGCCGGTGCCGAGGTTGAGCCCGGTGGCGTATTGCGTCTCCTGGGTGGACTGCGCGCCCGGCGAGGTGACGGTCTGATAGGCGAGCGTCTCGAACGCGGCACGGTCGCGCTTGAACCCCGTGGTGTTCACGTTAGCGAGGTTGTTCGAGATGACGCGCATGCGCGTGTCCTGGGCGTCGAGCCCGGTGCGCGCGATGTGCATGGCGGCGGTGGTCATGGCCTGTCCTCAATCGGGTTGGTCGGTGCGATCACAGCAAGCGGCGTGCCAATCAGCCCGGCATCCGCATCAGCGAGGCCGCGCCCTCGTCCAGGTCCTTGGCCTGCTTGAGCAGGTTGGCCTGGACCTCGTAGCTGCGCTGGTTCTCGATCATGTCGACCAGCGCCTGGGTCATGTTGACGTTGGAGCCTTCGAGCGTGCCCGACTGGAGCTTGGCGTTCATGTCCTGCGGCAGCACGCCGCCGCCCTTCACATGGAGCAGGTTGTCCAGCCCCTTCACCGTTTGGCTGCCCTTGTCGGAGGCCATCTTGATCGTGTCGATCACGGTCATCTGCCCGGTCTTGTCGCCTTGCGGGACGATCGAGATCGTGCCGTCCGCGCCGATGGTCAGCTTGTCATAGGGGGGCAGCGTGATCGGTCCGCCCGAGCCCATCACCAGATAACCGTCGCCGGTCTGGAGCGTGCCCGAGGGCGAGACGGAAAGGTCGCCGCGGCGCGTGTATGCCTCGGTGCCGTCCTTGCCCTGCACCGCCATCCAGGTGTCGTTGGCGATCAGCGCCACGTCGAGCGGGCGCCCGGTGGTCTGGAGCGCGCCGGGGGCGCGATCGAAGTCCTGCACCGCCTCGCTGGACGGCGCGCGGCTCTCGAACTGCGCGCCGCCGCCCTTGAGCGCCAGCCGGTCGAACACCACGCGATCGGCGCGGAAACCGGTCGTCGAGGCGTTCGCCATGTTGTTCGCGATCGCGGCCTGGGCGGCCATGTGGCTCTTGAGGCCCGTCGCGGCGGTGTAGACCAGTTTGTCCATCGAAAGTCCTCTCCCCTCCCTGCAAGGGAGGGGCTGGGGGTGGGTGGCGGCTTGGCGATACTGAGGTGCTGGACGAGGCCGAGCCGTACCGCCCGGCCTCCACCCACCCCCGACCCCTCCCTCAAGGGAGGGGAGTTACCGTCAGCTGCGGATGTTAAAGATCGTCTGCGAGATCTGGGTCTGGGTATCGAGCGCCTTGGCGTTCGCCTGAAAGTTGCGCTGCGCG
>NZ_JBELLZ010000157.1:0-4744 GCF_042096255.1 Sphingomonas sp. | reverse complement strand
CTTCGACGATATACGCCTCGGGCATCTTCCGACTCTCCATAACAGATGTTATCCCGGCGGCTGTGTGACGTAAGTTGACGTAAACGGCAAGGGGTCAGACGCATGGATGTCAGCACGGCGGTGGCGGAGCGCAGGTCGGTGCGCGGGTTCCTCGACAAGGAGGTGCCGCTGGAAACCCTGAAGCGCCTTGCGCTCAAGTCCGCCCGTGCGGCGACCGGGGGCAATATCCAGCCCTGGCACGTCGACATCGTCCATGGCGCCAAGATGGACGAACTGAAGGCGATCATGCGCGGCAAGATCGAGCGGCGCGAGACCGAGACGCCCGGTTATGACATTTATCCCAAGGAGATGACCGACGCGACCAAGCGCCGCACCTTCCAGATTGGCGAGCTGATGTACGGCCACCTCGGCATCCCGCGCGAGGACCGGCGCGCGCGTGCCGAATGGTTCGCGCGCAACTTCCAATTCTTCGGCGCGCCCGCGGCCTATTTCGTCACCGTCGACCGGCGCATGGGGCCGCCGCAATGGGCGGACCTCGGCATGTACCTCCAGAACCTGATGCTGCTGGCGGTAGAGGACGGCCTTTCCACCTGCCCGCAGGAATGCTGGGCGGTCTATCCGAACACGGTGGAAGCGTTCCTGGGCACCCCGCCCGAGCGGATGCTGTTCTGCGGGGTGGCGATCGGCTGGGAGGATGCGAGCGAGGCGGTCAATGCCCTGCGCTCACCGCGCGCGGATGAGGAGGAATGGCTGACGGTGCATTGAGCAAAGCCCCTCCTCTTCAGGGGAGGGGTTGGGGTGGGGGCTGTCCGCCGGCGGAAGTCTCGGTGAGACACCTTCCCCACCCCCCGCCCTCCCCTGAAGGGGAGGGGTGAAGCTAGATCACATCACCACGCCCGGCTTCGCCTCCTCGATCGCGGCGAGCACCATGCGCTCCCATACCGCGGGGTCGCCCGCGGCGGCCATCTTCTCGCTGGGCGCGCGCAAGGTGTGCAGCACCGCGATCGCCTGTTCGCGATAGTCCTGCCACACCGCATCGACCGCACCGGAGGCGGACTCCTGGTCCCCCTCGGCATTGGCGCTGAGGCGCTCGCCCGCGAGTACGCGGGCGATCCGTTCGACGGCGGGGGTGAGCGCGGTATCCATGCGGGTCTCCTTTGCGGGGACCAACCCGCGAACCGCGCTCCGGCTCCGTTACGCCTGCGCCGCGGGACGACGGCCACGGCTCGGCCGGCGATTGCCGCCGCGCGCGCCGCCGCCGCCGCCGCCGCTATTGCCGCCCCGGCTCTGGCCACCACCGCCGCCACCCGGACGGGCGTTGCGGGTGTGGACCGGCTGGTGGGTCGCCTTGGGACGCGCGGGCGGGCGCGGACCGCGCTGGCGATCCTCGCGCGGCGCGGGATCGGCGCCGATCGCCTGGACGCGCGCGGCCTTGAGCGCATCAGCGCGCGCCATGAAGCCTTCCGGCAGCGGGCGCTGCGGCACCTTCTGGCGGGTCAGCTTCTCGATGTCCTTGAGGTACGGCCGCTCGTCGTCCGCGCAGAAGGCGATCGCCTCGCCGCTCGCCCCCGCCCGCGCCGTGCGGCCGATGCGGTGGACATATTGCTCGGGCACGTTGGGCAGCTCGAAGTTGAACACGTGACTCACGCCCGACACGTCGATGCCGCGCGCGGCGATATCGGTCGCCACCAGGATCGGCGTCTCGCCCGAGCGGAACGCGGCCAGCGCGCGCTCGCGCTGCGGCTGGCTCTTGTTGCCGTGGATCGCGTTGGAGGCGATGCCGTTGCCGGCGAGCAGCTTCACGACGCGGTCGGCACCATGCTTGGTGCGGGTGAACACCAGCGCACGGTCGACCGGCATGTCGCTGAGCAGCATGGTCAGCAGCGCCTGCTTCTCGGTCTGGTTGCAGAAGATCACCGACTGGTCGACTCGCTCAGCGGTGGTCGACTGCGGCACCACCGAGACGGTGGCGGGATCGGTGAGGAACTGGTCGGCGAGCTGGCGGATCGCCGGCGGCATGGTGGCGGAGAAGAACAGCGACTGGCGCTTCTTGGGCAGCATCCGCACTATGGTGCGCAGCGCGTGGATGAAGCCGAGATCCAGCATCTGATCCGCCTCGTCGAGGACTAGGATCTCCAGCATGGACAGGTTGAGCGCGCCCTGCTCCACCAGGTCGATCAGCCGGCCGGGGGTGGCGACGAGGATGTCGACGCCGGGGCGCACGTCCGTGCGGTTCTTGTGCAGGCTGGTGCCGCCGAACACGGTGGCGACGCGCAGCTTGGAGAACTGGCCATAGGCGCGCGCGCTGTCGGCGATCTGGCCGGCGAGCTCGCGCGTCGGCGCCAACACCAGCATGCGGCAGTGCATCGGCAGCGCGCGCTTGTTGGCGGCAACGAGCCGCTGGATCGAGGGCAGCACGAACGCGGCGGTCTTGCCGGTGCCGGTCTGCGCGATGCCGAGCAGGTCGCGCCCGTCGAGCAGCAGCGGGATCGAGTCGCGCTGGATCGGCGTCGGCGCCTCATAGCCCTTGGCGGAGAGCGCGCGGACGAGAGGCTCGGCGAGGCCGAGGTCGGTGAAGGTCATGGATATCTGATCCGAAATGTCCCAAGCGCCCGGCGCGCAGCCGTGCGATGGCGGGGAAGAATGACACCCCGCGTGATAGGGAAGCCTTGCGCGTTCGGGTCGAGACGGAGCCGGAGGGACATGCCCTCGATCACGCTGCTGTACGCCTCTGTGCGGCGCCTATGTGCTGGCAGGGCCCCGAAAGTCAAGGATGCTGATTGCGAGCGCGCGTTTGCTCGCGCGGAAACGCGTGCATCGCACGCCGAACAGAGCCAACTGCCAGGTTGCAACGGACCTGCTTCAAAACCCCGCCGATATCGACTATATCCGGGTCTTAGTAGCAACAGGAGAAATACCCATACGTCCTCCCATGATGCGCCGGCCGATGCAGGCGCCGCCGATGAACGGCCCTCGCTTCAACGAGTGGATCCAGAGCCCCAAGGTTCGCGTGATCGACCATGAGGGCGAGAATCTCGGCGTGATGTACACGCGCGAGGCGATCGCGCAGGCGCAGGAAGTCGGCCTCGATCTGGTCGAGGTGTCGCCCAATGCCGATCCGCCCGTCGCCAAGTTCCTGGACGTCGGCAAGTTCAAGTACGAGGCGCAGAAGAAGGCCAATCTCGCCCGCAAGTCGCAGAAGACGCAGGAGATCAAGGAGATCAAGATGCGTCCGAACATCGACGACCATGACTATGACACCAAGATGAAGAAGGTGGCAGAGTTCATCGAGGAAGGCGACAAGGTGAAGGTCACCATGCGCTTCCGCGGCCGCGAGCTCAGCCACGGCCAGCTCGGCATGGCGGTGCTCCAGCGCGTTGCCGAGCAGGTGCAGGAAGTCGCCAAGGTGGAGGCCTATCCCCGCATGGAAGGCCGCCAGATGCTGATGGTGCTGGCGCCGAAGTGAGATAGCGGAAGCTGTTTCACGCCTCGTCGGCGCCACGGCTGGCGGGGCACAGCCCCGACCGACGAGTGACAGGATCGAAGCACCCCGTGCTTCGAAGGTCATGCCGCGGGCATGACCGACCTGTCACTGGCTTCGCCGCGACGGGACCCTTCCCCTCTCGCGTTCTTGTAACGCAAAGTCGATGCGTGCCGCGTCAGCGATGTGCTCCCGCGAAGGCGGGAGCACAGACTGGGTCCCCGCCTTCACGGGGACACACCCGGCGCGAAACCGCATTTTGCGTACTCACACCGAGAAGCGAACGGCAGGGGCTGGAGTCGCGCCCCATACTGGTCCAAGCGCCCCCGCATGCCCCTTTTCCCTCCCGCCGATTGCCCGCGCCTGATCGTCAAGATCGGCTCGGCGCTGCTGGTCGATGCTGAGGGGGTGCGCCGCGGGTGGCTGGAGGCGGTCGCCGCCGATATCGCCCAACGCCGCGCCGCGGGGCAGCAGATCGCGGTGGTCTCCTCCGGCTCGATCGCGCTCGGCGCGCGCCGGCTCGGTCTGCCCAAGGGCGGGCGCGCCAGCCTGGAGGATGCGCAGGCCGCCGCCGCCACAGGGCAGATCGCGCTTTGCCAGGTCTGGGCCGAGGTGCTCGGCGCCGCCGGCTTCCACGCCGCGCAGATGCTGGTCACGCTCGACGACCTCGAGGACCGCCGCCGTTACCTCAACGCCTCCGCCACGCTCGATCGGCTGCTCGCGCTCGGCGTGGTGCCGATCCTCAACGAGAATGACAGCGTCGCCACCGAGGAGATCCGCTTCGGCGACAACGACCGGCTCGCCGCGCGGGTGGCGCAGGCGGCGCGGGCGAATGGTGTGATCCTGCTATCCGATGTGGACGGCCTGTACGATCGCAACCCCGCGCAGCCCGGCGCGCAGCATATCGCCACCGTCGAGCGGATCGACACGCGGATCGAGGCGATGGCGGACGGCGGCTCCGCCTCGGGCATGGGCTCGGGCGGGATGGTGTCCAAGATCGCCGCGGCGCGGATCGCCACCCGCGCGGGCATCGCGCTCGCCATCGCCAGCGGCCGCGCCGAGCGCCCGCTCGCCGCCGACGCACGCCACACCCTGTTCCGCGCCGCCCGCCGCGCCCCCGCGCGTGAGGCGTGGATGGCGGGCCGGCTCACCGCGCGCGGCACCATCCATGTCGATGCCGGCGCCGCCGCCGCACTCATCGGCGGGGCGAGCCTGCTCGCCGCCGGCGCGACGCGCGTGGAGGGGCGCTTCGCGCGCGGCGAC
>NZ_JBELLZ010000156.1:0-4789 GCF_042096255.1 Sphingomonas sp. | reverse complement strand
GGGCTCATGCTCTTGTATCGCGCGTCATGATCATCGGCCTCGGCACCGACCTGTGCAACATCGAGCGCATCCAGGCCTCGCTCGATCGGTTCGGCACCCGCTTCGAGGACCGCGTCTTCACGCCGGTGGAGAAGGCCAAGGCGGGGCGGCGGCCGTTCACCAAGGCGGGCACTTTGGCCAAGCGCTTCGCCGCCAAGGAGGCGTTTTCGAAGGCGGTCGGAACCGGGTTCAAGGCGGGCGTGTTCATGCGCGACATTGGCGTGGTTAACGCCCCCTCCGGCGCGCCCACCCTGGCGCTGACCGGTGGTGCCAAGGCGAGGCTTGACGCGATGATCCCCCCCGGCCACGGCGCGCGCATCCACCTGACCCTCACCGACGATCATCCCTGGGCGCAGGCCTTCGTGATCATCGAAGCGGTCCCCAACGAGTGACGCCCGCATGGCGCAGGAGCTGAGTTTGACCGCCGACACGCCCCCGGGCACCGATGCGGCAATCGAAAGCGAGGCGCCCGAGACCGGCAAGCGCCCGGGCACCGACTGGTGGGCGGAGGCCAAGGGCATCTTCTGGCTGATCCTGGCGGTGCTGGGCTTCCACAGCTTCGTCGCCAAGCCCTTCTACATCCCGAGCGAATCGATGCTGCCGGGCCTGCTGGTCGGCGATCGGCTGGTGGTGAACAAGTTCGCCTATGGCTGGTCATTCGTGTCGCCGACGATCCCCGATCCGGTGGCGATCTTTCGCGGGTTGGTGCTGCGCCGGCCGGTGGAAAGCTGGGGCGTGCAGGTGCCGTTCCGCGAGGGGCGTTTCTGGGGCAAGATGCCCGAGCGCGGCGACGTGGTGATCGTCACGCCGCCGGGCGCCAACAGCGACTATATAAAGCGCGTGATCGGGCTGCCGGGCGACCGGCTGGAGGTGCGCGACGGCACCGTGATCCTGAACGGCGTGCCGGTGAAGCGCGGCCCGCTGCACTTCGTCGACCTTGCCGATTATGGCGGCATGCCGCTCGCCGGCGGCGAGGAGACCTGCGACGCGATCGGCAATGGCGCGGCACGGATGCGGGGCGCGGACGGGCGGGTCACCTGCCGGCTGCCGGTGATCACCGAGACGCTGCCCAACGGGCGCACCTATGACACCGTCGAACTGGGGCGCAGCGTCGGCGACGATTACGCGGCGGTGACGATTCCCGCCAACCACCTGTTCCTGATGGGCGACAACCGCGACCGCTCCGCCGACAGCCGCTTCGCCGCGGGCGGCTTCGATCGCGGGTTGGGCGGGCCGGTGCCGTGGGAGAATATCGGCGGGCGGGCCGAGTTCATCACCTTCTCGGTTGACGGCAGCGCGACCTGGAACCCGCTGACCTGGCCGGGATCCTTGCGCGGCGGCCGCGCAGGCACCTCGCTCCACCCCGAGGTGACTCGATGAGCGACGCGCATCCCCATGTCGTCCAGGGCGCCAGCCCCAATGAGGTTCGCAATCCCGAGACGCGCGCGGAAATGCGCCGTGCCGCGGTGTGGATCGGCATGGTCTGCGCGGTCGCACTAGTGGTGCTGCTGGTCCAGCCGCTGCTGATCATCTTCGCCGGGCTCGTCTTCGCCTCCATGCTGGACGGCGGGGTGCGGCTGCTCGGCCGGGTGCTGCCGATCGGGCGCGGCTGGCGGCTGCTGATCGTCTGCCTGCTGACCGTCGCCTTCCTGATGGGCACCTTCTACCTGACGGGCGTGCAGGTGGCGGCGCAGTTCAGCCAGCTGCGCGCGACGCTGGAGTTCCAGGCGGTCCGCGTGACCGGTTGGCTGACCCAGCAGGGGCTGATGCCAGGCGCGTCGGACGTGAGCGACATTGCGCAGCAGGCGCTCGGCTCGGTCGGGCGCTTGACCTCTTGGGTCGGCACCGCGGCAGGGGCGCTGACCACCTTCTTCATGATCCTGGTGATCGGCTTGTTCATCGCCATGGATCCGCGGGTCTACGACCGCGGCCTGCAATGGATGATCCCGCAGGACCAGCGCCACGAGTTCGCGGTAGTGGTGCAGCGGATGAGCCACACGCTCCGCCGCCTGCTCGCCGGGCGCCTGCTGGGCATGGCGTTCGAAGGCGTGCTGACCGCGATCGCGCTGTGGCTGGTGGGCGTGCCTATGGCGCTGATCCTGGGCATCCTGACCGGGCTGCTCGCCTTCATCCCCAATATCGGCGCGTTCATCTCGGGCGCGCTGATGGTGGCGGTGGGCTTTTCCGCGGGCCTGAACACCGGAATTGCGGCGATCGTGGTCTATTTCGTGGTCCAGACCTTCGACGGCTATGTCGTGATCCCGATGGTGGCGAAACGGACGGTGGATCTGCCGCCAGCGCTGACCCTGGGCACGCAGATCCTGGCGAGCGCGCTGTTCGGCATCCTCGGCCTCGCGCTTGCCGATCCGATGACGGCGATGGTCAAGACCGCGCTCGAACGCCGATCCGAGAAGGTGGAGGACGAGGAGGGCGGCGCTTCGGAGGGAATCGCGTGAGGCTGGTCCTGCACGATTACTGGCGCTCGTCCGCCGCTTATCGCGTGCGGATATGCCTTGGACTGAAGGGCGTAGAATACGAGCGCGTGGCGGTGAACCTGCTCGCGGGGGATCAGCGCGGCGCGGAGAACCTGGCGGTCAACCCGCAGGGCTTCGTGCCGACCCTGGTGGTGGACGGCCGGCCGCTGACCCAGAGTTTGGCGATCGTCGACTGGCTGGACGCGAACTTCCCCGAGCCGCCGACGGTGTCGAAGGACCCGTTCGTCCGATCGGGCCAGCTCGCCCGCGCATTGGCGGTGGCGGCGGACATCCATCCCCTCAACAACCTGCGGGTGCTCAAGCGTCTGGAGACGCAGTTCGGGGCGGATCAGGCGGCGAAGGCCGCCTGGTATGCGCACTGGATCGTCGAGGGCCTGACCGCATTGGAGCGGATGGCAGAGGATGCGGGGCCGTTCCTCGGCGGCAATGCGCCCGACATCGCGGACATTTGCCTGGTACCGCAACTCGCCAACGCGCGCCGGTTCGACGTGCCGCTGGAGGCCTATCCCAAGCTGCTGGCGGTGGACGCGGCGATGCAGGCGCTGCCGGCGGTGCAGGCGGCGCATCCCGATCGCGTCAGGCCGACCTGACAACGCTGTCGAACAGATCAAGGTAGCGCTGCGCCGAATCGGCGCCCGGGGGCACCTGCGGTGCCGGGCGTTGCGCATCGGGCGTGAGCCAGCGGTCCAGCGCCGCGACCAGCGCGTCGGGATCATCGCGCGGAACGATTGTGCCAAGCGTGGGATCGTGAACGATCTCGGCGATCGCGGGCGCGCTGTCGGTTGTGACCACGGGCGCGCCCATCGACAACGCCTCACGCAGCACGTTCGGCGCACCCTCGAAGTCCGAGGTCAGCGTGACCACCGCCGCCTGCGCCATCGCGGGCAGGGGGTCGGCGGCATGGCCGGGCAGGTGCAGCCGGTGCGCGACGCCGAGCGCGGCCGCCTGGGCGAGCAGGTCCCGCCGGAGCACACCCTCGCCGACGATCACCAAGGGAACCGCCGTGTCGCGCAGCCGCGGCAATGCGGCGATCAGCCGGTCCCAGCGCTTCTGCGGCGCCAAGCGCCCAACACCCAGGAGGAAGCGACCGGCGGGTAGCGCGACGGAGGCGGCACCCGGGATCGGCACGGTGGGCGGGTTCGGGATCACCGCCAACCGTTCGGCCGGAATGCCCGTGGCCTGTGCCGCCAGCACCGCGCTTGCCGGGGTCATCGCCACGATACGGTCGAGGAAAAGCGGATGCAGCCGCAGCCAGCTGCGGTGGGCGAGGCGCGCAGCGATGCCATGGTCGGCGCGGTCGAGCGCATTGGACACCTTGCCCACGATCGGCGGGGCGGATCGGCCCAGTCGCATCCGCGTCCACAGCGCGGCGCCGGTATAGTGCGATCCGGCGCAGAACAGCACGTCGGGCGCGAGCATGCGGACCCGATCCGGCAGGCTCGTTGCGAGCGAGCGGTAAGCGGGCGAGCCGAGCGCAATCACCTCGATGCCGGGCGGCAGCTCCGCGGCGAGCGGCCCTTCCGGCACGCCGATCACCAGCGTCACACGCCGCCCGGCCTCAACCCACCCCCGCCCCAGGCGGAGCAGGACCCGCTCGACGCCGCCGCCCTGGAGCGTCTGGGCGTAGCTGAGGATGTGCCCGGCGCGCGCCATCTTGCGCGCTGCCATGCTACAGCCCAGATTTGCCGGCAAGAAACCATAATAGGTTGCGACCGGGCGAGGGTCCCGGAATGGGTACCCAGCAGGAAGACAGTTTGTCCGCACCAGCCTACCTCCCTTCGGCGCCTTCCGCCCTGCCTGCCGAACCGGTGGTTGACCTCGCCGGCCTCCAGCCGGTGGAGACCATCCGGCGGCGCTGGCCGATGCTGCTCGGCGCGCTACTGTCGGCAGCGATGGTGGTCGCGTTGGCGCGCGAGCTGCTTGACGACGGCCTCGTGGGGCTGGACCGCGCCGCGCCGGACAGCTCGTGGTTCTACGTCACCTTCGCGCTGCTGTACCTTTCCGCACCCCTCGGCGATCTGCTGATCTACCGTTATCTGTGGCGCGTGCCGTGGCTGGGCGGATTTGCGGCGCTGAACAAGAAGCGCATCGCGAACGACGTGGTACTGGGCTATTCGGGCGAGGCCTATTTCTACGCCTGGGCGCGATCGCGCGCGGCGATGGTGGCGGCGCCGTTCGGGGCGGTGAAGGACGTCAGCATTCTATCCGGCATCGTCGGCAACGGCGCGACCTTGCTGTTGTGCTTGGTCGCGCTA
>NZ_JBELLZ010000155.1:0-4838 GCF_042096255.1 Sphingomonas sp. | reverse complement strand
GGCCGGCCAATCGGGCGGTACCACGAAGTTCAGTTCGATCTGCACCCCCCGGCCAACCCGTGCGACAAAGGCGTGGTGGGAGATGAAGCCGTAGCGCGCCACCACGTCGCGTGCGACCGCATCGACCTGGTCGCGCAAGTCCTGCGGGGTCACCAGCAGGATCTCGCCTAAGGCGCGGCGTACCGTCGCGAACGGCACGGGAATAATTACGACACAGATCAGCAGCAGTGCGACCGGATCGACATAGGGCGATATCCACGCCAGCCGCGTGCCCTGCACCGCATGGCCCAGCAAGAAGGCGCAGAACAGGGCCGCGCCAAGCGCTGCCGTCATGCCCCATGCCTTCGCGTCCAGCGCGACCAGCGCCGATCCGATCCGGCGGTTCGCGCGCGTGATGTACGCCGCCATGCATACGTCCGCCGCCGTGCCGATCGCCGCATAGGCCAGCGCGACATCGAACGAAAGCGCGCGCCCGCCCGCCAGGATCACGCCCACCGCATCGATCAGCGCATAGATCGCCGCGCCGGTCAGCAGCATGCCGTTCAGCAGCAGCGCGATCGGCTCGAGGTGCCAGAAGCCCATGGTGAAGCGCTGGCTATAGTTGCGACCCACGGAATCGGCCGCGTTGGAGGCAGCGATCAGTTTGGCGACCAGCAGCGCCAGAACCGTCATCACTGCATCGACCGCGCCATAGAGGCCATCGAACACGATCGCCGCGGAGCCGGCGATCAGGCCGACGATCACCCCGGCGGCCGCCAGCACGATGGTGGCCGCGATCGAAAGGCGGAGAAGGGCCTGCTCGTCCCCGATCGCGTCGCGGTAGCAGCCGGACGCCCGACGGAGAACTGACCGCTGTCCTACACCGCCCGGCCAATGGTATCACGGCGGCGATGGCCCGCCTCCATGCCCCGATCCGCACGCGCCCGGCGCCTGCCAAGACGTTTGGCAATGGCGTGCGGCGCGTGCGTGGTGCTTTGCTGGCGCGCCCACGTGAAACCGCGCCACGCCTCAACCGCCTCAATTTGTCTCCGGGTCGCGCATTCGTATCGCCTGTAACGATTAGTCGCTAAGTCTGCCGTCGAAAAAGGAGTCCAGCGATGACCGACACGCCCGAACCGACCGAAGCCGACCTCACCGGGGTCGAGCCGCGCGTCAGCCCCAAGCCTGCGGTGGAGGAGGTCGGCGGTCGCAAGCTGAAGCCCTCCACGCTGATGATGGGCCACGGCTTCGATCCGATGCTGTCGGAAGGCTCGCTGAAGCCGCCGATCTTTCTCACCTCCACCTTCGTCTTCCCCAATGCCGCCGCGGGCAAGCGCCATTTCGAGGGCGTCACCGGCAAGCGCCCCGGCGGCGCCGAGGGACTGGTCTATTCGCGCTTCAACGGCCCCAACCAGGAGATCCTGGAGGACCGGCTGGGCGTGTGGGAGGAGGCGGAGGATGCGCTCGCCTTCTCCAGCGGCATGTCCGCGATCGCCACGCTGTTCCTGGCGATGGTGAAGCCCGGCGACACGATCGTCCATTCCGGCCCGCTCTATGCCGCTACCGAGACGCTGATCGCGCGTATCCTCGGCCGCTTCGGCGTCCACTGGCTTGATTTCCCCGCCGGGGCGACGCGCGAGGAGATCGATGCGGTGCTGGGCAAGGCCGCGTCGGGCAATGTCGCGCTGATCTACCTCGAATCGCCCGCTAATCCCACCAACGCGCTGGTCGACGTCGAGGCGGTCGCCGCCAGCCGCGATGCGGTCTTCACCGGCGCGAACAAGCCGCCGATCGCGATCGACAACACCTTCCTGGGGCCCCTCTGGCACCAGCCGCTCAAGCACGGCGCCGACATCGTCGTCTATTCGCTGACGAAGTACGCCGGCGGCCATTCGGACCTCGTGGCGGGCGGCGTGCTCGGCTCCAAGGCACACATCGACACTATCCGGCTGATGCGCAACACGATCGGCACGATCTGCGATCCCAACACCGCCTGGATGCTGCTCCGCTCGCTGGAGACGCTGGAACTGCGCATGAGCCGCGCGGGCGAGAATGCGGAGAAGGTCTGCGCCTTCCTGCGCGACCATCCCAAGGTCGAGCGGGTCGGCTACCTCGGCTTCCTCGAAGAGGGCTCGCGCCAGGCCGACATCTACCGCCGCCACTGCTCCGGCGCCGGCTCCACCTTCTCGCTCTACCTCAAGGGCGGCGAGGCGGAAGCGTTCCGCTTCCTCGACGCGCTCAAGATCGCCAAGCTCGCGGTCAGCCTCGGCGGCACCGAAACGCTCGCCTCCCACCCCGCCGGCATGACCCATCTGTCGGTACCCGAGGCGCGCAAGCAGGCGCTGGGCATCACCGACAATCTCGTCCGCATCTCGATCGGCGTGGAGGACGCCGACGACCTGATCGCCGACATGGAGGCGGCGCTGGCGGCGGTGTGAACCGCTTGCAATGTTGGAGACGGTCGGGCCAGGCTCTCCGGTGAAACCTACCCGACCAGTTGCAGCCGCGCCTGTGCCGCCTCCATCACGACGCTCTCCACCCCATCCAGCCGCTCGACCCGTTCGGCGGCTTCGGGGGTCAGCAGGAAGTCACGCCCAATCAGCAGCACGGCCTCGCCCTCTGCGGTGGCTACCACCAGCCGCAGCTCGCTCCGCCCGCCCCTGTGCTCCCCGAGCAGCCCGGCTAGCGGCGCGCACACCGCCGGGTCCGCCACCCGGATCGTCGCCCGGAACCGCGTGCTCGCCGCCAGCGACTCGAACGGTTGGATGCGCTTCACCGTCACCCGCGGCATCTCCTCGCCCGGCCTCTTGTCCAGCTCCACGGTGGCGAGCCCGCACCCGCCGATCCGCGCCGCTTCCTCCAGGTCGTTCGCGACCATGTCGTCGAAACAGGTGGCGACGAACTGGCCGGTGGCGTCGGACAGCGTCGCCATCATGTACTTCTTGCCCCGCGCCGAGGTGCGCCAGCGCGCCTCCTCCACCAGCACCGCCATGGTCGCGCCCACCCGCGCGTCGGCCGGAATGGTCAGCTCGGCCAGCGAGGTATAGCCGCGCGCACCGTGCATCTTGGCCAGTTGCCGGTGCCGGTCGACCGGATGCGCCGAGAAGTAGAAGCCGAACGCCTCCTTCTCCTGCTCCATCCGCTCCGCCATCGACCAGTCGGCCGACCTGGGCAGCCGGATCGAGTCACCGCCAGGCGCATCGCCGAACAGTCCGCCCTGCCCGCTCGCCTTCTGGCTGTGGGTGCGCGCCGCCACCGCCAGCATCGTCTCCGCCACCGCGAACACGCCCGCCCGGTTGGGCTCCACCGAGTCGAACGCGCCCGCCGCCGCCAGCGTCTCCAGCTGGCGCTTGTTGATCAGCCGCGGATCGACGCGGTGGGCGAAGTCGTCGAGGCTGGCAAACGGCCCGGCCGCGCGCTCCTCGACCAATCTCTCCATCGCCCCCTCGCCCACCGACTTGAGCGCGGCAAGTGCGTAGCGGACCTTCGGCCCCTCCGCCTCGACGTCGAAGTCCGCGGCGCTGGCATTGATGTCGGGCGCCAGCACCTCGACCCCGAGCCGGCGCGCATCGTCGACAAAGATCGCCAGCTTTTCCGTCTGATGGATATCGAAGCTCATCGACGCTGCGAGGAACTCATGCGGATGATGCGCCTTCAGCCAGGCGGTCTGATAGGCGAGCAGCGCATAAGCCGCGGCGTGACTCTTGTTGAAGCCATAGCCGGCGAATTTATCGATCAAGTCGAACAGTTCGTTGGCCTTGCTCGCCGGGATGCCGTTGTGCGCCGCGCAGCCCTCGACGAAGGTGGCGCGCTGCGCGTCCATCTCCGCCTTGATCTTCTTGCCCATCGCGCGCCGCAGCAGGTCCGCGCCGCCCAGCGAATAGCCGGCGAGCACCTGCGCCGCCTGCATCACCTGTTCCTGATAGACGAAGATGCCGTATGTCTCGGCCAGGATCGGCTCCAGCAGCGGGTGCGGATAATCGATCGCCTCCGTTCCCTGCTTGCGGCGGCCAAATGCGGGGATGTTGTCCATCGGGCCGGGACGGTAGAGCGAGACGAGCGCGACGATGTCGCCGAAGTTGGTCGGGCGCACCGCGGACAGCGTGCGCCGCATGCCTTCCGATTCCAGCTGGAACACGCCCACGGTGTCGCCGCGCTGGAGCAAGGCGTAAACTGCGGCATCATCCCAGGCAAGTGCGTCGAGATCGACAACGATGCCTCGTTTTTCAAGCAGTTGCACCGCCTTCTTGAGCACGGACAGCGTCTTGAGGCCGAGGAAGTCGAACTTCACCAGCCCGGCGCCCTCGACATATTTCATGTCGAACTGGGTTACGGGCATGTCCGATCGCGGATCGCGGTACAGCGGGACGAGTTCCGCCAGCGGCCGATCGCCGATCACCACGCCCGCGGCATGGGTGGAGGAGTGGCGGGGCAACCCCTCCAGCTTCATCGCCAGATCAAGAAGCCGCCGTACGCTGTTGTCGTTGCTATATTCCTTGTGCAGTTCGCCGACACCGTTGAGCGCGCGTTCCAGCGTCCAGGGATCGGTGGGATGGTTGGGCACCAGCTTGGCCAGCCGGTCGACATGGCCATAGCTCATCTGCAGCACGCGGCCGGTATCCTTGAGCACCGCGCGCGCCTTGAGCTTCCCGAAGGTGATGATCTGCGCCACCTGGTCGCGGCCGTACTTCTCCTGGACGTAGCGGATCACCTCGCCGCGCCGGGTTTCGCAAAAGTCGATGTCGAAGTCGGGCATCGACACGCGCTCGGGATTGAGGAAGCGTTCGAACAGCAGGCCGAGCTTCATCGGGTCGAGATCGGTGATGGTCAGCGCCCAGGCGACCACCGAGCCGGCGCCC
>NZ_JBELLZ010000154.1:0-4943 GCF_042096255.1 Sphingomonas sp. | reverse complement strand
GACCAGGGGCCGGTGACGAAAAGCTTGCCGTCGATGACGATCGGCGTCGCCTCCTGCCCGCGCGCATCGGGCATGTCCGCATACCAGGCGAGGCCGAGCTGGCCGACGTTCTCCGCGTTGATCTGGGTGAGCGGGGAAAAGCGCTGCTCGGCATAGTTGAAGCCGGTCATCGCCCAGTCGCGCCCGTCGCCGCCGGTGGTGAGCAGCGCGGCGTCGACCTTGCCGACGCCGGTGGTGGCGGAGCGATCCGCGGCCGCGGTGTCATTGCCGCCGCTGTTCGAGTTGCACGACGTAAGCGCCAGCGCCGCGATCAGCGCATATCCGAACCGCATCATCCTCTCCCCGCCCCTGTTTCGAGCTTTGGCGGGAGACTGACCCAGGTTGGTGGCGAAGGGAAGTGGCTAAGTCGGGTGGATTAGCCTGACGAAGGTGTCAGGTTCTCCCGCTCGGCACGAACGGGTGTCAGGCGTACGGCGGCTTGTGCAGCCCCGCCGGCGAGACGGTGAAGATCTCGCAGCCCGTCTCCGTGATCCCGATCGAATGCTCGAATTGCGCGGAGAGCGAGCGGTCGCGCGTCACCGCGGTCCAGCCGTCGTCGAGCAGCTTCACGTCGGGGCGGCCGATGTTGATCATCGGCTCGATCGTGAAGATCATTCCCGGCTTCAGCTCCGGCCCGGTACCCGGTCGGCCGACGTGCACCACTTCGGGCGCGTCGTGGAACAGCCGGCCGAGCCCATGGCCGCAGAAATCGCGCACCACGCCATAGCGATGCGACTCCGCATAGCGCTGGATCACATGCGCCACGTCGCCCATCGTGTTGCCCGGCTTGGCCTGCTCGATGCCGAGCATCAGGCATTCGTAGGTGACGTCCACCAGCCGGCGTGCCTTCAAAGGCACGTCGCCGATCAGGTACATGCGCGACGAATCGCCATGCCAGCCGTCGAGGATCGGGGTCACGTCAACGTTGACGATGTCGCCCGATTTCAGCGTCTTCTCGCCCGGGATGCCGTGACAGACGACATGGTTGATCGAGATGCAGCAGCTGTGCGTATAGCCGCGGTACCCCAGGGTCGCGGGCACGCCGCCGCGGCTCTTGATGAAGGCATAGACGAGCGCGTCGATCTCGGCGGTGGTCACGCCGGGCACCATGTGGGGCACGATCATGTCGAGCGTTTCGGCGGCGAGCTTCCCCGCCGCATGCATGCCGGCGAAAGCGTCCGGGCCATGCAGCTTGATGGCGCCGTTGCGGCCCAGCGGCGCGTCGCTGGTGACGGTCACATATTCGGTCATGGCCGCCGATATAGCGTGACGAGGGCACTTTTGCGAGGCTATGCCGGCTCTTGCATGGAGAGCGAACGCATCTGGACCGCCGCGCTCGTCGTCATCGGCGACGAAATCCTCTCGGGCCGCACGCAGGACAAGAACGTTGCGCAGATCGCGCAATGGCTCAACGTCCAGGGCATCCGGCTCGTCGAGGTGCGCGTGGTGGCGGATCGCGAGGCGGCGATCGTCGAGGCGGTGAACACGCTCAGGGCGCGCAACGATTATCTTTTCACTACCGGGGGGATCGGGCCGACGCATGACGACATCACGGTGGATGCGATCGCCGCTGCGCTCGGCGTGAATGTGGTGCACCACCCGCAGGCGGTGGCGGTGCTGGAGCGTTACTATGCCACGCGCGGCGGGGCGACAGAGGCGCGGCTGCGCATGGCGCGCGTGCCGCAGGGCGCCGACCTGATCGAGAACCGCATGTCGGGCGCGCCGGGCATCCGCATCGGCAACGTCTTCATCATGGCCGGCGTGCCGCACATCACCGCCGGCATGCTGGACGCGCTGACGGGCACGCTGGAAGGCGGCCGTCCGGTGGTCAGCCGTCAGATCGGCTGCTGGGTGGCCGAAAGCGAGATCGCCGATCTGCTGCGCGAGGCGGAACGCACGCATTCGGGCGTCGCGATCGGCAGCTACCCCTTCTTTCGCGAGGGGCGCACCGGCGCCAACTTCGTCGTCCGCTCACCGGATGGTGCCGCGGTCGACGTCTGCATCGCGGACCTCACCGCCGCGCTGGAGGCGGCCGGTTACCACGTCTTCCCGGACGGGATCTGACGGCTCAGCCAGCGATTTCCGCATTGCTCATGATGCGCGCCCGGCCCCGCCGCTTCGCCTCGTACAGCGCCAGATCGGCGCGGCGGACGGCCTCCTCGAACGTGTCGCGCGACACTGCGGTCGTCCCTGCGGAAAAGGTCAGCGGCCGGTCCCCCACATGCGCCAGCGGCTCGTTGCGCAGCCGCTCGCCCAGCCGCACGAGCACCATGCGCGCCTGCGCCTCGGTGGCGCCGGGGAAGTAGATCAGGAACTCCTCGCCACCCCAGCGCGCCACGAGATCGGTGCGCCGCACCGTCCCGGTGATGCCCTTGGCGAAATCGTGCAGCACGCGGTCCCCCGCCGGATGGCCGAGCACGTCGTTGATGAGCTTGAAGTGATCGAGGTCGACAAGCGCGATGGCTCCGACGGTCGCCGCCGGGTCCATCGCCTCCAGCTGATCGCGCAGCCCGCGCCGGTTGAGCATCCCGGTAAGCGGGTCGATGCTCGCGTCGCGGCTCAGCTTGCGCATCCGCTCGGCGGTCGCCTCGGCCGCGCGATTAACGCCGGCCAGCAGGCGCGCCGCCAGATCGTTGCCGCCGATCCGCGGCACGGGCGCGATCTGGCCGTCCTCGGCATCGTTGAGGGCCTTTGCCGCGAGATGGATCGGCGCCAGCAGGGCATAGATGCCGCCGACCGCGATCACCGTTCCCACCAGCGTCGCCAGCGTCACCACCATCGCGCCGGACATGTCCAGCTTCCCGGTCGTCACCGCCCAGGCGATGAAGGCCAGCAGCGGCAGGTGCGTCCCCACGAAGCAAACCGCGAACAGCCGCAATTGCAGGCTGCGCGGAAAGATGAATGAGCTTGCGAGATACAAGCGCATGCCGGTCCCTTCCCGTCGATGTGACCCCCCACCACGCGCGGGCCCACCGCGACCTGATAAGAAGAGGGTTACGTAAAGGTTAGCGATGCGCCCAACCCGGACGAAAAGGCGACGGGTTGCGTCAGTCGCCCAACAACTCCGTCATCCGCTCGACCGCCTCGGCGAACTCCAGCTTGAAATCCTGCACCACCTGGCCGGCGGGCCGCACCTGGTCGACCAGCCCGACGCCCTGGCCGACGAAATAGGTCACCATCTCGCGGGCGGCGGGATCGCCCTTCTGGGCCGCAAGATCGCAGGCGCGGATCGCCGGCTCGCTGATCAGGCTCTGATAGGGCATGGGCAGCGCGCCCGGCGATTGCGGCCCCTCCCAGGCATCGGTCCACGCGGAGCGCAGCTGGCGCGACGGCTTGCCGGTGCGGCTCCTGGAACGCACCGTATCGCGTGAGGTGGCCGCCACCATCTTGTCGCGGAACACGTCCGAACATTCGCTTTCGGGCGTCGCCAGCCACACCGAACCGGTCCAGACTCCATCCGCGCCCATCGCCATCGCGGCGGCCATCTGCCCGCCCGTCATGATCCCGCCGGCCGCAAGCACGGGGACGCGCTTGCCCTGCGCCTCCAGCGCGCGGATCACCTCGGGCACCAGCACCATGGTCGACACCTCGCCGCAATGGCCGCCCGCCTCGCCGCCCTGCACGACCAGTATGTCAACGCCTGCGTCCACCTGGCGCAAGGCATGCTCCTTAGCCCCGACCAGCGCGGCCACCGGCACGCCGCGCTCCCGCCCCATGTCGATCATCGCCTGCGGCGGCACGCCCAGCGCATTGGCGATCAGCTTGATCGGGTGGCGGAAGGCGACGTCCAGCATCGCGAGCGCCAGATTGGGATCGAACGGGGCCGGGGCATCGGAATCCGGCCGTTCGGGCGGCATGGTGAAATGATGCTTTTCGGCAAGGTCACCGACGAAGGCGCGGTGCGCGGCGGGCACCTTGTCGAGGATCGATGCACGGGTCAGCCCCTTCGCCCCGCCGGTGGCGAGATTCTCGGGGATCAGCACATCCAGCCCGTAAGGCTTGCCGTCGACATGCGCATCGATCCAGGCAAGCTCGGTCTCCAGGCTTTCCAGCGTGTGGCCGGTCGCGCCAAGAACGCCGAACCCGCCCGCGCGGCTCACCGCGGCGACGACGTCGCGACAGTGGCTGAAGGCGAGCAGCGGAAAATCGACGCCCAGCATGGCGCAGATCGGTGACTTCATGATCCTCTCCCGGCTTGTTTTGCGGGGATTGTCGCCGGTCGGGAGCCGAAAGGGAAGACCTGTCCGCCTCTCCCCGCATGCGGGAGAGGGTGGCCGAGCGAAGCGAGGTGGGGAGAGGGGAAGTGTCGGGGGGCGACGCCTTCGACTGCCCCTCTCCGCCGTCCTCTCCCCGGCCCTCTCTGCGCGCGCGGGGAGAGGGAGAAGACGTCAGAAACTCACCGCCAGCCGCGCCGTCACCTTGTCGCCGATGTGGCTGGGATTGGCGTAGCGCGAGGCGAGCACGCGATCGTCGATGTCGGTGCCCGTATAGAGCACACCCACGCTGATCGGCCCGGTGATATGGTCCACGCCCAGCGACCAATCGGTGTAATTGCCCCCGGGACGCAGCCGGGCGGCGCGTTCGGGATCGTCGACCGAGCCGGAGGATCGGCCGATCGTGCCCCTGACGGTGAACGGCGTCGCCGGGACGCCGACGCGCGCACGCGCGCCCAGCCACAGATTGTCGCCGCCGATCGCCGACTGGTCGGGCGCATAACGTGCATCGACCCCGATCTCCGCCGGGCCCAGCGCATAGCTCGCGCCCACGCCGCCCTCGACATAGTCCAGGCTCCCCGCGGCCCCGGCGAAGAGGTGACCGCTGACGAAGCCGTCCAGCCGCAGGCCGCTCCCGATATCCCGCGTGAAGCCGCCGGTGACATCGACCACCGCGTCCGCGCCGCCATG
>NZ_JBELLZ010000153.1:0-4984 GCF_042096255.1 Sphingomonas sp. | reverse complement strand
CGATCTCGCGCGTGCCAGCACCCGGTCCAGCTCCGCGATCGTCCCGGCCGACAGCTTTTCCAGATGGTCGCCCGGCGTCACCTTGCGGATGAACGCATCCGGGTTCTCCTGCTCGGGCATCACGTCGATCCACTTGAGGATCGCGTCCACCTGCCCCTGGCCCACCTTCCAGCCGAAGTGGGTGGCGACGTTGCGGACCATCCTCGCCTTGTCGAAGATCACGTCCTCGTATTTCAGCACCAGCAGCCGGGGGTCGCCGATCAGCGGGATGTAGCGCTCCACCGTTTCGGCCATGCGCTGGCCTTCGCGGCGGGCGAAATCCTCGACGGTCACCTGCTGGAGCGCTTCGCGCCGACGCAGCAGGTCCTCGCGCGCGCCATCATCGCCCTCGCCGGAAAACTTGGGCAGCGAATGGGTGCCGCGAGTGGAGAAATATTCGCTCACGATCGCATCGCGCGGATCGCGCACCAGAAGCACCTTGCGCGCGGCCTGGAACACGGCGTCGCGGGTAAGCCCGCCAGGCAGGTCGCGGAAGCCGCCATAGCAATTGCCGCCGACGATCAGCCCCTCGGGCGGAGTGAGCGGCGACCAGCGCGGCGCGGGCACGTTGTTCTCGAACAGGTCGCCGGCGATGTCGACCCAGTTCACCGCGTTGAACTTGGCGAGCAGCTTGACCGCGCGGTTGAACATCGAGCTGCCGGACTTGCGCACGCCCAGCACGAACCATGCCGGTCGCTCGGGCGCCGAGGCGTCGACCTGGAAGGTGACGCCCTCGAACTGTACGGGCACCGTCTCGCCCGTGAACCCCGGGTTCAAGAGAGGGCCGCCTTCACCAGGCCGCTGGCCTTGCTCATGTCCAGGCTGGCGGCGTGGCGCGCCTTCAGCTCGGCCATCACCCGGCCCATGTCCTTCATGCCGGTCGCGCCCAGTTCGGCCTTGATCGCCTCGATCGCGGTGCGGGTCTCGTCCTCGCCCATCTGCTGCGGCAGGAAGCGCTCGATCACCGCGATCTCGCCTTCCTCGGCGGCTGCCAGCTCCTCGCGCCCGCCCTGGCGGTACATGGCCACCGATTCGCGGCGCTGCTTGACCATCTTCTGGAGGACCTCGACCACCAGGGTATCGTCGTCGGCGGGCGCGCCGCCGGTGCGCACCTCGATGTCGCGGTTCTTGATCGCGGCCTGAATCAGCCCGATCGCGGCGCGCGCGTCCTTGTCGCCCGCCTTCATCGCCGCAATCTGTGCGGCCTTGATATCGTCTCGTATCATTTCAGATAGTTGCTCCTGATCGGCGCTATCTAGAGCCGTTTGGGGGAGATTAGAAGCATTGACCGCTCCGATGTGGAAGCCTAGCGGGCGGGGCTTAGCGACATCGCCGATCCTTGAGGAGTGCCCGCCGACCATGGCCGACGCCACGCCATTTCACGCGCCCAAACCCGCCGGGGCCACCGGCGTGCTCGTTCTCGCCAGTGGCGAGGTCGCCTGGGGCCGCGGATTCGGGGCGGAAGGCGAGGCGGTGGGCGAGGTGTGCTTCCACACCGCGATGACCGGCTATCAGGAGATCATGACCGATCCGTCCTTCGCGGGGCAGATCATCACCTTCACCTTCCCGCACATCGGCAATGTCGGCGTCAATCCCGACGATGTCGAGGCGGACGCGCCTCATGCGCTGGGCATGATCGTGCGCGAGGACCCGACCGCACCGTCCAACTTCCGCGCCATGGAGAATCTGGACGGCTGGATGCATCACCATGCGCGCATCGGCCTCGCCGGCATCGACACCCGCGCGCTCACCCGCCGCGTCCGCACGGGCGGCGCGCCCAATGGCGTGATCGCGCATTCTGCAGCGGGGGAGTTCGACCTCGACGTGCTGCTTGCCATGGCGAAAGGCTGGCCGGGACTGGAGGGCATGGATCTCGCCAAGACGGTGACGCGCGAGACCCACAGCAGTTGGGAAGGCGGCGTGTGGCGGCTGGGCTTCGGCTATGAGGCTGTGGAAGCCGGCGAACGACCGCATGTCGTCGCAGTCGACTATGGCAGCAAGTTCAATATCTTCCGCAACCTTGTGAAAGCGGGGGCGAAGGTCAGCGTAGTGCCGGCGGAGGCGACGTTCGACGAGATCATGGCGCTGGAGCCGGACGGCATCTTCCTCTCCAACGGCCCCGGCGATCCCGCCGCCACCGGCGTTTATGCGGTGCCGGTCATCCAGCAGCTGCTCGGCACGGACAGGCCGCTGTTCGGCATTTGCCTGGGGCACCAGCTGCTCGGCCTCGCGATCGGCGGGCGCACGACCAAGATGTTCCAGGGGCATCGCGGTGCCAATCATCCTGTGAAGCGGCTAAGCGATGGCGCGGTCGAGATCACCAGCATGAACCACGGCTTCGCGGTGGAGCGCGAGTCGCTGCCGGCCAATGCGCGCGAGACGCACGTCTCGCTGTTCGACGGCTCCAACGCGGGTCTAGAGCTGGCCGACCGTCCGGTCTTCAGCGTTCAATATCATCCAGAGGCGAGCCCGGGGCCGCAGGACAGCCTGTACCTGTTCCAGCGGTTCGTGGGATCTCTGCGGCGTTGACCCCGTCCGGCTCGACCCTTCCGGTCGCCCGCGGGATCGCACCCCGCGGGCGGTGCCGGTCAGAAGGCGAAGTCGCCCGCGACCACCTGCTCGACGCCGGTGAGCGTGATGGTGATCTCCGCCGCATCGTCGCCGAACACGTCCACGCCGATCGTGGTATTGCCGCCGGTCTGCTCGATCGTCAGGTCGCGGAAGTTCACGTTCAGGCGCGTCAGGTCGATCGTGTCGGTGCCGGAGACGAAGTCGAGGATCGAGTCGTCACCCGCGTGCTTGCCGATCACGAAGGTGTCGGCACCGGTGCCGCCGAGCAGTTGGTCGTCGCCCCGCGCGCCGCTCAGCACGTCATCGCCTACGCCGCCGACCAGGAAGTCCGCGTCGGAGCCGGTGTTGATGGCGTCGTTGCCGGCGCCGCCGTTGACGTAATAGTCTCGCGGCTGGTTGGCTCCATCGACGGTGTCGTTCCCGCTGGTGCCCAGCGAGACGATGTCGAACATGTTGCCGCGCTGGGTGCCGCTCACCAAGTCGCGGACGTCGAACTGGACGCCGCCCGAGGCGACAAAGGTGATGCCTTCGTCATCATAGCGGCCGACCGGTCCGGTCAGCACGTCCAGGATGCCTTCGGACTGCATGCGCACGGCCAGGCCGCCGTCCTGGTTGGCCATGGTGCCGGCATCACGGCTGCTGCCATTGCCCACCTCGGCGCTGGTGAAGGTCAGGCGAACTTCCTGGACCAGCCCGGTGTTGGTCACGGTCACGATGTCCATGCCCTGGCCCAGATTCACCCGGTCCGCGCCTGCGGTTGCCACGTCGACGCTCACGGTGTCGTCGCCGCGGCCGCCGAAGATACGATCGTCGTCCGCGCCGCCGATGAAGCCGTCATTGCCGGCCCCGCCACGAAGCACGTCCGCACCTGCGCCGCCGACCAGGACGTCGTCACCGCCGCCGCCATTGACCAGGTCATCGCCCATTCCAGCGTTGATATAGGCCGCAGCCGCTGTGCCGGCGTACCGGTTCGCACCCTGCGTGCCGAGCTGGACCAGAGTAAAGTGGTCGCCGCGTCCGACGCCGCTCACGAGGTCGCGCACGTCGAAGGTAAAGTCGCCCGTTGCGACAAAGGTGATCCCTTCATCGTCGAACCGGCTGACCGGCCCGGTGAGCGATCCGTCCGCGCTCTCGATCTGCGCGCGAACCGCCAGCCCGCCGTCCTGATTCGCCATCGTTTCGCTATCGCGTGCCGAGCGGTTGCCGACCTCGGCGCTGGTGAAGGTCAGGCGCACCTGGCTGAAGCCGTCACCGCTGACGCGCACGCGGTCCTGGCCGGTGCCCAGGTTCGTGCTGACTGCACCCTGGGTGATATCGAAGTCGAGCACATCGTCCTGTGGGCGGCGCTCGGTGCGCGCGCGCGATACATTCGGCATGGCCATCTCCTGATGTCGGGAAGGTTTAGCATTGGCGCCCGAAAAGGTTCAGGTCGGCGCCGCGGTAACTACGAAGCCCAGTTTCGAAAGATGCCCAGCAACAAAAACTTACCCAGATTGAATCGGCAACCATGCGAGCGGCACGCGTAGCGCCGAGCATTAGTCTCCGATCAGTAAGACAGACATTTCATTGGGAACCATCATGCCCAAACGCACCGACATCTCCTCCATCCTCATCATCGGCGCCGGGCCGATCGTGATCGGCCAGGCGTGCGAGTTCGATTATTCGGGCACGCAGGCGATCAAGGCGCTCAAGGAGGAGGGCTATCGCATCGTCCTGGTCAATTCGAATCCGGCGACGATCATGACCGATCCCGAGCTGGCCGATGCGACCTATGTGGAGCCGATTACGCCCGAGGTGGTCGCCAAAATCATCGAGGCGGAACGTCCCGATGCTGTGCTGCCGACAATGGGCGGGCAGACCGCGCTCAATACCGCGCTGGCGCTGTTCCGCGACGGCACGCTGGAAAAGTACGGCGTCACCATGATCGGCGCGGATGCCGAGGCGATCGACAAGGCGGAGGACCGGCTCAAGTTCCGCCAGGCGATGGACAAGATCGGGCTCGAGTCGGCACGAAGCCACATCGCGCACACCGAGGCGGAGGCGCTGGACGGGCTGGAGAAAGTGGGCCTGCCCGCGATCATCCGCCCCAGCTTCACCTTGGGCGGCACCGGCGGCGGCGTCGCCTACAATCGCGAGGAGTTCCTGGAGATCGTCCGTAAGGGACTCGATGCCAGCCCGACCACAGAGGTGCTGATCGAGGAATCGCTGCTCGGCTGGAAGGAATATGAGATGGAGGTGGTGCGCGATCGCGCCGACAATGCCATCATCATCTGCTCGATCGAGAATGTCGATCCGATGGGGGTCCACACCGGCGACTCCATCACCGTCGCGCCGGCGCTGACGCTGACCGACAAGGAATATCAGATCATGCGCA
>NZ_JBELLZ010000152.1:0-4957 GCF_042096255.1 Sphingomonas sp. | reverse complement strand
AGCGGGGCGGGGGCGTCGGCGACGGCATCGAGGATCGGGTCGAGCGGTGGATCGGCGGGCGGATCGCCGGGGCCGCCGACCGCCGCCCACAACGACTTGCGCTCGTCGGCGCGGATGTCGTCGGCATCGTCGGAGACAGACGCGAAGCTGCGTCGCCAGGCGATGTCGCGGCCGGTCCACCAGCCGGCGAGCGTCGGCGTGTCGTGCGTGCCGGTCATCGCCACCGCCTCCGCGTCCCAGCCGGCTGGCCGGGTGAACGCGCCCGTCCGATCGCGCTCGAACGGCAGCACGCGCATGCCCAGCATGCCGCGCGCGGCGAGATCGTCGCGAAAGCCCGGCGGCACGGTGCCGAGGTCTTCGGCGATCACGATGGCGTTCGCGCGATGTGCCTCGATCGCGACGATCCGCTTGAGGTGCGGACCGGGCATGGTGAGATAAGCGCCGTCGCTGGCGGACGCGCCCTCCGGGATTACCCACAGGCGATCGAGCCCCAGCGCATGGTCGATGCGGATGCCGCCGGCATGGGCGAGCGCGGCGCGGATCGTCTCGATGAAGCCGCGGAAGCCGGTGCGCGCGAGTGCGAACGGATCGAGCGCGGTGATGCCCCAGCTCTGCCCGTCCGGGCCGAGCGGATCGGGCGGGGCACCGATGGTGAGGCCGGTCAGCAGCTCGTCGCGGCGGCTCCAGCCGTGGCTGCCGCCCGGGCACATGCCGACGGCCAGGTCGGCGATCAGGCCGATGTTCATGTGCTGGCGGGCGCTACGCTGTGCCTCGGCGAGGCTTAGGTCGGTGAGCCATTGGAGGAAGGCGTAAAAGGCGACGTCTTCCGCGTGAGCGGCGGCGAAACGGTGGACCGCGTCGCCGGCAGGATCGCGGTACTCTGCCGGCCAGTCGCGCCAGTTGCCGATGCCGGTGTTGGCGTGGAGCGCGTCGAAGCGGGCGTGCCGCTCCAGCGCCTCGCCACACTCGGCGCGGAAGGCGGCGACGGTGGTGCGGACCGTTTCCGGGGCCCGGTCGAAGGCGGTACGGAGGTGAAGGAGCCGTTCGCGGGCGGCTTCCGGCCAGTCGATCAGGTCGGGTGCGGCAGCGGAGGTGGGCGGCGCGCCGATCAGCGCAGGATCGGCGAGCAGGACGTTGTGGAACAGCCGCGTCGAGGGCGAATAGGGGCTGAACCGCGTGGGATCACCGGGGAATAGCGCGTGCGTGGGGCTGATCGCCAGCGCCTGCGCCCCGGCACGGCCGAGCGCGGCGGCGGAGCGGGCGAGGGTAGCGAGATCCCCATAGGCGGTGTTGTCCGGGCTGCGAAGTGAGGGGATTTGGACGGCGGCTCCCCAGCTACGGCCGGTCGGGTGCGGGCAGCGCGGCGGCGCGATGGCGAGGGTAGAGGTGCGGCCGGCGTGGTGGAGCTGGTGGTAGCCGATCGCGTCGATGATGAGGGGACGGTCGAGCGGTATGGGGAGGGAGGTGCCGTCTTCGAGGATCAACTCACCAGTTTCGTCCGTCCCGTTGAGGGTGAGGAGCGCAGAAAAATCGACCGGCTGGCCCGCCTCGCCCGAAAGAAACGGCTGCTCGGGCGCGCTGGTGTCAAGGCGGGCGAGGATCGCCTCCAGCACCGCATCGTCCACCCGCTGCGGGCGGCTGCTGGCGTCCTCCCAGTCGCGCTGGAGCCCGGCGGCGGCGGCGCGAGCGTGGATGGTCATCGCTCGATCCAGGCGACGAAGCGGTCGCCCTCGGTGAACAGCGGATCGGCGACCGCGGGCAGCGCGGGGGCGTCGCCGAGGTCCAGCGCGATGCCCAGCGTTGATCCGTCGCCGAGCCGCCAGCGCGCGGTCACTGCGGCGGGGCCGGTCGCCTCCGCACCGATCGCGCGGGTGCCGGGGAGGGGCGGGACGATGCGGCCGCTGCGAAGTGCGAGCAGGTCGCGGTAGAGTGCGCGCCACGCTGCGGCATCGGGGCCGGGCTGCGGGCGCGAGGCCTCGAAGGTGGCGCGGGCGTTGGGGTCCGGGATCGCCGCGCGCGCACTGTTGTCGGCGAACGCGGGGAACTTGGCGAACTCGCGGCGGCGCCCGTCGCGTACCGCATCGGCTAGGTCGTCGTGGAAGTCGGTGAAGAACAGGAACGGCGTCTCGCTGCCCTCGGTGTCGCCCATGAACAGCAACGGGATCTGCGGGCAGAGCAGCAGCAGCGCGGTGGCGGCGCGGAGCTTTGCAGGATCGGCGAGGACGGTCAGCCGCTCGCCGAGCGCGCGGTTGCCGATCTGGTCGTGGTTCTGGAGGAAGGCGACGAAGCGGGTCGGCTCCAGATGCGCGCTCGGCGAACCGCGTGGCCTGCCGTCGTGGTTGGGCGAGCCCTCGCCCTGGTAGATGAAGCCCTCCGCCAGACAGCGGGCGAGGCGTTCTGCGGGACGCTCGGCGAAGTCGCGGTAGTAAGCGTGGTGCTCGCCGGTGAGCAGCACGTGGAGGACGTTGTGGAAGTCGTCGTTCCACTGCGCATCGAAGGCGCCGTCGCGCAGGCGGGCGGCGTCGTTGCTTTCGTTTTCGAGGACGAGGTGGACGTGGCGGTCGGGGAGCGCGGCGCGAACCTCGGCGGCGAGGCGATCGAGAAAGGCGGGGTTCTCGATGGCATGGACCGCATCGAGGCGCAGGCCGTCGATCCGATAGTCGCGCAGCCACATCAGTGCATTGTCGATGAAGAAGCGGGCGACCGGCTCGCGATCGACCGCCACCGCGCCGCCCCAGGGCGTGTGCTTGCTCTCGTCGAAGAAGCCGCTGGCGTAGAGGCCCAGGTAGTTCCCGTCGGGTCCGAAGTGGTTGTACACCACGTCGAGGAAGACGGAGAGGCCGTGCGCATGCGCGGCATCGATCAGCGCCTTGAGCTCGGCGGGGGAGCCGTAATCCTCCTGGACCGCATAGGGCAGCACGCCGTCATAGCCCCAGCCGCGGGTGCCGCCGAACGCGCCGATCGGCATCAGCTCGATCGCGGTGATCCCGGTGGCAGCGATCTCGGGGAGCAGGCGCCGGATGCCCGCGAAACCGTCGAGCAGGCCGGGGTGGAGTTCGAGCAGCACGGTCTCGTGCCACGGGCGGCCGTGCCATTCGGTCTGCCAGTCGTGGCGGTGATCGACGACGACGCTCCAGCCGTGGACGCCGATTGACTGCGCGTGCGCGGCGGGATCGGGCACCGCGGTGTCGCCGATACGGAAACGGTAACGCGCGCCGGGGCCGGTGCGGAGGGTGGCGGAATGCCAGCCTTCGGCGTCGCGGGTCATGGCGGTGGCGCCCGCTTCGGTTTCCACCGCCACCATTTCCGCATCTGGCGCCCACAGGGTGAAGCGCGTGCCCTCCGGCCTGACCTCCGGCCCCCAG
Source organism: Sphingomonas sp. (assembly GCF_042096255.1). Classification (GTDB taxonomy): domain Bacteria; phylum Pseudomonadota; class Alphaproteobacteria; order Sphingomonadales; family Sphingomonadaceae; genus Sphingomonas. The sequence goes on along the minus strand of NZ_JBELLZ010000152.1, from coordinate 1,592 downwards.
CTCATTCCCATGCGCTCGTCCACGTCAGCAGCACCGCCGATTGGGGCGCGACCTCATAGTCGTTGCCGATCTCCACCTCCGCCTGCTCGGGCCGGGCGCTGTCGATCAGCACGCGGCGGCGGTCGCCGGGGGGCGGCAGCTGGAAGGTGATCGGGTCCGCGCTGGCGTTGAGCAGCAGCGACACGGTCTCGACCTCGCCCGCTTCGGTACGTAGCGCGCGGCGCATCAGCAGCGCGCGGCCTTCCGGGTTCTGCCAGTCATCGGGGCTGAGCGCCTGGCCGCGCTCGTCCCACCATTCGATGTCGTTGACGCCGTGGCCGGGCGAATCCTGCCCGTACAGGAACGTCGGTGCATGGAGCACGGGGTAGCGGCGGCGCAGCGCGGTGAGGCGCGCGGTGAAGTCGATCAGCTGCTGCCCCTCCGGCGTCGCGGCGGCCTGCCAGTCGAGCCAGCTGATCTCATTGTCCTGGCAATAGGCATTGTTGTTGCCCTGCTGCGTCCGCCCGAACTCGTCGCCCGCCACCAGCATCGGCGTACCGAGCGAGGCGAGCAGGGTGGTCATCATCGATCGCATCACACGCGTGCGGGCGTCATTGACCAGCGGATCGTCGGTCGGGCCTTCCACGCCCCAGTTGCGCGAATGATTGTTGTCGTGGCCGTCGCGATTGTCTTCGCCGTTCGCCTCATTGTGGCGCTGCTCGTAGGTCACCGTGTCGGCGAGGGTGAAGCCGTCGTGCGCGGCGAGAAAGTTGACGCTCGCCCACGGCCGCCGCGCGCGCCGGTCGAACAGGTCGCCCGAGCCCGACAGCCGCGCGGCGAGATCGCCGCGCTGGCCGGGCGCTCCCGCCCAATACTGGCGCACGGTATCGCGATATTTGTCGTTCCACTCGGCGAAGCCGGGCGGGAAGTTGCCGAGCTGATAGCCGCCGGGGCCGACATCCCAGGGCTCGGTGATCAGTTTCAGCCGGCCGAGCACCGGGTCCTGTCGCAGCACGTCGAAGAAGGCGGCGCCCGGATCGAAGCCGTAATCCTCGCGCCCGAGGGTGAGGCCGAGATCGAAGCGGAAGCCGTCCACCCCGAAGCTGGTCGCCCAATAGCGCAGCGAATCGGCGACCATCTGGATCACCCGCGCCTTGGTCATGTTCAGCGTGTTGCCGGTGCCCGTCTCGTTGATCGTGTAGCGCGGCTGATCGGGGACGAGGCGATAGTAGCTGGCATTGTCCAGCCCGCGCCAGGAGAGGGTGGGGCCCTTCTCCGATCCCTCGCAGGTGTGGTTATACACCACATCGAGGATCACCTCGATCCCGGCCTTGTGCAGGCGGTGGACGGCGCGGCGCAGCTCATCCTGGTGGTCGCCGGCCATATAGGCCTGTTCGGGCGCGAAGAACCCTAGGGTGTTATAGCCCCAATAGTTGCGCAGGCCCTTCTCCTGGAGGAAGCGGTCCTGGGTGAAGGCGTGGATCGGCAGCAGCTCGATCGCGGTGACACCGATGCGCTGAAGGTGGCGGATCACCGCGGGGTGGCCGAGCGCTGCATAGGTGCCGCGTTCGCGCGCGGGGACTTCCTCCATCAGTCGGGTGAGGCCCTTGACG
>NZ_JBELLZ010000151.1:0-5081 GCF_042096255.1 Sphingomonas sp. | reverse complement strand
TGAGGCGCCGCTGAGCCGTTACGCTCGCAGTCCGATAAGATAGATTATGTTAAATGCAGAGCTTTTTGGATTTAGACTTTATGGATGGAGACAGGTCTGACGGACGTCTGACGATCTCGAACGCCGCGTTATGAACCCGCGTCTTCAGCCTCGATTGCCGCAACATCCATGTCTGGCGCCCGTACTACCTCAAGCGCGACGTTGGCGATCTCGACCGCGGTGATCTGAAGCTGCGTGATCGGCGTCGACGGCGCGTCCACACGCTCGAGGCCGTTCTCAGATATCTTGACGAGGAATCGGTCGACGTCGTTCAGGACGACGAACCTGATCGATTGTTCCTCGTCCAGCGCGAGCTGCTGGACGGTGCCCTCGTATGCGATCGTGAAGCACTCGTGGCTCGTCTTTGTCAGCACATAGGCGACGACAAACGAGTCTCCCTTCTTGACCGCTTGGACGGCCGGGTTGAGCCAGCCGAACGCGATCGCGTCGGTCTTCCCGCTAACTGCTTCCCGCTGCACCAACCAGTGCGCGATCGAGCCCGTCGCGGCTCCGATGAGGAGCATCGCGAAAAGCCACATTTCCAGCGCGAGGTCGGACGCATCGCGTGCCCCAGCGCCGCCGCGGGCGAGCGCGCGATAGATATTTGGATCGAAGCCGGGGTCGAAACAGACGCTTGTCGCCCGGCACCATGCCGCCTGGGCGGCGAAGAAGCCGGTTCCCAGAAGGTGCCCTGCGATGGTGCCGAACACCACGATGAACAGCGTCACCGTAGAGTTCGGCCGGTCCGGGGTTGGGCTGAGGAAATCGGTGCGCTCGCCGACGCGCCACCCTGCCCAGAAGCAGAGCCCCAGGAAAAGCAGCAGCAGTGCGAGGAACAGCGAGTAGCTGAACGTCACGGCCGTTACGCCGTGGCGGGAACCGCTACATCCTTGCTGTCGCGGTCACCGCCAGCGCTTGGATCGACCACATATACGCCGTTCTCGACGCGCGAGGCCTGACGCACGGCCGCCCACGTGCCGAACCTCCCCTTCACCTGCCGGGCCAGCCGCATAGATTTGGCAGTGTTCACGCGCCTGTCATTCTCCAACGCCTTAGATAGCGAATAATTCGTGAACATCCAACACGTGGCCGGGCGACGCCGGCCGGTGCTGTCGAGCCTACAGTCGGTCCTTAAGCGCCTTGGCCGGCGTGAATGTGATTTTCTTCGACGCCGCGATCGTGATCGCCTCGCCGGTCGACGGATTGCGCCCGGAGCGCTCGGGCGTGTCCTTCACCTTGAATTTGCCGAAGCCGGGAAGCGATATCTCCTCACCCTTGGCGGCCGCCTCCGCGATACCCTCGAGGAGCCCAGCCATGACCTCGAGGGCCTGCTTCTCGGTGACGCCCCGCTTGGCGGCAACGTCCTTGGCCAGATCCTTGGTGTTCATCGTCAAGCACGCTCCCCTTCATCTGTCGCTGTAGCGACCTGAAGCGATAATCGCGTCAGCGCAAGACAGGTAGCGCTCGACGATCCAGCTGACGCCTGGGGAGGCCGGCCACGCAGGTTGAAACCCGTAGGTTTCTCAAAGCGCAGAGCACAAGCCGGATTAGCCGGCGGGACCACATTAGCGTGGCTCGCTTCGGCAAACGTCGCATCAGCCGCCTGCCTTGACGGCGTGCCGGCCACGCGGTTTGGCCGCAATCGCTATGCTCGACAGATCGGTCGCGCGGTCGATTGGCACGCCCGCCGCTTTCCGCTCTGAGTAGCGATCAACAAGCTGAACCGCGTGCGGGCGCAGCAGCACCGTGAACCGCACCAGTTCCTCCATCATATCCACGATCCGGTCATAGTAGCTGGACGCCTTCATGCGCCCCGCGTCATCAAACTCGTTGAACGCCTTGGCAACGCTCGATTGGTTCGGGATCGTGATCATTCGCATCCAGCGACCCAGCACGCGCAGCGTGTTGACGCTGTTGAACGATTGCGATCCGGCCGACACCTGCATGACCGCCAGCGTGCGCCCCTGTGTCGGACGCATCCCGCCCATAGAAAGCGGCAGATGATCGATTTGAAGCTTCATAATGCTCGTGATCTGGCCATGCCGCTCCGGGCTGCACCACACCTGCCCTTCCGACCATAAGGACAGCTCGCGCAGCTCGTGGACGGCCGGATGGTCGTCGCCAGCATGTTGGTCAGGCAGCGGCAGGGTCGATGGATCAAAGATGCGCGTCTCGCAGCCGAAGAACCGGAGCAGGCGTGCCGCTTCCTCAACGCACAGCCGGGAGAAGGACCGTTCGCGCAGCGAACCGTAGAGCAGAAGGATACGCGGCGCGGGATCGAGCGGGCCGAGCCTCACGGCGGGTCGCTGGATGGCATAGGCCGGATCGAGCGCCGGCATGATATTGGGATCGGCGAGCGTGCGGAGCGGCATCAGAGGGCTTTCACGAGGTAGGCGGCCGACGCGGGGCACAGTGCGGTGAATTCGCGCGATGCGGCGATGGCCGAGGGAGCAGCGCCGCGATCGGCATCGGCATAGCCGAGCGCCCGGAAGAATGGTGCGGCCGTGGTCGTCAGGAGGTGCAGGCGCTCCACCCCGAGGTCGTGCGCCTGTCGTTCGAGGGCGGCGACCAACACCCGCCCGAGGCCATGTCGACGTCGATCGGGGACGACGACGATCGAGCGGAGCAAGCGGTCGGACCCTTCTCCCTCGAGCCCACCGAAACCGACGAGGCTATCGGCCTCAATCCGGATGATCAGGCGGCCGGGATCGGCGATATCGGCACTCGGCAGGTCCGCGGCATCGAGCAATTGTGCCAAGCCAGCCAGACCGGCAGGTTCGAGCAACGTGGCGACCGTTCTGGTCATGCGATGCTAATCCTGATTGCAAGCGCCGCGAGCGTGATGAGCAGCACCGGTACGGTGAGCGTGACGCCGACACGGAAGTAATAGCCCCATCCGATCCGCACGCCCTTTTGCCCGAGGACATGGAGCCAGAGCAGCGTCGCGAGTGAGCCGATCGGCGTCAGCTTGGGGCCGAGATCGCAGCCGATCACATTGGCGTAGATCATCGCTTCCTTGATCGCGCCGCTCGCGTGCGTGGCGTCGATCGAGAGCGCGCCCACCAGCACCGTCGGCATATTGTTCATAACCGACGACAGGACCGCTGCGATGACGCCCGTTCCTAGCGCCGCGCCCCACACGCCGCCTTGCGCGGTGCGATCCAGCAGTGCTGCCAGATGGTCGGTCAGGCCGGCGTTTCGCAGGCCATAGACGACCAGGTACATGCCGAGCGAGAAGATCACGACCTGCCAGGGTGCGCCGCGCAGCACCTTGGCCGTTGGGATCACATGGCCTCGCCCCGCGATCACCAGCAGCAGGATCGCGCCGGCAGCGGCGACGGCGCTGACAGGGACGCCGAGCGGTTCGAGCAGGAAGAAGCCGGCGAGCAGCAGTGCAAGAACGATCCAGCCCGCGCGGAATGTCGCGGCATCGCGGATCGCGTCACGCGGCGCGCGCAGCGCGCCTACGTCATAATCCGCCGGTATGTCGCGCCGGAAGAACAGCAGCAGCGCGCCAAGCGTCGCTGCGATCGACACCAGGTCGACCGGCACCATCACGGACGCATAGTCGCCGAACCCGATCCGGAAGAAGTCGGCCGACACGATGTTGACGAGGTTCGACACGACCAGCGGTAGGCTGGCGGTGTCGGCGATGAACCCCGCCGCCATGACGAACGCCAGCGTCGCCTTGTCGTTGAAGCCCAGCGCCCGCAGCATGGCGATGACGATCGGCGTCAGGATCAGCGCCGCGCCGTCGTTGGCGAACAGCGCGGACACCGCCGCACCGAGCAGCACGATCAGAACGAACAGCCGGCGACCATGCCCCCTCCCCCAGCGCGCGACATGGAGCGCCGCCCATTCGAAGAATCCGGTTTCATCGAGGAGTAGGCTGATAACGATGATCGCGACGAACGCGGCTGTTGCGTTCCAGACGATGCCCCACACCACCGGCACGTCGGACAGCGTGACGACGCCTGCAAGCAGCGCCACGACGGCCCCGCCCATCGCGCTCCACCCGATCCCGAGGCCTTTGGGTTGCCAGATGACGAGCGCGATCGTCGCAACGAAGATCAGGACAGCAAGGAGCATCAGGCGACGCGCTGGCCCGATGCGTCCACCACTTGCTCGCCGTCTTCCTTTGCGAACGCTCCGAGCTGATTGGTCGGCAGCAGGTCGAGCACGGCTTCGGAGGGCCGGCAGAGCTTCACGCCGAGCGGCGATACGACCAGCGGCCGGTTGATGAGGATCGGATGCGCCATCATCGCGTCCACCAGCGCGTCGTCGGATAGCGACGTGTCGCCCAAGCCCAACTCCGCATAGGGCGTCCCCTTCTCGCGCAGCAGTTCGCGGGGTGTCATGCAGGCGCGATCGATCAGCTCGACCAGCAACGCGCGGGCTGGAGGGGTTTTCAGATACTCGACCACGTGCGGCTCGATGCCGGCGTTGCGAATAAGGCCGAGCGTGTTGCGCGACGTGCCGCACTCGGGGTTGTGATAGACGACGACATCGACGGCCACAGGGCGTCCTTTCAGCAGCAGGGGGTGAGTTCGGCGACGAGCGGCGCGCACAGCTCCGCATTGCCGGCGCAGCAGTCCTTGACGAGGAACAGCGTCAGCGCGCGCAGGCCGTCCAGATCGACACGGTAGATGATCGAGCGGCTATGCCGTGCGGAGCGGACCAGGCCAGCGCGGGCGAGGATGCCGAGGTGCGCCGACAGGGTGTTCTGCGGCACGTCGAGCTGACGCGCGATATCGCCGGCAGCCAAACCATCCGGTTCGTGCCGTACCAAGAGGCGGAACGTGTCAAGGCGCGTTCCTTGTGCAAGAGCACCCAGCGCCGAGATGGCATCCTCGTTTTCCATATATCCAGCATAATGGATATGCTTGGTGTGTCCAGCCCCGTATACCCTGCCTTACCGGTCGTTGGCCGGGATGGTTGGGGCCAGGGCTTGGTTGATGCGACAAGCAGCGACCCTGTTGCGGCTACCAGGCGTCACCTCAAGGTTTGTTCGCCAGACAACGATTTCTCGGACATAAGCGGAA
>NZ_JBELLZ010000150.1:0-5086 GCF_042096255.1 Sphingomonas sp. | reverse complement strand
GGGCGGCGGCAGACCGAACGCCTGTGCCATGCGCGCGCGGGAATAGTCGCTGACGACCGCCACGGTATCGATCGCGGTGCGCAGCAGCACGGGCTCCCAACGTCGCACCGCGCGAAAGCCTGCGTCCCCCCACACTTCGATTCCGTGGGCGAACAGGATCACCCGCCCGCCTGGCCGCAGCAGCCGATGCAGCAAGGCGAATGGCAGCAGATTGATGTGCCCGATCAGCAGCACGTCGGCCGATCGCGCTGCCCCCAGAACCTGCATGGCGAACCGTCGCCGATCGCCGCCGGCATGATCGGAAAGCATCAGCGTGCGCGACGGAACGCCGAGTGCGCACAGCGCGTCGATGACACGCCGGTTGAAACCCTGGATCCCGCCATGGCCTGCCGCGGAGAGCCCGATGAACACGACGTGGCGCGCGGGTCGGTCAGCCACGATCGCGGCGCCACGCAACCAGGCAAACGCCCACCATCGCCGCATGAGCAGCGCCCACCGCCCCTGCTATCCCGCTCAGCCCCAGCGGAACGGCGGCGAGATAAGCGGCAGCGACGGCGCCGGCCGCCAGCAGGACGAACAGCTGCACGATCCCGCGGTGGCGGTTCACCGCGGCCATGGGGGTGAACAGCGCCGACCACAGCATCTCGGCGACCACGGCCACGACGAGAAGGGCAAAGAATGGCTGCACCACCGTCACCGTGCCATGAGTCAGCAGCGGCAGGCCGAGGGGTGCGATCGAAAGCACCGCCAACGCATAGCCTGTGGTCAGCACCACCGTGGTGCGCGCCTGCGCCCGGAACAGGTGCATGCTCGCCGAGCGGTTTCCGGCGCCCTCCAGCGCGGCATATTCACTGACCACGCTGTTGTTGATCATGTTGATCCCTGCGGTGCCGAGCCGCGCAACGGTGCGCGACGTGGCGAACACCACCGTGGCTGCCGTGCCGAGCGTTGCGCCGACGACCAGCAGCGTTCCCTGCAGCAGCAGCGCCTGCGCCAGCGGCATCATCATATAGGCCAGCGCCGGGCCGCATAACGGCACAAGGGTCGCCCGGCGCGCATGTGTTAGGCCCAGCCGCAGCCACGCCGACCGGCGCCGGAGCCAATCGTAGCCGCCGAGCAGGAACAGGACCCGCGCGAACAGCATGGCGCCCGCGGCCGCCATGATCCCGCCGCCGCCCAACGCCGCCAGGGCGACCGCCGCGCCTTCCGCCAGCCGTGCCGATGCCGCCCACACGGCCTCGCTTGCCGGACGGTTTTCGGAGCGGATGCCGGCACAGATGAGCAGAAAGAACTGATACAGCAGGACGTTGGCGATGAGGAGCAAAAGGGTGACGCGCGCGGCCGGCAATCCCACCGTCGTTGCCGGGAGCAGGCGGACGGCTGCGGGCAGGAACGTCGCGCCCAGGCTAGACACCATCAGCACGGGGGCGGCGACGCACAACAAGGCGAAGATGCTCTGGAAGATCGCGCGCGCGGCATCGCGCCGGCCGCCAGCGACCGCCATGACCATCGCGTTCTTGGCAACGAAGGTGAAGCCGAAATCGCTGAACGTGAGATAGAAGGGGATGGCGGACAGCAGAAGCCATGCGCCGTAGACCTGCGTTCCCCAGGCATGGAGCAGCAGCGGCACCAGCGCCAGCTGAACCGCGATCGTCACCACCTGCCCGTAGGCGTTGGCCGATAGCGTACGGCCGAGACGAACGGCGGTCGCCCGATCCAGCGCGCGGATCATGCGCTGCGACGGTCTTCAGCCTGCATCCTGCGTTGTGCCCCCCGATGCTTCCCCGGCCGCAACCTGCGGTCTTCGCGGGCGATGGGCAAGTCCCGAGTGATCGGGCGCGGCACTGCCGGCTCGCAGCGCCGTCGCCCTAGGCAAGGATCAGCCTGAGACGCCCGCCAGCCATGCCAGCAGCAGCCGGTTCACGTCGTCCGTCCGCTCCTGCTGGGTCCAATGGCCGCAGCCTTCCAGCAGATGTCCCTCCACGTTGGGCACATGCGGCCGCATCAGGGCGATCGGATCGGTCACCGCGCCGAATAAGGTCGTCGCGGGGTCCTTGGTGCCGCCGATGAACAGCGCGGGCTGCTCGATCCGGCGATCACGATACGGCTGCAGCCATTCGAAGTCGCGCTCATGGTTACGATAGCGGCTGATCGGGCCGAAGAAGCCCGACGATTCGAACTCCGCCACATAATAATCGAGGTCAGCGGCGGTGAGCCAGTCTGGGAACGGATCCGGATCGATCATCTTGTCCAGCAGGGTCGCACCGGCAGGCTTGTTCGGCCATGTTCCCTCGGGCGCGTCCCCCGAGATGGCATAGTAGAATTTCCGCAGGAAATCGCGCACGTCGCGCTCCGCCTCGGCTTCGGGCGGGCCGACGTCCTGAAACCATTCCTGGTAGAAAAACCGGCCCTTGTTCGTGAACGCCTGGCGAAAAACCTCCGTGAACGGCCGCTGCGGAACGCCGGCATAGGGGACCGACAAAGCGGCCACCGCGCGAAAGCGGTCCGGGAGCGTCAAGGCCGCGTTCCATACCTGCGGTGCGCCCCAGTCATGGCCCAGCAAGATCGCCGGCCCGTCGGGCTGCAGCGTCCTGGCGACCGCCGCGATGTCGGCGACGAGATGCTCCATTGCATAGTCTTGAACCCGATCGGGCTTGCTGGAGCCACCATAGCCGCGCACATCGATCGCAGCGGCGGTGAAGCCGGCATCGGCCACCCGACCCAGTTGGTGGCGCCACGAATACCAGCTTTCGGGAAAGCCATGGACCATGAGGACGAGCGGCCCGCTCCCTTCCACCGCCGTGCGGATCCGAGCGCCCCCGGTATCGATCATGCGAAAGTCGGACATCCTAACCTCTCCTGACATTTTGTTGCTGTCGTCGTGCAGCGCATGACGGCTCGACCGCCGGCCGCCTAGAGCCGGCCGATGACATCCCTTCGCCTCCTGCTCGCGCTTCCCGCTATCATCGCTGCCGCCCCTGCCGTCGCACAGACGGTGCATGACGAAGGCGTCTGGTTCAATGGCACCGTGATGGGGCGCGTGGAGGGGCCGGTGGTTTTCTTCGCAGAGGTGCAGCCGCGTATAAACGAGGGGGTGTCGCGGATGACCCAGCTGCTGCTGCGTCCCGCGCTCGGCTACGAGCTTTCCAAGGACGTTACCGTCTATCAAGGATATGCGCGTGTGATCGACCCTGTCGAGAACGGTGCCGACCTGCAGGAAGATCGGTTGTTCCAGCAGGTGACGTGGAACGTCGGCAGGATCGGCAAGCTGGAGGTCCAGTCCCGTACCCGGCTCGAGGAGCGCTGGCGGTCGGACGGCGACGGCATGTCGCTCCGCGCGCGCCAGATGATGCGATTCGAATATCCGCTCGCGCCGGGCCCCAAGCGGGTGGCGGCATTGGCCTCCCTGGAAGGCTTCGTGGGCCTGAAGAGCGCGCAATGGGGCGGCATCGAAGGCTTCGATCAGCTGCGCACCTTTGTCGGGCTGGAGATTCCGCTTGCCGGCACGTCGACGCTGGAGGCGGGCTATCTCAATCAGACTCGCGACGCGCCTGGGCGGCGGGTCAACACGACGCATGTCGCCGCGCTGACCCTGTTCGTTCGCCTGTAGCGATTGCCGCCGTTCGTTGTTCGCGCGGAGGGACGTGCGCGGCAAGCGCGCATGACGTGACGGTATCACCGCCGCCGCTGTGACGCTTGGCCCCTCATGCGACCTGGCCCAAGGAAGCAGCGGACCTGTCGTTACACTCACAAAAGAAACGCCCCGCGAGTTTCCTCGCGGGGCGTTTTCGGTTCCACCTGTTCAGGTGATCAATGGTGCTTGTCGTCCTCGATCACCGGCAGCGTTTCGAACTGGTGATAGGGCGGCGGCGATGAGAGCGTCCATTCCAGCGTGGTCGCGCCTTCACCCCAGGGATTGTCGGGCGCCTTCTTGCCGGCGATCAGCGACCAGATGACGTTGACGAAGAAGATCGCCATGCCAGCCACCATGATCTCATAGCCGAGCGTCGCCACGCCGTTCCAATGCGCATAGGCGTCCGGATAATCGGGGTAGCGACGCGGCATGCCCTGCAGGCCCAGGAAGTGCATCGGGAAGAACAGCACGTTCACGCCCGCGAAGAACACCCAGAAGTGCAGCTGGCCGAGCAGCTCGCTGTACATCTTCCCCGACATTTTCGGGAACCAGTAGTAGAAGCCCGCGAACAGCGAGAACACCGCACCCAGCGACAGCACATAGTGGAAGTGCGCCACCACGTAATAGGTGTCCTGCATGTAATCGTCGATGCCGCCATTGGCGAGCACGACGCCGGTCACACCGCCTACCGTGAACATGAAGATGAAACCGATCGCCCAGGTCATCGGCGTCTTGAAGGTGAGCGAGCCGCCCCACATCGTCGCGATCCAGGAGAAGATCTTGATGCCGGTCGGCACCGCGATCACCATCGTCGCGGCGGTGAAGTACATCTTCGTGTTCACCGACAGGCCGGTGGTGAACATGTGGTGCGCCCACACCACGAAGCCGACCACGCCGATCGCGACCATCGCATAGGCCATGCCGAGATAGCCGAACACCGGCTTGCGGCTGAACGTCGCGATGATGTGGCTGATGATGCCGAAGCCCGGCAGGATCATGATGTACACTTCGGGGTGACCGAAGAACCAGAACAGATGCTGGTACAGCACCGGATCGCCGCCGCCGGCCGGATCGAAGAAGGTCGTGCCGAAGTTACGATCGGTCAGCAGCATCGTGATCGCCGCGGCGAGCACCGGCAGCGCCAGCAGCAGCAGGAACGCGGTGACCAGCACCGACCAGGCGAACAGCGGCATCTTGTGCAGCGTCATGCCCGGCGCGCGCATGTTGAAAATGGTGGTGATGAAATTGATCGCGCCCAGGATCGACGACGCACCCGAAAGGTGCAGCGACAGGATCGCCATGTCGACCGATGGCCCGGGTTCCCCATAAGTGGACAGCGGCGCATAGACCGTCCAGCCCGTACCGGCGCCGCCGAAGAACGGCGAGGCGAGCAGCAGCAGGAACGACGGCACCAGCAGCCAGAAGCTGATGTTGTTCATGCGCGGGAAGGCC
>NZ_JBELLZ010000149.1:0-5145 GCF_042096255.1 Sphingomonas sp. | reverse complement strand
ATCGCGCAGCAGCCCCGCCGCGGTGACCGCGCGGGTGATGTCGGCCGGCTCGGCGGGCGCGCGGTCGATCACCGCCTCCAGCTCCTCGTCGCGCAGCACCACGATCAGCATGAGGTGGCTGGCGACCAGTTGCTCGGCGGCGCGGACCAGGAAGTCGGCGGTGATCACGTCGGTGAACTCGGTGAACAGCACGATCGCCGATCGGCGGGTCAGCCGCGCGGCGAGATCGGTGAGCGCGAAGGTGTAGTTGCTCTCGGCCAGGCTGTAGTCGATCGCCGCGGCGCGATGCTGGAGCGTGGCAAAGGCGCGCGATCCGCCGACGAAGCCGGTGGACAGCCGCGGCCGCTCGTCGAACGCCTCCAGCGCCACCCGGTCGCCCAGCTTGAGCGCCACCCAGCCGGCGAGCAGCGCCGCGGAGACGGCGCGATCCACCCGCGGCACCTGCGCCACCGGCTCGCTCATCTGACGGCCGCAATCGATCGCGAAGACGATCTGGTTGTTGCGCTCGGGCCGGTATTGCTTGGCGTGCAGCTTCATGTGGCGGGCGGATTGCTTCCAGTCGATCGCGCGCCGGTCCATTCCCGCGCGATACTCCACCAACGCGTCGAACTCGGTGCCCTCGCCGCGTTCGGTCTGCGCGATCAGGCCTTCCAGCGCGTAGCGGCGCAGCAGCGCGGCGCCGCGTTGGTGGACGGGGCGCAGGTCCGGCAGGATCGGCAGCCCGCCCTCGGCCTTGCTCATCCGTTGGCGCCAGGCGAGCCCGAGCGGCCCGCGCCAGCGCAGCCACACCGCCCCGATCCGCGCGGTGCCGCGCCTGAGGCTGGTCACCGGCAGCAAGGCGGTGCCGCGGCCGTTCTCGATCGACACCCAGCGGCGCCCGTCATCCTCGGTGGCGAGCAAAGGATCGGCGGCGATCGCCACCTCCGCGGTGCGCACCGGCCCCTGGATGCGGATGTCGACCCGGAGGTCCGCCTCCGCGCCGACCGGCATGGAGGCGGGCAGGCGCAAGGTCGCACTGCCGCGCCGCGCGGCGAGCAGCGCGTCGGCCAGCGTCAGCAGCAGCACCGCCGCCGACCAGGCGAGCGCGGCATACCAGCGCGCCGGCAGCACGACGGCGACCACCAGCGCCAGCGGCACGCCCGCCGCCGCCGCCAGGGCCGAGGCGCGCGTGGGATAGATCAACGCGGCGCCTCGATCGTGGCGATGATGTCCGCCACTACATCCTCGATTGCGCGCCCCTCGATCTCGGCGGCGGGCGCCAGGATCAGGCGGTGGCGCAGGAGGGCGGGAGCGAGCGCCTTGACGTCGTCGGGGATCACGAAGTCGCGCCCGTCCATCGCCGCGCGGGCGCGGGCGGCGCCGGCCAGCATCGCGCCGGCACGCGGCGAGGCGCCGCTCTGGAGATCGGCATGGTCGCGCGTCGCCCGGATCAGCGCGGCGACATAGGCCACCACCTCCTCGGCGAGCCGCACCCCGGCGACCGCCTCCACCGCGGCGCCGATGCGCGCGGCGTCGGCCCGCGGCTCGACCCCCCAGGTCTCGGGCTCCATTGCACCATCGCGTGCGCCATGCGTGGCGATGATCCGCCGCTCCTCCGCCTCGGAGGGATAGTCGACGATCTGCTTGAACAGGAACCGGTCCAGCTGCGCCTCGGGCAGCGGATAGACGCCCTGCTGCTCGATCGGGTTCTGCGTCGCCACTACGGTGAAGCGGGGGCCGAGCGGCAGGCTGTCGCCGTCGATGGTCACCGTACGCTCCTGCATCGCCTCCAGCAGCGCCGCCTGCGTCTTGGGCGGGGTGCGGTTGATCTCGTCGGCGAGCAGCAGGTCGGTGAAGATCGGTCCGCGGGTCAGCGTGAAGCTGCTGGTCTGGAAGTTGAACAGGTTGGCGCCGATGATGTCGCCGGGCATCAGGTCCGGCGTGAACTGGATGCGCCCGAAGGCGAGCCCGCTAGCGCGCGCGAAACTGTGCGCGATCAGTGTCTTGGCGGTGCCCGGCGGTCCTTCCAGCAGCACATGGCCGCCGGACAGCAGCGCCACCAGGATCGTCTCCACCGTCGCGTCCTGGCCGACCACCGCGCGCGCCACTTCCGCGCGGATCTCGCCTGCCAGCGCGGCCACTTCCTCGATCGTCACGCGTCGCGTCTCCTCAGCCATGCATGTAGCGCGCCGGCGGCGCGCATGAGTTCGTCCTTGTCGCCCGCCTCGGCCACCGAGCGGGATAGCCGGGTAAAGGGCGCGCCGCGCCCAAGCCGGTCGAGATAATCGTCCAGCGCGCTGCCGTGCAGCCGGGCCGGCACGCCGAAGGCGCGCACCGCCGCCTCGCGCACCACCTCGGCGTAGCGCGGGCCCAGCCGCGCCTCGCGGCCTGCCTTGCGGACCAGCACGGCGGTGTTGTCGACCAGCGCGGTCTTGCCGAAAGCGATGGCGCGGGCGCGCGGGCGGGGGCTGCCGAAGCGCGTCACCGTGCCCAGCACCGCCAGCAGCAGCGCGACCGCCAGGGCGAGCGTCACCGCCAGGAACGGCGGCTCGAACAGCAATTTGAGCGGGCTGGGTGAGCGGCCGAGGCCGTTGAGCGTCACGTCGAAGGCGATGCCCTCGGCCTCGTTGGAGTTCATGTAATCGAGCATCGCCAGCGCGCTGGCGGCGGTGCCCGCATCGTGCATGCCGCGATTGTCGAGCAGGTCAGGGTCGGCAAGCAGGAACAGCGGGAGGCCTGTGAACTGGCCGACGACGATGTTGCCCGCGTCGTCCACCACCAGGGGTTCGAGCCGGCCATAGGCGGCTCCCGGCTTCACCGTATCCGGCCGGATCGCCTGGAGCGGGCGCGGCGCGGTGAAGCGCACCCCGGTCATCAGCGGCTCCACCGTGCGCAGTGGCCGCCCGCCGCTGCGCCCGCGCACCACGCGGAAGGTGGTTGCGGGGGCGAGCACGCCTTCGGGCTCGTCGTGGTCGATCAGGCTGTAGACGGTCACCCAGCCGCGCTTCTGGCGGTGCGGGCCGGTCGTCCATTTGGGCAGCACCAGCAGCGTCGGGGTGGCGCCGCGCGGGTCGAGCACCGGGTCGACCGGAACGCTACCGGCCGTCGGCGTGGCGACCACCAGGTCCTCGGTGGCGAGCAGCACGTCGCTGCGCACGATCCGCGGATTGCGCCCGGTCGCCCTCGCCAGCGCGACGATCCCGCTATAGCCGGTCACCGCGCGCGACAGCGCGTGCCCGCCCGGCCGGCCGCGTCCCTCGCCGCCCAGGTCGGGGGCATAGGCGCCCAGCACCAGCATTGCGACGAAGCTGAGCATGCCCACGCCCAGCAGGATCGCCACGGTGACCGGCGAGAGCAGGCCGGGGGAGGGAGCGGCCGAGCGGCCGCTCGCGACATCGCTCATGCCCGCCACGATCCGGGTAGTGCGAACTCCTCATAGGTGGCGCGGGTGGTGCGCCAGTCGTCGGCATCGACCGGCCTCCCGCCGAACAGACTCCGCTCGACCACGGCGGCGATCGCAGCGAAGCAGGTGCGTGCGCGGGCGGGGAAGGCCGGGGCGGCGGCGAGCTCGCGCGCGGTGAGCGCGGGCTGGACGCTGCCGGGCCGGCGCCGCGCCAGGTCCTCGACCGATCGGAACAGCAAAAGGTGCGCCGCTTCCGCGAAGCGCCCCGCCGCGGCGAGCGCATCCGCCTCGCGCAGCCAGGCGCGCACCGGTGCCGCCTCGAACAAGGACTGGTCGTCGTCCTCGCCGAGCGCCAGAGCGCGGAACCTGCGGCGGCGCAGGTCCGGCCAGCGCCATTCGCCGTGGCGGATGCGCTGCACCGCCATCCACAGCATGAACGCGCCGGCGATCGCGATCACGCCCCACAGCAGGATGCGCGCATAGGGCGCGTCGGGGAACAGGCTGCCGATCCAGGCGAGCGCCCGACCGATCGGTTGCAGCACGTCCTTCAGCCAGTCGCCCAGTGCATCCATCCAGGCTGGGGGCTTAGCGGGCGGGGTGGGGCGGGAGAGCTGGAATTGCACGGACGCATCGTGCAGCAGCGCATCATGCGCGGCCCGGAACTCGGCCGCCTTCTCGCCAGCGGCCTCGCCCACTGTTCCCGTCCTCCGCGCCCCGATTCGATGCCGACCTTATTCGATGCTGCGGCGCACGCAACCGCCCACGTCGCCGCTGGACAAGCCGCCCGGCTTGGTCGAGCGTGCGCCCGGGTCGCAGCAAGGGGGGTGATGGTGGCAGCAGGTCCTGAGATGACGGTGGGCAGCGTGCTCGCCCGTACGTTCGGCATGATCGGCGCGGCGCCGGTGCGCTTCTTCGGGATCAGCTTTCTGTTCTCCGCTCTGCCGTACATGCTGCTGGAGATCGCCGGCGCGGTGAACTTCGCCGGCATGGCAGTAGCCCCGAACCTCACGCCGGTGCTGATTGCGGGTGCCGCCATCGCGATCCTGTGGCTGCTGCTTTATGCGATCGCCGAAACCGTCCTGATCCAGCTCGGCATCGCACTGACCGAGGGGCGGAGCGTGTCGCGCGCCGAGTTGGTCGCTGCCGGCCTGCGCCTGTTCCTGCCCGTGGCGGGCATCTCCATCCTGTTCTGGCTGGGGGTGTGGGCCGGCTCGCTCCTGCTGGTGGTGCCCGGGCTGATGCTCGCCACCGCCTGGTCGGTCGCGGCGCCGGCGCTGATAGAGGAGCGGATCGGCATCTTTTCGGCATTCGGGCGCAGCGCCGCGCTGACCAAGGGCGCGCGCTGGCGGATCTTCGGCCTCGCAGCTTTGGTCCTCGTCATCTACCTGGTCGCGGCGGCGGCGCTCGGGATCGCCGACGTGGCAGTCAACGGCGTCACCGCGGTGGCGGCGCGCGAAGAGGCGTCGCTGCTGTCCACCATCCTGTCGGCGATTCTCCAGACGGTCTTCGTCGCGGTGTGGACCGCACTCCAGGCGGCGCTCTACGTCGAACTGCGCGACTGGAAGGACGGCCCGACCGGCGGCCGGCTGGCCGAGATCTTCGCCTGAGCGGTGGATGGAGCTGAGAGGCCTGCTGGCTCGTGTGATTCGCCGGTGATTCGGCGATCCACATGGCCGCAGAGGGCCCGATCCGGCTGTCGAATGGTTGGAAACCCGCGCATTTCGGCCAATTCCGTCTTTGGCTGCCACAAAACTGCAAAAAGG
>NZ_JBELLZ010000148.1:0-5195 GCF_042096255.1 Sphingomonas sp. | reverse complement strand
GACAAGGACATCGGCCTGCTGCTGCGCCAGGCGATGGACAAGGTGGCGTTCCTGCCGTTCGGCCTGTTGATCGACAAGTATCGCTGGGGCGTCTATTCGGGCGCGATCTCGAGCGGGCAGCTCCAGGCGGGCTGGGACAAGCTTCGCCTCCAGTATCAGGGGATCGTGCCGCCGGCACCGCGCGACGAGAGCAAGTTCGATCCGGCCGCCAAATATCACGTCGCGGCGGGCGTGCCCTATACCCGCTATTTCCTGGCCCGGCTGCTCCAGTTCCAGTTCTACGAGGCGGCGTGCAAGCAGGCGGGCTGGACGGGGCCGCTGCATCGCTGCTCCTTCTATGGCGACAAGCAGGTCGGCGAGAAATTGAACACGATGCTGGCGATGGGCCAGTCGAAGCCCTGGCCCGAGGCGTTGCAGGCGTTCACCGGCAGCCGCGAGATGAGCGGCAAGGCGATGCTGGCCTATTTCGCGCCGCTGAAGGCGTGGCTGGACCAGCAGAACAAGGGGAAGCCGCAGGGATGGTGAGGACGATCGCTTTCGCGCTGGCGCTGGCGGCGTCGCCGGCGACGGCGCAGCTTCAGCCGGGGGAGACGCTGCTGGAGGTAGAGGCGCAGGGGGAGGTGTCGGTGGCGCCCGACACTGCCTTCGTCTCCGCCGGCGTGGTCACCACCGGCCAGAGTGCCGCCGAGGCGACGGCCGCCAATGCGCAGGCGATGGCGAAAGTGATAGCCGCGGTGCGAGGTGCGGGCGTCGAGCCGCGGCACATCCGCACCCAGCAGATCAGCGTGGAGCCGCAGTTCGCACCGCCGCAGCCGGGCACCTACCGACAGGACCAGACTAGGATCACCGGCTATCTGGCCCGCAACAGCGTGGCGGTCACGGTGACGCGGCTGGCGATCGCCTCTCAGGTGATCGACGCCGCGTTCGGCGCGGGCGCCAACTCGGTGAACGGGCCCGACTTGGGGCTGCTTGACGATACACACGCGGTGGCGGCGGCACGGGCGGATGCGCTTGCCAAGGCGAAGGCGCAGGCGGAGGCCTATGCGAGCGGGCTGGGCCTGAGGATCGCGCGGGTGATCCGGATCAGCGAACGGGGACGGCAAGCCGGCCCTGAAGTTTACGTAACCAGCGACAGCATGATGAGTGCCGCGCCGGCACCGGTAGTAGCACCCCCGCCGTTATCGGCGGGGGACATCCGGCAGAATGTCAGCGTGTGGATCGACTACGCGCTGGTGAAGTGAGCGGAGCCGCAGCAGGTTCGTCGCCCCGGACTTGATCCGGGGCCCCGCTTCTCTCGACGGAACAAGGCAGCGGGACCCCCGGTCAGGCCCGGGGTGACGAAAGAAGCAGCCGCTCAGGCCTCCGGAATCGTGTTCTCGTCGGCGATCCCCGCCTCGAACGACTTCGACGAATCGGTGCCGTCGGGCTGATGCGCCTTGGTGGCGGGTTCGAGGAGCTTGGGGGGCTCGGGAGCCTTGGGCGCCTCGGGTTTGGCGGGGGTGGAGCCGCGCAGCGACAGCAGCGCCGCTGCCGCCGCACCCGCCGCAGCGAGGCCGCCAACCACCGCGGCCGCACCCCATTTGCCGCCGACCTTGTCGGTCGCCTTCTCGATCGTCGACTTGGGCGCTGCGCGCTTCTTGGGCGCAGGCGTGGTGCGCTTGGAGGCGCGCGGCTTGGCCGGGGCGGCAGCGCGCTTCGTGCGCGAGGGCGGTGTCGGGGAAGCGGCTGCCTCGGTGCTCGCAGGCTTGGGCGCAGACTTGGCGCGGCTGCGCGTCGTCTTCTTGGGTTCGGACGGGGCCGCAGCGGCGGTCTTGCGCGGCGCGCGGCGGCGCGGGGCCGGCTTGGTATCCGCCTTGGTCTCCGGGGTCTCGGTCTCGTCCGCCATTGCGCGCTCCCTGTTTGATTGCGTTCCCGTAACGCTTCGGGCGGCGGAGGTTTCCGATTTAGCCGAACGTCAGCGGAAGGGCGGCTCGTTGAAGGCGCGCAGCTTGCGGCTATGGAGCTTGGCGCCTTCGCGGCGCAGCTCCTCGCAGGTCTCGATACCGATCTTCATATGCTCGGCGATCGCGCGCTCGTAGAAGCGGTTGGCCTGGCCGGGCAGCTTGATCTCGCCGTGGAGCGGCTTGTCCGAGACGCACAGCAGGGTGCCGTAGGGAACGCGGAAGCGATAACCCTGCGCGGCGATGGTGGCCGACTCCATGTCGATGCCGACCGCGCGGCTGAGCGAAAAGCGCAGGGCGGAGCGACTGTAGCGCAGTTCCCAGTTGCGATCGTCGGTGGTGACGATGGTGCCGGTGCGCAGCCGGCGCTTGAGCTCCTCGCCCGACTGGCCGGACACGGTCTCGGCGGCGCGGGCGAGCGCCTGCTGCACCTCGGCGATCGCCGGCACCGGAATCTCGGGCGGCAGCATGTCGTCGAGCACATGGTCGTCGCGGAGGTATGCGTGGGCGAGGACGTAGTCGCCGATCCGCTGCGAGGGCCTGAGGCCGCCGCAATGACCGATCATCAGCCACGCCTCGGGCCGCAGCACGGCGAGATGATCGGTGATCGTCTTGGCGTTGGACGGGCCGACGCCGATGTTGACCAGGGTGATGCCGGTGCGGTCGTCCGCCATCAGGTGATAGGCAGGCATTTGGAGGCGGCGGCCGGCGGTGTCGTCCAGCAGCGCGGGATCGTCGCCCGCGCGGAAGAGGAGGCCGCCCGGCGCGGACAAAGCGGTGAAGCGGCTGTCGGGGTCACCGACCTGCTCGGCCGCCCAGCGCGCGAATTCATCGACATAGCGGTGATAGTTGGTGAACAGCACGTAGCGCTGGACATGCTCGGGCGGGGTGCCGGTGTAGTGGCGCAGGCGCGCAAGGCTGAAGTCGGTGCGCAGCGCATCGAACAGCGCGAGGGGGCGGGTGCTGTCGACCGAAAACCACAGGCCGTCGGCGATCTCGTCGCCGATATGCGCGAGCTCGGTGGTGGGGAACCAGCGCGCCAGTTCCGCCGCGGACACCGCGTCCATCGCCAGCGCGTGGCCGGGATCGAGGACATAGGGGAAGGGAATCTCGGTCGAGCCGGGCACCGCCTCGACGGTGACGTCGTAATCCTCGATCAGCAGGGTCAGCTGCTCAACCAGATAGTCCGCGAACAGCGCCGGCTTGGTGATGCTGATGCGATAGTCGCCGGGTGTGACCAGCCGGCCGAACGAGCGCGGCGGGGTGGGACGGTCGGGGCCGCCGGCGAAGTGGAGCCGGATCTCGGGGTAGGCGAAGCTGCCGTCTCGGCGCGCGTCCGCCGCGGGCGGCTCGCCGCCGGCGAGGAACGTTGAAAGAGCCGCCTGGAGACGACCCACGGACGCGGTGTAGAGCCGGTCAAGCTCGGTGACGATGTCGCTGGCGATCATCGGAGGGCCGGCTAGGCCCTCCGGATGACACTGGCAAGACGATGCGACCTACTTGCGCGCGCCGCTCGCCTTGCTGCTACCGTCCGAACGGCTGGCGGCATAGACGCCGCCTGCCACCGCGGCGGCGACGCCCGCGACGATCCCGGCGGTCGCCGCCGGATGCGCGCGCACCGTCTGCGCGGTTGCGCTGGCGACCGAGGTCACCTTGCTGCCCGCGGTCGAGGCAGCGGAAGTGATCGACTCGCCGGCGCTGGACGCGGCAGCGCGCGCACGATCGGTGAAGGTCTGATCGGTCTTCGTGGCGGTGTCGGCCATGACGTAACTCCTTGCTTTCCCGCCATGGCCAACGCGCGTTCGGGTCAGAGGTTGCCGAGCAGGTGCTCCGCGCTGCTGACCCTGAACTCGCCCGGCCCCTCGACGTTGAGCTGGGTGACGACGCCATCCTCGACGATCATCGAATAACGCTGGCTGCGCTTGCCCATGCCGAACTTCGATCCGTCCATGGTAAGGCCGAGCGCCTCGGCAAAGTCGCCATTTCCATCGGACAGCATGGTGATCCCCTGCGCGTCGCTGGACTTGGACCAGGCGGCCATCACGAAGGCGTCATTGACCGAGGTGCAGGCGATCTCGTCGATGCCCTTGCCCGCCAGTTCCTCGCGCTTCTCGACGAAGCCGGGCAGGTGCTTGGCCGAGCAGGTCGGGGTGAAGGCGCCCGGGACCGCGAACAGCGCGACCTTGCGGCCGGCGAAGAAGGTTTCGGTATCGGTCGCCTCCGGACCCTCGGCGGTCGCCTTGACCAGGGTCGTCTTGGGCAGCCGGTCGCCAACTTCGATCGTCATGATGCTCTCCGTGTCGCCAAAGGGGCGCGGTCGGCTAGGTCGCAGCCGCCTGCGACGAATTCAAGCTTGGCGCGCGGCGTCTGCCCGCGCTATCGTGCAAGCGATGGAAGCAGCGCGCTTTTTGACCGGTCAGTTCCTGCTCGCAACGCCCGGAATGGCCGATCCCCGCTTCTCCCATGCGGCGATCGCGATCTGCGCGCATGACGAGAATGGCGCGGTCGGCATTGGCATCGGTGCGACGATCAACGGCCTGGGCCTGCATGACGTGCTGGAGCAGTTCGAGATCGCGCCGGGCAGTTCGCCCGATGCGCCCATCCATTTTGGCGGGCCGGTGGAGACCCGCCGCGGCTTCGTGCTGCACAGCTGCGACTGGAGCGGGCAGGACACGATCGAGGTGGCGGGGCGCTGGGCGCTGTCCGGCACCGTCGATATCCTGCGCGCGATCGCCGGCGGCACGGGTCCGAGCCGCTGGTCGGTGGCGCTGGGCTATGCCGGCTGGGGGGCAGGGCAGCTGGACGGCGAGCTCCAGGGGCCGGGCTGGATCCACGTTCCGGCCGATCCGTCGCTGATCTTCGATACGCCGGCAGAGGAGCGCTGGGTGCGAGCATATGAGAGCGCAGGCGTCGATCCGCGGCTGCTGACCAACAGCACGGGCACTGCCTAAGCAGACATAAAGATATCTTTATATTTGATCGCGGCGGGCCACCGGGCTAGGGGCGGGCGCATCCCTCTCTGGAGACCAGCAATGGCCACCGTGCTCGACCGCACCACCGATTACGTCATCAAGGACATCGCCCTCGCCGATTTCGGTCGCAAGGAGATCGAGATCGCCGAGACCGAGATGCCCGGCCTGATGGCGCTGCGCGACGAGTTCGGCGCGTCGCAGCCGCTCAAGGGCGCTCGGATCACCGGCTCGCTGCACATGACGATCCAGACCGCGGTGCTGATCGAGACGCTGACCGCGCTGG
>NZ_JBELLZ010000147.1:0-5416 GCF_042096255.1 Sphingomonas sp. | reverse complement strand
CGCAGCCGGCCGATGTCCGAATAGACCTTCTCGGTGGCCTTTTCGCGGATATGGCAGGTGTTGAGCACCACCAGCTCGGCATCGTCCGCATCCGCCGCGGTCATGCCCTGATCGGCGAGCAGCTCGGCCATGCGCTCGCCGTCATAGACGTTCATCTGGCAGCCGAACGACTTGACGTGGAAGGTGCGTGGGGGCTTCTGAGGCGCGGTCATTCCGCGGCCTCCCGTACGGTCGCATCCTGCGGCTGGGGCGCGACATAGCCCAGCCGGGCCTCTCCGCCGGCACGGCCGGCGATATCGGCCACCAGGTACAGCGGCCGGCGCTTCGACTCGATGTAGAGCCGGCCGAGATACTCGCCGATCATGCCCAGCACGAACATCTGCGCCGCGCCCAGCACCACGGTGATCAGCATCGTCGAGGTCCAGCCCTGCACCGCCGATCCGGTGAAGAACCCCACCGCGATATAGACCACCAGCAGCAGCGACACGAAGGTCAGCGCGATGCCGAGGTGGCTTGCCCAGCGCAGGGGCGCGGTGGAGAAGCCGGTGACCGCATCGATGGCGAGACGCAGCATCTTGGCGAGCGGATAATTGGTCTCGCCCGCGAACCGTTCGGCGCGGTCATAGGGGAAGGGGACCTGGCGGAAGCCGACCCAGGCGACCATGCCGCGGATGAAGCGCGCCTGCTCCGGCATCGCCTGCAGCGCGTCGAGCGCACGGCGGGTCATCAGCCTGAAATCGCCGGTGTCGAGCGGGATCGGCGTGTCGGTGACGCTGTCGAGCACGCGGTAGAAGGCGGCGGCCGTGGCCTTCTTGAACAGCGTCTCGCCCTGGCGCTTGCGGCGGACCGCATAGACCACGTCGGCGCCCTCGCGCGCCATCGTTTCGCGCATATCGACGAGCAGCTCGGGCGGGTCCTGGAGGTCCGCGTCGATGATCAGGATCTGCTCGCCCGAGCACAGGTCCAGCCCCGCGGTGAGCGCGAGCTGGTGGCCGTGGTTGCGGGACAGGTTCACCGCAACGAGGTGGCGGTCGCTGGCGGAGAGCCGCTGCATCGCCGGCCAGCTTGCGTCCTTCGATCCATCGTTGATGAGGACGATCTCATAATCCTCGCCCACCGCACTACGGGCAGCGGCGGAGACACGCGCGTGCAGCTGATCAAGGCAGGCGGCCTCGTTGTAGCAGGGGATGACGATCGACAGGGCAGGGCGGAGCATGGCGCGCGGTTCTACAGAATGGTGATGATCGAATCACCATTTTGTTGATAGAGTGCCGAAAGAGTGAACCCTGGTTCGTTGGAGATGGCCATGGCTACGGTGTTCAAGGTCGACGAGGCGCAGGCGGACCTGTCTGCTGTGATCGACCGCGCACTTGCCGGCGAGGACATCGTGATTGCGCGAGCCGGGGAGCCCGCGGTCAAGCTGGTCCCGATCGCAGTGCAGCCGCGTCGCAAGCGGGTTCCGGGGACGATGAAAGGTATGTTCGCGTTCGATGACAGCTTCTTCGATCCCCTTCCCGAGGAAGAGCTACGGGCTTGGGAAGGGCGTTGAGGCTGCTGCTCGACACGCACGCCGTGTTGTGGTGGCTGCTTGATGACCTTCGGCTGTCCAGACGTGCTGAAGCCGCCATTGCCGAAGCAGACGAGGTCTTCCTCAGTGCGGTATGCGCGATGGAAGTGTCGACCAAGCATCGTACCGGCAAACTGCCGCAAGCTGCTGCGATCGCTGGGCGGCTCTCCCAGGTGGCTGCGGAGCAGGGGTTTACCACACTCGACGTGACACTCGCGCATGGCGACTTGGCCGGCAGCCTTCAACATCCGCATCGCGACCCGTTCGATCGTCTGCTGATCGCTCAATCACTTGTCGAGCAGATGTGGCTCGTCTCGAACGAGAAGCTGTTCGACAGCTTCGGGGTGCGCCGCCTCTGGTAAGACGGCGCACTTTCGCCACTCACACCATCGCCCGCGCACGCTCCTCGGCCAACCGCTCCAGGATCGTCAGCGGCAGCGCGCCCGCGCGCATCACCTCGTGGAACGCGCGCTGGTCGAACTTGGCGCCGGCGATCTTTTCCGCATTGGCGCGCGCGCGCACCCAGGCGGCATGGCCCACCTTGTACGAGCAGGCCTGGCCCGGCATCGTGCAGTAACGCTCCACCTCGCGCTGTGAGCGCGGGCGGGCGAAGCCGACGGTCTGGACCATATAGTCGGTCGCCTGGTCGCGGGTCCATTTTTTGGTGTGCAACCCGGTGTCGATCACCAGCCGCGCGGCGCGGAACAGATAGCTCTGGAGGAAGCCGGCGCGCTCCAGCGGCGTCGCATAGCCGCCCAGCGTGTCCGCCAGCCCCTCGGCGTACAGCGCCCAGCCTTCGGTATAGGCGCCGAAGAAGCCCAGCTTGCGCAGCATCGGCTGCGGCGCGGCCTGCGCGATCGAGATCTGCAGGTGGTGCCCCGGTACGCCCTCGTGATAGGTGAGGCTCGGCAGCGTGTACTTGGGCCAGTCGGCGACGCTCTTGAGGTTGATCCAGTAGATCGCCGGGCGCGAGCCATCGAGCGCGGCGCGGTGGTAATAGCCGTTCGAGGCGCCGTCCTGGATTTCCACAGGCACCGCGCGGATGTCGAGCGGCTCGGACGGCGGATTGTTGACGAGCTGGCCGAGCTTGGCGGTCATCGCCGCATTGCCCTCATTGAGGCTCCTGATCAGCGCGGCGCGGCCTTCGGGCGTATCGGGATAGAGTTGGTCGGGCCGCGTGTTGAGCGCGGTCAGCCGCTCGGCGACGCTGCCCTGGCTCATGCCCTGCTGCTTCAGGATGGTGTCGAGCTGCGCGCCGATCTCGGCCACCTGCTCCAAGCCCATCTTGTGGACCTCGTCCGGCGTGAAGGTGGTGGTGGTCGCCTGCGCCAGCGCCGCGGCATAGATCGTGTCGCCCTGCGGTACATCCCACACGCCCGCCGAGCTGCGCGCCTTCGCCCGCAGCGCCTTCACCGCCGCGATCTGCCGGTCGAGCGCAGGATAGACCTGCTTGTCGATGATCGCCGCTGCGCGCGCGTTCCAGTCGCCGGCGATCTTCGCGGCGGCGGCGCGCTTCGACACGGAGGTGGCGAGCCCGCTGTCCGCCGCCGCCGGCTTGCGCAGTGCCGCCATCTGGCCGAGCGCCAGGTCCAGGCTGAAGTCCGGCGCCAGATAGCCGCGCGAGGCCTGCTCCTGCTGGTTGGCGGTGTCCTGATCGAGCTGCCCGGCGAAGGCGGCGAGCCGGTCGAGATAGGCCGCGCAATCCTCCGCATTGGTGATCGTGTGGCTGGAGTTGAGGAAGTCCGGCGTGCCGAAATAGGCGCCACCCTGCTGCGTGATGGTGAACGGGCGGATGACCGAATCGAGCTTGTACCGGTCATAGGCGAGCGCGTTGGCGTTCAGCGAATAGAGCACCACCTCGCGGTTGAGCCGATCGTCCGCGGACAGGCCCTCGGGCGTGATCGCGGTCAGCTCGGCGATGGTGGCCTTCAGTTCGGCCTGATCGCGCGCCTTGGCGGCGGGAGATTCATCGGACAGCTTGTGCTTGAGCGCGGCATTCGGCCCCTTGTCCATGCCCAGCGAGGTGGCGAGTTCGGGCGCGCGCTGGAGCAGGCGGGCGAAGGTGCGGTCGAACACGGCATTGAGCCGCGGATCACCCGGCGGAGTCGGTGCAGTCTGTGCACCGGCCGTCCGGGGCAGGAGGGCGAGCGCGGCGGTCGCGCTGGTCGAGGCGAGGAAGCTGCGGCGATCCATGGCTTTGTCCTGATTGGGGAAGTGCCACTGTTGTATCGGGGGAAACGGCCGGGGCAAGCGGCGGCCGTTCAGATCCGTTCGGCCGCGATCACCACGTCCGCCGCGCGCAGGGCGGCGAGCAGCTTCATCAGCTGCGCCACGTCGTGCACCTCCACGTCGATCGTGTTGGTGTGGTAGAGCGTGTCGCGCGTGTCGAGCCGCAGGTTGATGATATTGGCGCGATGCTGGCCGATGATCGTCGCCAGCGCGCCCAGCGTCCCCGGCTCGTTCTTCACCTCCACCTGGATGCGTGCGGTGGCGCCCTCGTTGCGCTCGCCCCATTGCAGGTCGACCCAGTCGGTCTCCATTTCCGACCGCTCGGCGAGCGCCGCCAGCGTCGCGCAGTGGATCGCGTGCACCTCGATCGAGGCGTCGGGGCGGCGCAACCCGACGATGCGGTCGCCGGGCACCGGGTGGCAGCATTCGCCCAGGTCGTAGGACACGCCCGGCATCAGCCCCTTGATCGAGATCGCCGAGGCCTGCGGCGCCTGCGCGACGCCGCTGCCCGCCGAGCCCGGCATCAGCGCCTCCATCACCTGCGCGTCGGTGACGGTGCGCCGCGCGATCGCCTGCATCAGCGCCGCCTCGTCGGAAAGCTTCAGCCGCTTGAGCGCCTCGGGCAGCGCCTCGGCACCCGGGGCGGCGGGCAGGCGGGTGACGATATCGTCGTAGATCTTGCGCCCCATCGCCACCGCCTGGTCGCGCTCGACATGGCGCAGGTGGCGGCGGATCGCCGCCAGCGCCTTGCCCGTGATCGCGAAGCTCAGCCATTGCGGCTGCGGCGTCTGCGCCTTGGAGCGCAGGATCTGCACCTGGTCGCCATTCTCGATCGCGGTGCGCAGCTGCACCACCCGGCCGTTGATCTTGGCGCCCACCGCCTGGTCGCCGAGATCGGTGTGGACCGCATAGGCGAAGTCGATCGGCGTCGCGCCCTTGGGCAGCTGGATCAGCTCGCCCTTCGGGGTGAAGGCGAAGATGCGATCCTGGTACATCGCCATCCGGGTATGTTCCAGGAGCTCCTCGGGGCTGGCGGCGGTGTCCAGGATTTCGATCAGATCGGCGATCCAGCTGTGCTGGGTCGCGGCCGAGACCTTCTGCTTGTACGCCCAGTGCGCCGCCAGGCCGAGCTCGGCCTCGGCATGCATCGTCTCGGTGCGGATCTGGATCTCGACGCGCTGGTTCTCGGCATGGATCACCGAGGTGTGCAGCGAGCGATAGCCGTTGCGCTTGGGGGTGGAGATATAATCCTTGAACCGCCCCGGCACCATCGGCCAGCGCCGGTGGATGATGCCCAGCGCGCGGTAGCAATCCTCCTCGTTCGGCACGATCGCGCGGAAGGCCATGATGTCGGACAGCTGCTCGAAGCTGATGTGCCGCTCCTGCATCTTCTTCCAGATGCTGTACGGATGCTTTTCGCGCCCCGACACTTCCGCCTCGATCCCGGCGCGGGCGAGCAGCAGCTTGAGCCCCGAAGCGATCTTGGCGATCCGGTCGCCGCCGCCCGCCTTCAGCTGCTCCAGCCGCCGGGTGATGCTCTCATACGCCTCGGGTTCGAGCTGCGCGAAGGCGAGCGTCTGCATCTCCTTCATGAACTCGTACATGCCGATCCGCTCGGCG
>NZ_JBELLZ010000146.1:0-5508 GCF_042096255.1 Sphingomonas sp. | reverse complement strand
TTCCGCCGCCGCAAGTCGTGCCCGTTCAGCGCCAAGGATGCGCCCCGGATCGACTATAAGGACGTCCGCCTGCTCCAGGGCTTCGTGTCCGAGCGTGGCAAGATCGTGCCCTCGCGCATCACCAGCGTCAGCGCCAAGAAGCAGCGCGAGCTCGCCCAGGCGATCAAGCGCGCGCGTCACCTGGGCCTGCTGCCCTACGTCGTTAAGTAAGGAGTCCAGACAGATGGACGTCATTCTTCTGGAGCGTGTCGAGAAGCTCGGCAGCATCGGCGACGTGGTCAAGGTCAAGGACGGCTTCGCCCGCAACTTCCTGCTGCCGAACAAGAAGGCGCTGCGCGCCAACGACGCAAACCGCCGCGTGTTCGAGGCGAACCGCGCCCGTATCGAGGCCGACAATGCCAACCGTCGCGGCGAGGCCGAGACCGAGGCGAAGTCGTTCAAGAACGCGCAGGTCACCCTGATCCGCCAGGCGTCGAACACCGGCCAGCTCTACGGCTCCGTTGCCGTACGCGACCTGGTCGACGCGCTGGTCGCGGACGGGCACAAGGTGTCCAAGTCGGCGATCGTGCTCGATCGTCCAATCAAGGCGCTGGGCCTCTACGAGGTCAAGGTCGCGCTGCACCCCGAGGTGTCGGTGACCGTCAAGGTCAACGTCGCCCGCTCGCCCGAAGAGGCCGAGATGCAGGCCGCCGGCGTCGACGTGATGGCGCAGGTGTTCGAGGAAGGTCGCGACCAGGGCGGCTTCGTCGAGGCCTATGATCCCAACGCAGAGCCCGGCGCCAGCGCCGAGGACCGCGACGAGGCCCCTGCCGAGCAGGCCTGACCCTCGCCTCAACGGCAATGACGAAAGGGCGGCGCTTCGCGGGAAGCGCCGCCCTTTTGCATTGGGGTGCGGCGGTGCGCCCTCTCCGGCAGCGCTGGAGTGTGGACCACGCGACCTGCACCCGCACCCCACGTCACCCCGGACTTGATCCGGGGTCCCGCTGCCTTGACCCTCTCAAGTGGAGCAAGAAGCGGGGCCCCGGATCAGGTCCGGGGCGACGGATCAAAGTTGCTGGATCAGACTCCAGTTTACGTGCTCCGCTTCCCCCTCCCGTTCGTGCTGAGGAGCGACTGAGCGCAGCGAAGGCGCGTCTCGAAGCACCGCCGTATCGCTCGGAACTGTCCTTCGAGACGGCACTTCGCTACGCTCAGCACCTCCTCAGGACAAACGGGAGCTGGAGAAGGCGAACTTCCGACGTTGGGGGGAAGCTGCCCTCACCCAAACCGTCGTCCCGGCCCTGTGCCGGGATCCACCGCGCCCGGAAAGCAACCATCCGAACCGCTTGCCCTCCGCCCGCCTCGCAGTGGACCCTGGCACAAGGCCGGGATGACGACATGGCTGGAGTTGGGGAAAGCGGTCATTCTCGGGAAGCGATAACTGGGGTCAATCGCAGTTGTCGGAGACGAGGAAAAGACAGAGCCGATTAGCCAGCAAGTCGCTCTTCACAAACGCCTCGAGTGATCGCCGATGGCGACCAGGATCAACCGCTAAGCGCTCCAGATTGGATTGGCTGGCGTCCATCGGATAGATCGACTCCATCAGGCAATCGGTCCGTGCCAGCGCTTCGTCAGCGGTGAGCCCATGACGCCGTGCGAGGGCGATGTAGTCCGACCGGTCACACGCGCGCGCGTCACGCGGCATTGATAGCTGTGATCGCCAGTAGTGCCTCACGATGTCGGTCGCGGACTGCATAGCATCCTCGCGAAGGCGAACAGGCGTAACCAAGAAGCTTCGCTGCACAGTCATATGCCCACCGCCTTGGTGAAGCATTTCTAGGAATCTCCAAGCTGCTATCGCCGGCCCTCCAGATACGATCTTTAGGAAAGCTTGAGCTATGTCAATACTATACTCCCAACCGAGGAATAGACCATATCTAATGCGTTGCTGGTTGCCATTTACATACTGTGGCAGAAAGTGTTCTCGAAGTGGAAACTCGAAGCTGAAATCGTCGTCCGAGTCAAAGTATAGCACGCCTCCCACCCGAAGCTCTCTTTCAGCCTGCTCATAAGCTCTTCGGAGATGCTCGCGGGCGTGATCATCGAAGGGCCACACAGCATCCTCGGACATGGCAATCTTTCCACACTTGCGCTGGCCATTCCAAACCCGACCGGCAGGCTTGCTGATAGCGGGCCAGCCGCTTCGAAGCGATCCGCAGCGCGCTGCGACCGTCCTCCGCTTCTGGGCAAAGCCAGTCATCAGGTCGGACCGCCGCAGAACCCCAACCAAGCCCCGCCCGTTTCCATTTTCCTACACGGCCCGAATCAGCTATACGCTAGGCCGCTCTTTCCACCGTCGAATCAAGTCGTTGCGCCTGCGGCGGTCAGGCGAGATGCGCCTGCGGCCGTCCCGCTCTCAGGCACCGATCCAGCGGGCCGAAACACACGCCGAGGGTGTCAACTTAGTGTCAACTTCCGCGCCGCAGCAAGCGCCCACCGCGGCCAATAGCTGCCACCCGCTCCTCCCGGCCGCGCCCGAATCAAAAAGGCCCGTCCGGAGCGTTTCCGGACGGGCCTTTCCGTTGGCGCCGCGAGCGGGGGGAGGGGGAGCGGCGCCGGGGGGGACGTTCGGCCCTACGGCACCACCACATACGCGCTGACAACGGCAGCGAGCGGGATAAGTGCCAGGCAAACCGGGA
This sequence comes from Sphingomonas sp., assembly GCF_042096255.1. GTDB lineage: Bacteria > Pseudomonadota > Alphaproteobacteria > Sphingomonadales > Sphingomonadaceae > Sphingomonas. The sequence goes on along the minus strand of NZ_JBELLZ010000146.1, from coordinate 2,830 downwards.
TAATCTGCTTCATGGTGGTGCGACCCGAGCTTTGTTTCTTGGCCGGGATAATGCGCGCCAGACGGAAAGGTTGCGTCGAAATGAACGCGGCGTTCACCGCCGCCCGAACAGCTTCTCGATGTCGCCATGCGCCAGCTTGACCCAGGTCGGGCGGCCGTGGTTGCACTGGCCCGAATGGGGCGTGACCTCCATCTCGCGGAGCAGCGCGTTCATCTCGGCGACTGACAGCATCCGGCCGGCGCGGACCGAGCCGTGGCAGGCCATGGTGCCCGCGATCGCGTCCAGCCGCTCGCGCAGCGACAGCGCCTCGTCAAAGGCGGCGAGTTCGTCGGCGAGGTCGGTGACCAGGCCGGTCGGATCGGCGGTGCCAAGCAAAGCGGGCGTGGCGCGGACCAGCATCGCGCGCGGGCCGAACCGCTCCAGCTCCAGCCCGAAGTCGGCAAGCTCCCCGGCCCGCGCCTCCAGCCGGTCGCAGGCGGGCTCGTCCAGCTCGACCACCTCGGGAATCAGCAGCGCCTGCGCCGCCACCCCCCCGCCGGTGAGCGCGCGGCGCATGCGTTCGAGCACCAGCCGCTCGTGTGCGGCATGCTGATCGACCAGGATCAGGCCATCGGGCGATTCGGCGACGATGTACGTCTTCGCCACCTGCCCGCGCGCGACGCCGAGCGGATGTTCCGCGGCCTCGGGCGGCGGCGCCCAGGCGGGCTCGGCGCGCGCCTGTGGTGGCGGGGTGAAGAAGGTGGGGCGATCGCGGAAGCTCCTCAGCCCCTCCCCTTCAGGGGAGGGGTAGGGGGTGGGGGATGTCTCACCGAGACCAGCGTTCGCGGAGGGGCCCCACCCCAAGTCTTCCCCTTCAGGGGAGGGGCTTTCTGGTCGCCACATCCCCAGCGCCGCCTCACCCACCGGCTGCGCCACCCGGTGCCCGGCCGCGTCGAGTGCGCGGCGCAGCCCCGAGACGATCAACCCGCGCACCAGCGCCGGATCGCGGAAGCGCACCTCGGTCTTGGCGGGATGCACGTTCACGTCCACCTCGCCGGGCGGAACATCGAGGAACAGCGCCACCACCGCATGCCGGTCGCGCGGCATCATCTCGGCATAGGCGCCGCGGATCGCCCCCATCAGCAGCCGGTCCCGCACGGGGCGGCCGTTGACGAAGAGATACTGGTGATCGGCGACGCCGCGGTGGAAGGTCGGCAGGCCGGCCACCCCGCCGAGCCGGTGCCCCTCGCGCTCGAATTCGATCACCACCGAGGCATCGGCGAGCGCGCGGTCGGTCAGCGCCGCGACCCGCGCCGGCCGGTCCTCGGGCTGGAGCAAGGGCAGCGCGCGTCGGCCGTCATGCTCCAGGCTGAAGACGATGTCCGGCCGCGCCATCGCCAGCCGGCGCACCACGTCCAGGCAGGCGGCATATTCGGACCGGGGCGAGCGCAGGAACTTGCGCCGCGCCGGCACGCGGGCGAACAGTTCCTCCACCAGCACGCGGGTACCGGGCGGCAGTGCGGCTGGCCCCTCTCCCACCAGCACGCCGTTGTCGACCACCCGCCGCCAGCCCTCCGCACCCCGCGGCCGGCTTTCCAGCGTCAGCCGCGCGACGCTGGCGATCGACGGCAAAGCCTCGCCGCGGAAGCCCATGGTGGCGACCGATTCGATGCGTTCGTCGGGCAGCTTGGAGGTGGCATGCCGTTCCAGCGCCAGCGCCAGCTCGTCCGCGGCCATGCCGCAGCCGTCGTCCACCACCTCGATGCTGCCGGTGCCGCCCTGGGACAGGCGCACCGCGATGCGCGTGGCGGCCGCATCCACCGCATTCTCAACAAGTTCCTTCAACGCACTGGCGGGTCTTTCCACCACTTCACCGGCGGCGATGCGGTTGACGAGATTCGGGGGCAGCCGGCGTATTGACACTCGGGCCGCCCTAGCCCAATCGGCGCCATCCCGCGACCCCGCCCGTGTAAGCACCCCCTCAAGCCGGATGCGGCCGGCGGCGGGCGAGGGATATGGCGAATGGGCGCGGCCCCCCGCGCGCCCGTGACGGGACCCGACGGTAACAAGGCATGGTAATCCAGCGCTTCTTCAAGCTGATGTCGCACGACATGGCGATCGATCTCGGCACGGCCAACACGGTTGTCTACGTGCGTGGCCGCGGCATCGTGCTCAACGAGCCCTCCGTCGTGGCGATCGAGACGGTGGAAGGCGTCAAGCGGGTCGTCGCGGTGGGCGACGATGCCAAGCTGATGATGGGCAAGACCCCCGGCACGATCGAAGCGATCCGACCGCTGCGCGACGGCGTGATCGCCGACATCGACGTCGCGGAGGACATGATCAAGCACTTCATCATGAAGGTGCACGGCGGCCGCAAGTCGGCGCTGCGCTGGCCCGAGATCGTGATCTGCGTGCCGTCGGGCTCGACCAAGGTGGAACGCCGCGCGATCCGCGACGCCGCCTCCAACGCGGGCGCCAGCAAAGTTTATCTGATCGAGGAGCCGATGGCGGCGGCGATCGGCGCCGACATGCCGGTCACCGAGCCGATCGGATCGATGGTGGTCGACATCGGCGGCGGCACCACCGAGGTGGCGGTGCTCTCGCTGCGCGGCCTCGCCTACACCACCAGCGTGCGTGTGGGCGGCGACAAAATGGACGAGGCGATCGTCAGCTACGTCCGCCGCAACCACAATCTGCTGATCGGCGAGGCGACCGCCGAGCGGATCAAGCAGGAGGTGGGCATCGCCCGCCCCCCTGCGGACGGCATCGGCACCACCATCCACATCAAGGGCCGCGACCTCGTCAACGGCGTGCCCAAGGAGATCCAGATCAACCAGGGCCAGATCGCCGA
>NZ_JBELLZ010000145.1:0-5511 GCF_042096255.1 Sphingomonas sp. | reverse complement strand
CTGGTTGATGCAGGTCGACTGGTTGGAGCGCTGGAACTTCATCAGCGTGTAGATGTCCACGCCCGAGTCGGTCGCATCGACGTCGCCGGTGGCGCGCACCACGATGCGCGCCGCATCGACCTGGTCGACGATGCCGGCGCGCTTGGCCGAGATCGCCGCGCCCGAATCGCGCGCCACGGTCTCCTCCATGCCGGTGCCGACGAACGGCGCCTCGGCGCGGACCAGCGGCACCGCCTGGCGCTGCATGTTCGAACCCATCAGCGCGCGATTGGCGTCGTCATTCTCCAGGAACGGGATCAGCGAGGCGGCGACGGAGACGAGCTGCTTCGGCGACACGTCCATCAGCGTGATCGTCTCGGGCAGCGCCATCAGGAACTCGCCCGCCTGACGCGAGGAGATCAGCTCCTCGATCAGCATGCCGTCCGAATCCACCTCGGCATTGGCCTGCGCGATCGTGTGCTTGGCCTCCTCCATGGCGGAGAGATAGACGACCTCGCCGGTGACCTTGCGGTCCACCACGCGGCGATACGGCGTTTCGATGAAGCCGTACTTGTTGACGCGTGAGAACGACGCCAGCGAGTTGATCAGGCCGATGTTCGGGCCTTCCGGCGTCTCGATCGGGCAGATGCGGCCATAATGGGTCGGGTGCACGTCGCGGACCTCGAAGCCCGCGCGCTCGCGGGTGAGGCCGCCCGGCCCGAGCGCCGAGACGCGGCGCTTGTGCGTCACCTCGGAGAGCGGGTTGGTCTGGTCCATGAACTGCGACAGCTGCGACGAGCCGAAAAACTCGCGCACCGCGGCGACCGCGGGCTTGGCGTTGATCAGGTCGTTCGGCATCACCGTGGTGAGGTCGACGGAGCTCATCCGCTCCTTCACCGCGCGCTCCATGCGGAGCAGACCGACGCGATACTGGTTCTCCAGCAGCTCGCCCACCGAACGCACACGGCGGTTGCCGAGATTGTCGATGTCGTCGATCTCGCCCTTGCCGTCCTTCAGGTTGACGAGGGTCTTGACGACTTCGAGGATGTCCTCGGTGCGCAGCGTGGTCACCGTGTCCTCGACGTCGAGGTCGAGGCGCATGTTGAGCTTGACGCGGCCGACGGCCGACAGGTCGTAGCGGTCCGGATCGAAGAACAGGCCGGCGAACAGCGCCTCGGCGGTCTCCAGCGTTGGCGGCTCGCCGGGGCGCATCACGCGATAGATGTCGGACAGCGCCTGCTCGCGCTCCTCGGCCTTGTCGGCCTTGAGCGTGTTGCGGATCCACGGGCCGGTCGAGACGTGGTCGATGTCGAGCAGCTCGATCGTGGTGATGCCCGCCTGGTCGAGCTTCTCCAGCGCCTCCGGCCCGAGCTCGTCGCCCGCCTCGACGTAGATCTCGCCGGTGGTCTCGTTGATCAGGTCATAGGCGGAATAGCGGCCGTAGATCTCCTCGGTGGGAATCAGCAGCTCGGCCAGGCCGTCCTTGGCCGCCTTGTTGGCGGCGCGCGGGGAGATCTTCTGCTGGGCGGCGAACACCACCTCGCCCGAGTTCGCGTCGACGATGTCGAACAGCGGCTTCACGCCGCGCCAGTTCTCCGGCGCGAACGGGATGCGCCAGCCGCCCTCACCACGCACGAAGGTGATGCGGTTGTAGAAATAGTTGAGGATCTGCTCGCCGTTCATCCCCAGCGCGTAGAGCAGGCTGGTGACCGGCAGCTTGCGCTTGCGGTCGATGCGGACGTTGACAATGTCCTTGGCGTCGAACTCAAAATCGAGCCAGCTGCCGCGATACGGGATCACGCGCGCGGCGAACAGATACTTGCCGCTGGCGTGGGTCTTGCCGCGGTCATGATCGAACAGCACGCCCGGCGAGCGGTGCATCTGCGACACGATCACGCGCTCGGTGCCGTTGATGAAGAACGTGCCGTTCTCGGTCATGAGCGGGATGTCGCCCATGTACACGTCCTGCTCCTTGATATCGATGAGCGAGCGGGTCTCCGTCTCGGCATCGACCTCGAAGGTGGCGAGGGTGAGCGTGACCTTCATCGGCGCCGCATAGGTGATGCCGCGCTGGCGGCATTCCTCGACGTCGAACTTCGGCCCTTCGAGGACGTAACCGCCCTCCTTCTTGATATCGAGCTCGGCGGTGCCGGCGAAATCGCGGATCGGGAACACGCTGCGCAGCGTCTTCTCCAGGCCCGAGACATAGCCCGTCGACGGATCGGAGCGCAGGAACTGCTCGTAGCTTTCGCGCTGCACCTCGATCAGGTTCGGCATCTGCACCACTTCGTGGATGTTGCCGAACACCTTGCGGATACGCCGCTTGCGGGTGGACGCCTGTTCGCGCCGGGCGGTGCCGGAGTCGATCGGGTTGGTTGCCATGGAGCTGTTTCGCCTCGTCAAAAGTCTCGGGCGCGCAGAAGCAAAGGCACGTCAAGGCCGCTCGTCAGGATCCTCATTGCGGGAACGACGGCAGCCTCCAGAGCGTCTTTGCTGAACCCCGTGGCCCCCATTCGTACGGAACGCTGCGCAACGGCATCCCATGTCCCGAGGCCTCGGGAGGGCGCGATATAGAAGCGGCGTGCGCCGGCGTCAACCGCCGGGCAGGGCGTAGATCGCGCTGTTCGCATCGCGGTAGAGCGGGCGATGGTCTGGCCACCAGTCGCGCCCGTGCGTTTCCAGCAGCCAGAGATACTGGAAGCGGGCGAGGCCGGGATCGGCGAGGCGGCGGCGGAAGGCGATTTCCTCAGGGCCCGAGCAGCGATAGCCTGAGACGAGCTGCGAGGGATCGTTGGCGAGGTTCGGTGCGATCGGGTAGCGGACCGAAAGCAAAGCTGCGCCGGGCAGCTTCCACTCGGAGTTCACCAGCGCCTCGCGTCTGCCGATCGCCAGGCTGGGCAGGTGGTTGTAGGCGGTGCTCGCCCAATCCTTGTGGCATTCGTCCTTGAGCACCAACGCATGGATGCGCGCGCCGCGCGGCAGCCGCTCAAGCCCTGACAGGTGCGAGGCATAAGCCGTGTCGAGCCGGTGCCAGTTGCGTGCGATCAGCCCGGTGCGGACGGCGAACAGCGCCAGCGACAGCGCGATCAGCGCCGCGGCGGCACGGGGCGATCCATGCCAGCGCAAGGACACGAGCGCCGCGATCACCGCCGCGGGCGCGAGCCGCTCGTCCGCGCCCCAGCTGCCGAACAGGATGGTCGGCATCAGGCAGCAGGCGAGCGCGAGGAGGGCGGCGCCGATCGCCAGCCGCGGGTCGGGACGGAGGGCGCGGCGCCACAGCAGCAATAGGGTCACCGCGCCGAGCAGCAAGGGGGTGGCGAGGTCGATCCATTTCTCGCCGCCGCGCAGCAGCACGATCCAGTTCATCGCCTTGCGGACAAGGAGGTCCGAGCCATAGGCGTAGAGCGCACCACCGCCCTCGCCGCGCCAGGCGAGGGTCAGCACCAGCGGCGGCAGGAGCGCGAGGCCTCGTAGCAGGGTATCGGCCAGCGCCGCAGGAGAGCGGCGTGCCCACAACCGCGCCATCTCGAACCCGGCGACCAGCAGCACCAGCATGCCCCAGCCCATCGCATGCGCCAGCCACACCAGGGTGGCGGCGGGGAGCAGGAGGGCGAGGTGCAACGCCGCCGGTCGCGCGCGCAGGACGATCCAGCCGGCAAAGGCGCACAGCGCCAGCGCCACCGCCAGCGCATAATTGACGAAGCCGAACATCAGCGGGTTGGCGAGCACGAACACCGACGCCGCCGCCGCGGTCGGCTGCACCCGGCCATGCAGCGCGCGGCTGACCGCAGCGATGCCGGCGACGGTGAGCGGCGCGATCGCCGCGCTCGCCGCCCAGGCAGCCCGCTCGACGCCGGTGAGCGGCGCCAGCGCGCGGACGAGGAGGTCGACGCCCAAGTTGCCGACCAGCCGCCAGTCGAACTGCCAGTAGAGTGCCAGCCATTCGGACCGCCCCGCATCCGCCATCACGGCATAGCGGCCGATATGGCCGGGGAGGTCGGTCATCGACGGGATCGCCGCGACCGCGAAGGGCAGCAGTGCGCCGAGCGCGATCAGCCAGAGCGCCGCGGCGGGGCGGAAGGGGCGAGGGGCGGGGAGGGTCTGCGCCATCGTGCCGATCCTGCCACCCAATCCTTCCTGCCCGGTGAAGGCTCAGCCGCCGTGGTCCGGTCGACCGAGCAGCCGGCGTGCCGTGTGGGCGAGTGCCCGCAGCGGGCCGCGCGCGGCGCGGACGATGACGGGAGGTTCGCGATACGCGGGGTTCAGCTCTCCGGCGCGTGCCCGGCATGCGCGTGCGCCTACATGGTCCCCCGCCGCCGCCAACGCCCGGCCGAGCAGCGCGTGCGCTTCGGACCGGTCGCCGGCCCGCTCCACCATCTCGCGCCCGATCTCCACCGCAGCATCGAGGTGTCCCGCGGCGATCAGCGCCTCACCATAGGGATAGACGTAGCCGAGGTGCCGACGAGAGGCTTCCACCGAGGCGCGCAGGTGCTCCAGTGCCTCGTCATGCCGTCCGGCGCGCGACAGCAGCTTGCCGAGTTCGTTCTGGAACAGCGGATGATCGGCGGGAGCGGCGATCTCCAGCGCCTTGCGCGCGAGCCGCACGGCCAGCCCGATGCGATGGGGCGGCTGGTGGCGCGCCAGCCCGGCGAGATAGGCAGGGCTGCCCTTGAGCGCCGTCTCCACCGTGCGCCGCGCCTCGGCCGGATCGAACGTCTTCTGCAGCAGGCTGCGCAGCAGCGGTTCGACCAGGCGCTGCTGGACGAGGAACGCGGTGGACGGATGGCCGGCATAGCGTACCGGGATCGCCTCGATCGGTGTGTCCGCGGCGATGCGGGCGACCTGAAGCGCGTCGGGATCGCGCGGATCGAATACCACCACGGTCGGGGTGCAGGAGCGGATGGTATCCTCCAGCCCGTCCTGCCAGACGATGTCGCGCGCCTCGTCCTGCCAGCGCTGTTCCTCCGGCACGACGTCGCGGTTGATCGAATATTGCGGCGACATCGCCAGCACGCCCGTAGCCCGCACCGCGCTTGCAAAGCGCACCGCGGCATAGGCGCCCATGCTCGACCCGTAGGTGACGATGCGGCGCGCGCGAGAATCGGCCAGTGCGGCGGAGATGGCGGCGAGCGCCGCGGGCGTGCCGGGATATTGGTACCAGTGGTTGCCGCGGGCGAGGACGTGGATGGCGGAGATGCCGCGCGTAGCGAGGAACACCTCGGCAAAGCCGCGGCGTCCTTCCGGCCGGTCCATCATATGGCTTTCGAACGTGACGATCCAGCGTCGCGCCCGCCCCTGGGGCACCATCCGCACGACCAGATCCGAGTCCCGGTAGATTTCCCGCATTCCGCCTCCCGCCGGCGTCCGGTTAGCGGAGCGGGGCGGCGGGCGCCAATCCTTCCGTTTGTCGCATCGCAGCCTCCGCCTGGCGCGCCGCCCTTCGACGAGGATGACGCGCCCCCCGCCCCGGAGTAGCGGCGCCGCGGTGCTGAAGTTTCGTGTCGCGCGCGTGATCGCGCCTTTCCTCTGCGT
>NZ_JBELLZ010000144.1:0-5538 GCF_042096255.1 Sphingomonas sp. | reverse complement strand
GGAGACGACGGTTCGCGCCTGTCCGATCTGCGCGTCGAGGGCCCATCCCCGCGGGGGCGGGGGAGACCGCAATCCGCGCGATCGTGCCCCGGGGATACGGGGCCCATCCCCGCGGGGGCGGGGGAGACGCGGTGGCGACTGGCGCCGTCGCCGACGCGCAGGGCCCATCCCCGCGGGGGCGGGGGAGACGCGTTGATCCCTTCCAGCTTGTCGAGCGAGTCGGGCCCATCCCCGCGGGGGCGGGGGAGACCGGGCTTCAAGAAGCTGACCAGCGACGGTGCGGGGCCCATCCCCGCGGGGGCGGGGGAGACTCAACCCGCGCACGGTGCTGCGGAATGCAGGTGGGCCCATCCCCGCGGGGGCGGGGGAGACTGCCGAGCGTGGGTTGATCCTGGTCTAGCATGGGGCCCATCCCCGCGGGGGCGGGGGAGACCCTGGAGTGCAACGGGTTGATTGCGTTTACAATATCAAAGATCAGGAGGGAAAAGGCGAGTTTGCCTTCACCGAAGTTCGCACACGTCTCCGCCGGACCAGCAGGATCGCGTCGTGCGTGACGACATCCTTTGCGGGTTCCCCCAAGGTCAGCAGGCCGAGCCCGCCCGCCGACGACGGTTCCGCCCAGCACATCACGATGCTGCCGTGCCGGAGCCGCGCGTGCCATTCCTCCATCACCGCCCAGACCCGGGCGCGCACCCCCGCGCTCATCCGCGGCTGGGCATAGACGCCGGGCGCCAGTTCCAGCATCGCCGAGCCGAGAAAGCCGCGATAGCGGTCCTCCACGTCGCGGGTGATCAGCACGGTGAGCGGCATCAGCGCGCGCCCGCGGCGCCGGGATCGGCACCGAGCCGGCGCGTGGCGGCGGGCGGCGGACCCGCGTCGGTGGTTTCCGCACCCGGCAGGATCAGCGCCTTGATCCGCTCAATCATGCCGGGGATCACCTCGCGCTGGCGGAACAGCAACGCGGCGCGCTTGCGGACGAGGCGCTCGATCGGCGCGGCGCCGCGGCCGCGCGTCTCCTTCACCGCGCCGAAGGCGATGTCGAGCAGCACGTCGTGCCGGTAGAGGTCGGCGATGTCGAGGCAGAAGCTCTGCCCCGAATCCTCGTGGACGAAGCCCAGTTGCGGGATCGCGCCGGTCGCCGCCACCGCGACACAGGCAGCAGCGGTCATCGCCGAGCCGGCGTGGTTGATCGCCTGGTTGGCGAGGTCGCCGCCCTCCGGGTCCTCGCGATCGTAGCGGCGGCCGCGCCAGTCGATCCCGTGGCGCTCGGCCGCGGCGACGTAAGCGCGCTTGATCCGCGCGCCCTCCTGCCCGCGTAGCACCGCGATGTCGCGGGTGCGCACGATCTCGCCGAAGCGCATCGCGTACATGGCGCGGGCGACCTCCATGCGCTGCTTCGGGTCCGCCCAGCGGGTGACCTGTGCGCGGGCGAGCGCGGAGGCATCGGGCAGCAAGGGCGGCGCGGTGTAGAAGCGCACGGCCCCCTCGCCGATCGCCGCGAGCGCGCAGCCGTGGCGGGCGAGCAGGCGCAGCGCATCGTGGGTGACGCTTGAGCCGGGGCCGAGCAGCACGATCGAGATCGCCTGGTGGGGGATCTGGTAATCGCCCGCCTCCAGCGTGCCGCCACCGGCGGTGACGAAGCGCAGGCAGCCGTCCTCCACCTCCAGCCGGCCGCGATCGAGCCAGATCAGGCCCTGGCGGTCCGCATGTGGAATGCGGGCGCGTTCGAGGCCGAGGCGACCGGAGAGCATGGCGGGGCCGTTACCTCCATTCGTGCCGGGCGGCGTCGCACGGTGTGGTGCGTGCCCTTCGACTTCGCTCAGGGCGAACGGGGGTGGGCCTGCCCGTCACCGCGCCGGGGACAGCAGCAGCATGCCGAAGCCGAAGGCGGCGTGGCGGCCGATGCCGCGGGAGAGGAGCGCGGCGAAGGCGGCGGCGTCCTGGATGGCGAGCGTGCCTTTCACCACCGCTTCGGGCCCCTCGACGCTGCCGCGGCCGGGGCGGCCGTGGGTGGAGCGATGGGTGCGGGTGCGGCGGAACAGGGTGACCTCCGCGCTCTCGATCGCGGCGGCGGGGGTGAGGCGGGTGGCGAGCCAGTCGCGATAGGCGGTCTCGCGCGTCACTTCCGGATCGCCGCCGGGCCGGGTGCGCGCGGCGATCCAGGCATCGACCTCGCCGGCGCGGGCATGCCAATGCTCGGGGCCGGCGGGCGCGGCGGCGGCGCGTTCGGCCTTCACCCGCGCGCCGAAGCGGACCACGGGGCGCGCGCGCACCTCGAAGCCGTAGCGCGCGCCCTCGCGCCAGCCATCGGGCATGGCGCGCAGCTGCGGCGGATCGGGGAAGACCGGATCGAGCAGGGGATCGGCAGCAGGGAGCGCGGCGGCATCGGCGAGCGGCGCGGGATCGGCGAGATAGCCGAGCAGGTGCGGCGCGGCGGGCCCGTCGGCGAACAGCCGAAAGGGCTGCGGCCCGGCGCCGCCGAAGCGGCGGCGCAAGGCGAGGTGGAGCGCATAGCCGCCATCATCGTCGCTGGCGCCGTTCGCCGCCGCAAAGGCGGCGAGCGCGCGCAGGTTGACGGGCAGGCGAACGAGATGGGTCATGCCGCCGCCCGCGCGATCGTGCCGACGGCGACGCGGCGCAGCCCGGCGTGAACGCCGGCGGGCCAGTGCCGCTCGTCGGTGATCTCCTCCTCCACCGCATTGCCGGACAGCCCCTCGGCACGGGGCCATTGCGCGCGCACGGGCGCATCCATCCGGGGCGCCTGCGGAAGCAGGGCGAGGCCGGCGGTCAGCGCCGCGCGAACCGTTTCCGCCTCGACGCTGCCGAGGTGGAGCGGGCGGGCGGGCAGGAAGGGCTTGCGGCCGATAAAGAGCGGGCGCTCGGGCCGGTCAAGCGCGGCGGCGCAATCGTCGAGCGTGGGGTCCTCCCCCGCGGGATCGAGGCGCAGCGCGACGAGGACGCGCGCGTCCGCGTCCATGTCGCGGTAGCGGATGTGGGGGGACTGGTAGGTGGCGGCACCGCCGGCGCGGCCCTCGATGCGCCCGCGCGTCGTCCAGCCCCGGTCGCTGCTGCCCAGCTGCGCGGTCTGGAAATCACGCACGCGGCGGCCCTCCGCTATACGGGCGGAGCCGAGCACGAGGCGCGTCTGGAGCCCGGCGTGGCGCTCCGCCTCGTACCGTTCCCAGCCGAGGGCATTGGCGAGCAGGCCCGCGACCATCGACACCGCAGGGAAGTCCCGGACGACGCCATAGGCGTCGACCATCTCGCCGCCGAAGCTCATCAGCGGCGCGTCGAGATCGAGGAGCAGGTGCCGCGCCATCAGGCGGCGCCGCCCTCGACCGACGCGCTGCGGACGATGCCGCCGGCCCAGGCGGCGAGATCGCGCAGCGACCCGCCTTCGATCCCGGGAAGCGCGAGATCGGGCAGCGCAGCGTGCCGGCGCGCCTCGCCGGTCTCGTACATCGTGTCCATCGCCGAGAGATGGCCGAGCATGGTCTGCGCGGTACGGTGGCCAAGGCTGTGGTTCGAGTCGCGATCGACGAGCGGGACAGCGTCTCGGAACGCATTGGCCAAAGTGCGCGGCTGGCGGTCGCCCGCCTCCACCAGCACCAGCTCGGCGCGGCTGTAGGGTGCGGTGGAGCCCTTCTTGGCGCCGGGCGAGACCTCCGCGACGAGGTGGACGAGATTCTCGACCACCCGCGCGGCGAGATCGCGATCATGCTCGCCCGCCCAGTCGCGCCGGTCGCAGCCGGTGAGGTTGGAGACGAGCAGCGGCAGGTCGATCACGACATAGCCGTAATAGAGGCCCGAGGTGAGCTCGGTATCGAAGACGCCCGCGGCGCCGGCGTCGTCGCCGAGGCTGCGGTCGCTGAGGTCGTCGACCACGGTGAAATAATCGAGCTCGGGCTGTTCCTCGTGCACGGTGAAGGCGTGCGCGACGTGGATCGCGGCATCGGTGTTGGCACGCGGATCGCTGGTGACCATGCGGCCGAACAGCGACGCCTCCAGGCTGGCGGAGAGCGCGGCCTGGTCGCGAAGCTGGTTGAGGCTGTTCTTCTCCTCCTTGATCCAGATCTCGGCCGCGGCCTTGGCGGCGGTGGCGGTGCCACTCTCGGCGAGCAGCCGTTCCGCCTCGGCGCGCATCCAGGTGATCTCGGGCCGGCCGAACAGCAGGGCCTGGCGTTGCTGCTTGTCCTTGGCGTTCTTGCCGTAGAATTTGGCCAGGAACGCATCCTGCACCGCATCGACGGCGTCGCCGTCGAAACGGGCGCGGAGCGGCAGCATCACCTCGCGCTCGATCGCGATCTTGGAGCGGATACCTTCAACGCCATTCTCCGCGGCAAGTGCATGGAGCGCGCGCGGATCGTCCGCCTTGCGCCAGTGGCGCTTGAGGCATTGCGAGGAGATGCGGGTGCGGGTGGCGGTGCCGAAGGGCAGCCGCTTGGCGAGGCCGGCATCGTCGCGGTTGAGGAGGGCGCCGGGCCAAGCGGCAAGGAAGTGGATCTGGATGAACTTCGGCGTCACTTAACTATCCCCCTGTCAGGCGCGCGCGGCGGCGGCGTAGTAATCCTGGGCGATGCGGATGCGCGCCGCCTCGGCCAGGTCCGGGTCGCGCCCGGCAAGATGGTGCAAGGTCCACAGGTTCACCGGCGCCTCGCCCGCCTGGGCGAGCAGGCGCGCGGCGCGGACGATCTGCGCGTGCAGCGCTGGCCCGCGCGCCGCGGTGAGGCGGAGCAGCCGGTTCTCCGACAGGCCGGAGGCATGCAGCGCGGTGCCCAGCCGCCGGCCCAGCGCGTGCGGCTGCGCCGCGGCGGTGCCGGCGAGCAGCGCGGCGACATGCGCGAGCAGGCGCCACGGCGCGAACACCTCCTCGCGCGCCGACACGGCAACGCCGGCGCGGTGGAGCAGGCCGACGACGACGCCGTCCGCTTCGTGCGAACGGGTGAGGTAGAGGCGCCGCAGCCGCGCGCGATCGCCGGTGGACAGGTGCGCCACCTGCCCGGCGATCGAGGCGACCGGATCCTTCGGGCGCGGGTCCACGGGCGTGTCCACCGTCGCGTCGGTCATGCGATCTCCCCGATCCACTTGTTCATCTGCCCGTCCAGCATTGCGCGGGCGCGCGCGATCGCGCGGATGCGGCGCATTGCGGTGCGCGGCGCCGCCTCGGCCGCGTCGGTGAAGACAAGCTCGGCCATGGCGCACAGCTGCCGCCGCCAGGAGAGCGCATGATCCCGCCGCTGGTCCTCGGGAGCGACCGCCTGATCCCAGAAGGGCGCATCGAAGAAGATGCGGTCCACCCGCGCATCGAAGCGGCGAACCCACGGATCGACCTTCGCGCCGGCGGCATCGTCGTCCAGCCGCGCCTGTTCCGGACCGCCCTGGACCAGCATGATCAGCGCGCGGCGGAGCCGCTTGCCCGCCTCGCCCGCCTCTCCGGCGCGGCGGGTGGCGGTGTCGCCGATCACGTCCAGCACCCGGTCGTCCCCGCTTTCCGCGATCTCCTCGACGCGGCTGGTGCGGACCGCGCGGCGATGGAGG
>NZ_JBELLZ010000143.1:0-5545 GCF_042096255.1 Sphingomonas sp. | reverse complement strand
ATGCCAACGGCACTGCGGCGCTGGTCGCGCTGGCGGAGGCGAACGTGAAGGCCGGGCCGGCGGCGCGCAGCCAGCTGTTCGTGGCGGTCACCGGCGAGGAATCGGGGCTGCTCGGCTCCGCCTATTACGGCACGCATCCGGTAGTGCCGCTGGCGCAGACGGTGGGGGGCGTGAACATCGACGCGATGTCGATGGCGGGCCCGGCGAAGAACGTGGTGGTGGTCGGCAAGGGCAAGTCGCAGCTCGACGAGTATCTCACCCGCGCGCTCGCCGCGCAGGGCCGCGTCGCCAGCGCCGAGCCGACGCCCGAGAAGGGCTTCTACTATCGCTCCGACCATTTCAGCCTGGCCAAGCATGGCGTGCCGATGCTGTACTTCGATGCCGGCGACGATCTGGTGAAGGGCGGCACCGCGGCGGGCAAGGCGGCGGCCGAGGATTACGAGAAGAACCGCTATCACGGCCCCAAGGACGAATGGGACCCGGCATGGGACTGGTCCGGCGTGGCGCAGGACCTCAACCTCTATTACGCGGTCGGCCGCGCGCTGGCGGAGACCGCGGAATGGCCGAACTGGGTGGCCGGAGACGAATTCCGCGCCATCCGCGACCGGAGCCGCGCGGGGAAGTAGTCAGGCCTCGTCGGAAGAGCAGCCGAGCGCTTCGGCACGTTGACGTAGGCGCTTGTCTCGGGTCCAGAGTTTGGCGTGCGCAACGTACGCGGACGCGAGCAGGTGCGCATCTACGAAGCCGATCCCGGAACTGACCAGCCCATGTATCTCGACGAAGTCGACTAGGTCGCGCTGCGCCAGAACAGTCGCAGGAGGCAGGTTCCGCAACAGCCGAAGCGAGGTCGCTCGATCACGAAAGCTTCCCAGCGCCAGTTCCCCGATTGCATACGAATGCATCAGCACCTCGCCTTGTTGAACCAGCGCGGTCAGCCGCTGGTCGGGTGACCGGAAATGATCTGCCCAAACCGAGGTGTCGACGACTATGCCCACGGGCGTTCCCGGGGCGCAGCTTCGAAATCGGGCATCGAGCCTCCGAGCTTGGCTATCCCGCTCGCGACCTCATGCGCGATGAGCGCGCGCAAGCCGGCAAGTATCAGCGCATCTCGATTGTTCTCGCCCGTCAGTTCGGCTGCCTCGTGAAACAGGCGCTCGGTCTCTGCCCCGTGATCGTCGGCCTCGCTTGTCCGCGTAGCGGCAGCACGCTCGCGCTCGAAGCTTACGCGTTTGCGTTCGAGATCCACCGCCGCCGTCTTCCAGCCAACGCTTCGCCATCCACGCGTCTGGCTGTGCCCGCGCCCCGTCTGGTTCGCCCACCAGGCATTATAGCTGTATGCGCTTTTCGGCAGGGCGCGACCCAGAATGCGTTCCACCTGGGCGAAGGTCGCCTCGCATCGGTCCGTCTTCTGCGTCGAAAGGAAATCGGCTAACGGCTGATAGGAAGACATTATGCTCTCCAATCTTGTATAGTACACATATGAAAGTATGTACTACATGTCAATAGTACCTCCACGCGCTGAATGGGCTCCGCACGCCGCCGTCTGGATCGGTTTCCCCAGCCATCCCGAGCTGTGGGAAGATGACTTGGACCAGGCGCGCGACGAGGTCGCCGCCTTTGCCGCCGCGGTGCATGCGGGCGGGCGCGGCGAGGCGGTGCTGCTGGTCGCAGCCGATGCCGAGGCGGCCGAGGCGGCGCGGCGGCTGGCGCCGTTCGCCGAGGTGGTGACCGAGCCGTTCGGCGACATCTGGCTCCGCGACACCGGCCCGATCATCTCGGGCGACGGCCGCGCGCGCGACTTCCTGTTCAACGGCTGGGGCGGCAAGTACGACCTCGCCGGCGACGACGAGATCGGCGCTCGGCTCGCCCGCAAGCGCGGCATCCCGATCGTGCCGCACGACTGGATCCTGGAGGGCGGCGCGATCGACGGCGACGGCACCGGCTTGGTCGTCACCACCGAGCAATGCCTGCTCAACCCCAACCGCAACCCCGCGCTGAGCCGCGGCCAGATCGAGGCGAAGCTGCGCGCGGACCTGGGCTTCGAGCGCGTGCTGTGGCTGGGCGACGGGCTCGCCAACGACCATACCGATGGCCATGTCGACAACCTCGCCCGCTTCGTCGGCGAAGGGCGGCTGGCGATCCCGGTCGCCGCGGAGAACGATCCGAACTGGCGCGTCTACCAAGACGCTGCCGAACGCGCGCGCGGGCAGGGCGTGAGCGTGGTGCCGGTGCCCTCGCCCGGCCGCGTCATCCGCGACGACGAGATCGTCCCGGCGAGCTACATGAACTTCTACATCGGCAATGCCGCGGTGGTGGTGCCCGTCTATGGTGCGCCCGACGACGCCGCGGCGGTAACCGAGTTCCAGGCGTTGTTCCCGGATCGCACGGTGGTGGGCCTGCGCGCGGATGCGATCCTGACCGGCGGGGGGAGCTTCCACTGCATCTCGCAGCAGGTGCCGGCGTAAGCGCAATCCGTCACCCCGGCCTCGTGCCGGGGTCCACCGTGCTGCAGGCGGTACGCTCTAAGGGTTAAGCGCTGTGCTGCGCGGATCGGTGGACCCCGGAACAAGTCCGGGGTGACGAGTCTGTTCGGGCATCCTACATGCCCGCGCATGACCGAGATCACCGTTGCCGCCATCCAGCTCGCCTTTTCCGCCGACCTGGAGGCGAACATCGCCAAGGTGTCCGAGGCGGTGCGCGAGGCGCATGGCCGGGGCGCGCAGGTGATCCTGCCGCCCGAGCTGTTCGAGGGCGAGTATTTCTGCCGGGTCGAGGACGAGGGGCTGTTCGCCAATGCGAGGCCGGTGGGCGAGCATCGCGCGGTGCTGGCGATGCAGGCACTGGCCGAGGCTTTGGGCGTGTGGATCCCGACCAGCTTCTTCGAGGCCGACGGGCCGCATCATTATAACTCGCTGGCGATGATCGGCCCGGACGGCGAGGTCGCGGGCGTGTATCGCAAGAGCCACATTCCCGACGGCCCAGGCTATGAGGAAAAGTTCTACTTCCGCCCCGGCAATACCGGGTTCAAGGTGTGGGACGGGCCAGCCGCCAAGCTGGGCGTCGGCGTCTGCTGGGACCAATGGTATCCCGAGACCGCGCGCGCGATGATGCTGATGGGCGCGGAGGTGCTGTTCTACCCCACCGCGATCGGCAGCGAGCCGCATGATACCTCGCTTGACACCGCGCGGCTGTGGCGCCGTGCGATGGTGGGCCATGCGGTGTCGAACGTGGTGCCCGTGGTTGCCGCCAACCGGGTGGGGACGGAGCACGGCCAGACCTTCTACGGCACGTCGTTCATCGCCGACGAGCGCGGCGATATCCTCGCCGAGCTGGACCGCGAGGAGGAAGGCGTGATCACCGCGACGCTCGACCTCGACCGGGTGAAGCGCCATCGCGCCGCCTTCGGCTTCTTCCGTGATCGCCGGCCGGAGCTGTACGGGCGGCTGACCGCGGACGTGTGACGGATCAGTTCAGCAGATCGGGTCCTATGCTTCCGTTCGTGCTGAGCGAAGTCGAAGCACTTGGCAGGTGTAACGCGTGCCCTTCGACTTCGCTCAGGGTGAACGGAGATTTGGGGGATTAGCCGTCCCGCATCTCCACCGCCCGGGCGAACACCGCCTCGAACATCGCGGGCGTCAGCTTGCGGGTGTGCTGGTTGTAGCGCGAGCAGTGATAGCTGTCGATCAGCACGCGGCCGCACGGCAAGGTGTGTTCGGCGAGGTGGCCGAACTTCATCGCCGAGGGCTTGCCGCCCAGCGTGCGCACCGCGCTGTCGTGCGCGATGCTGCCCAGCGCGATGAACACGCGGACCTTCGGCAGCGCCGCGACGGGCGCCTCCAGGAAGGGGCGGCAGGTGCGGATCTCCTCGGGCGTGGGCTTGTTGGCGGGGGGCAGGCAGCGCACCGCGTTGATCACCATCGCGCCCGTCAGGTGCAGCCCGTCCGCGGGATCGGCGGTGAAACTGCCCCGGCTCAGGCCGAACTTCGCCAGCGTCGCGTAGAGCAATTCGCCCGCGAAATCGCCGGTGAACGGGCGGCCGGTGCGGTTGGCGCCGTGCTTGCCGGGAGCGAGGCCGACGATCGCCAGCCAGGCGTCGGGATCGCCGAAGGCAGGGACGGGGGCGTTCCACCAGTCGGGATATTCGGCGCGCAACTCCTGGCGGAACGTCACGAGGCGCGGGCAAAGCGGGCAGTCGTGGGGCGGTTCGGTCCGGGGCAGGGGGGACAAGGTCATCGCGCGGCGCTAGGCGGCGCGGGTGGCGAGAACAACCTATGCGATCGCGCTGGGATCGAATCGGCGGGGGCGGCACGGCGCGCCGGCGGCTGAGGTGCGCGCGGCGCAGGCGGCGATCGGCGCGGGCGCGGCGGCACCGGTGTTGGCCAGCGCGCCGGTCGGCCCCTCGATCCGCCGCTTCGCCAACACCGTGGCGCTGGTGGAGAGCGACCTCGCGCCGCCGGAGATGCTGGCGCGGCTGAAGGCGGTGGAGCGCGCCTTCGGGCGGCGCCGCGGGCAACGCTGGGGGCCGCGGGTGATCGACCTCGACATCGTGCTCTGGTCGGGCGGGTCGTGGCGCTCGCCCGGCCTCACCATTCCGCACGCGGCGTTCCGCCAACGCGACTTCGTGCTGCGCCCGCTGCTCGCGCTGGCGCCGGGCTGGCGCGATCCCGCGACCGGCCTTACGGTGCGTCAGCTTTCCAGCCGGTTGACCCGCACCCGGCCGGTCCCTAGGTCCGGCCGCTCTGGTGCGGGTCCGTAGCTCAGTCGGTAGAGCAAGCGACTTTTAATCGAGAGGTCCCGGGTTCGAGCCCCGGCGGACCCACCAGCGCTTCCGCTCAGTCGACCAGCTCGATCGCCACCGCGGTCGCCTCGCCGCCGCCGATGCAAAGCGACGCGACGCCCCTCTTCTTGCCGTGGGTCTTGAGCGCGCCGATCAGCGTGGTGAGGATGCGCGCGCCCGAGGCGCCGATCGGGTGGCCCAGCGCGGTGGCGCCGCCATGGACGTTGATCTTGTCATGCGGGATGCCGAGATCGCGCATCGCGAACATCGCGACACAGGCGAACGCCTCGTTGATCTCGAACAGGTCGACCTCGTCGATTTGCCAGCCCGCCTTCTTCATCAGCGACTGGATCGCGCCGACCGGGGCGGTGGTGAAGGCCGAGGGCTCGTGCGCGTGCGCCGAATGCGCGACAATCCGCGCCACCGGCTTGTGCCCCTTCGCCTCCGCGACGCTGGCGCGGGTGAGCACCAAAGCGGCGGCGCCGTCGGAGATCGACGAGCTGGTCGCGGCGGTGATGGTGCCGTCCTTGGCGAAAGCGGGCTTTAGCGTCGGGATCTTGTCCGGCTTGCCCTTGCCCGGCTGCTCGTCGGTATCGACGGTGACCTCGCCGGCGCGGCTCTTCACCGTCACCGCGACGATCTCGTCCTTGAACGCGCCCGAGGTGATCGCGGCCTGCGCACGGCGCAGCGACTCGATGGAATAATCGTCCTGCGCCTGGCGGGTCAGCTGGTATTCGTTGGCGGTGTCCTGCGCGAAGGTGCCCATCG
>NZ_JBELLZ010000142.1:0-5621 GCF_042096255.1 Sphingomonas sp. | reverse complement strand
CGGTGACGATCCGGCCGCCGACCTTGACCTGCTCGACCAGTGCGGGCGGGAGGTCCTCCACCGCGCCATCGACGAACAGGACATCGAACGGAGCCTGCTCAGCTTGACCTTCGGCAAGGGATCCCTCGACAACGGCGACATTGTCGTAAGACGCCAGTGCCTCGCGTGCCGCCGCCGCCAGCACGCCGTCACTCTCCACCGCGACCACCTGGGCGACGATCGGTGCCAGGCACGCCGCCGCATAGCCCGCGGCGGCACCGATCAGCAGCACCCGGTCGGTGCGACGCAGATAGGCCTCGGTCAGCAGCTTGCCTGTCGCCATCGGCGAGTTCGCCTCGCGCCCGCGGCCCAGCGGCACCAGCGAATCGCGATAGGCCAGCTCCGCCGGAACGCCGGGCAGGAACCGCTCGCGCGGCACCTCAGCCATCGCCGCCACGACGCGCACGTCGTTCACCGCGGTGGTGCGCAATTGGCTGGCCACCATCGCCTGCCGCATCGCCTCCGTCTCGGCGCCTGTGATGATCGCGTTCATGGGGTTCCTGTCGCACAGCTGTTTTAGGGACGCAACACACTTCATGCTGCCGTCGCCTGTTAACGCGCGCTGCCTGGGTCGCCAAGACGGTGCATGGTGGCGGCGCAACGGCTTGACAGCCAGCCCGCCTGCCCGCATCTGCCGCCTCCCCGCATCGAGGCCCGATGGCGGAGTGGTGACGCAGAGGACTGCAAATCCTTGCACCCGGGTTCGATTCCCGGTCGGGCCTCCAGCTTCCGCACCGATCCGCGCCGGTCAGGCGAGGGCATCGCCCTCGCGCGCACCGGCTACGTCCAGCCACGCTTCCGCACTCTCGATATCGTCGAAGAACTCGACGCCAGGGCGACTGGTCAGGCGGCGCGCCTGCATCCGGGCCAGCGAGCGCGAAGTGATGAAGGCCAGCTTCTGCGAACGGACACCCTCCGATCCGACAAGGCCCATGAACGCCTCCACCGCCTTCTGGCTCTGGATCGCCATCTGCCGGATATCGGCCAAGGTCAGGTGCTGGTGCGGAGCACAGCCCAACGCAGCCACGGCGCGTGCCATGTCGCCCGCCAACGTTGGAACCTCCTCGGGCTCGTAGAAGCCGCTCATGGTCAGTCTGATCAGCGCGCGTTCGGGCACGACGCGGAGAATATGATGTCCCGCCATGCGGCATCTCTGCCGACCGGAGATTACCGTTCTACGAACGTTCGACCCGAAGTCGTGGAGTAACCCGGCGCAATGACGCGATACGCCGCAGCAGCTCAGCGGACGGCCATGCTCGCCATTGGCATGCCGGCAGGCGGTGCCGCAGGCGAAACTTCGCTCAGCTTAAGGCCGTCCTTCTCGAACGTGCGCATCAGCCGGTTCGCGCGCCGGATATACGTCAGGCGCAGGTCTTCCCATTCGAACGGCTGCTTGTCGTCGCGATCGGGATCCCACTTGTCGCTGCGGTACAGGGATCTGGCCAGCATCAGCTCGATCTCGGTCAGCGATGGAACGTCCTTCTTGCGCGGCATGCCTACCCCCCGATTTGCGAGTCGCCGCTTGCAATATGGTCCCCCTGTGACAGCAAAGTGAAGCTGCCTTCGGCTCACCGGCCGATTTCGATCACTCCGTCGCCCGGCACGTCGCGATACAGCCGCTCCACCGCCTCCGACCGGGCGGCCAGCGCCGCGCGCTGGTTGACATAGCCCTTGTCGGTGATCTCGCCCGCATCGATCGAGGGCGGCGTTTCGAGCAGCACCATGCGCGCGATCCGGCGAGACGAACCGCCGGCGACGGCGTTGAACGCGGCGATCTTTTCCGCCGCCAGCGCAGCGAGCGCCGGGCGCGGGTCGCTGCCCGGCGCCGCCTCTGCCAGCGTCTGGAGCGCGGCGGCCGAGGGCCAGGCGAGAATACCGATGAAGGGCTTGTCCTGTCCCGCCACCACCACGTCCTGAAGGTACGGGCTCGCCGCCGCCACCACGTCGGGGCGCAGCGTGCCCACCGACACCCAGGTGCCGCTGTCGAGCTTGAAGTCCTCCGTGACCCGCCCGTCGAACACCAGCCCCTGCGCCGGGTCCTCCGGATCGAGGAAACGCGCGGCGTCGCCCAGCTTGTAGAAGCCTTCCTCGTCAAAGGCCGTCGCGGTCTTCTCGGGATCGCGATGATAGCCGGTGGTGACGGTTGGGCCCTTCACCCGCACCTCCATCTTGTCGCCCGCCGGCACCAGTTTCAGCGTGGTGCCCGGCAGCGGGAGGCCGATCAGCCCGACCCGCTCGGTCGCCCAGTGCACCACCGTCACACCCTGCGTCTCGGTGGCGCCGTACATGGTCAGCAGCGGGATACGCTCGCCGGTCTCGGCGATCGCCAGTGCCTGCATCCGGTCGTACAGGTCGTTGGACAGCGTCGCCCCGCCATAGCCCATCGACGTCAGGTTGCGGAAGAACGCCCGGCGCAGCACCGGATCGCGCTCCATCGCCTCGGCCAGCATCGCGAAGGCGACCGGGGCCGAGCCGAAGACGCGCGGCGAGACCTCGTAGAGGTTCTTGATCGTCGTCTCGAACAGGCCGGGCACGGGCTTGCCCTCGTCCAGGTAGAGCGTGCCGCCCGCCGCGATATTGCCGTTGAAATGGATGTTGCCCGCCGAAATGTGGCTCCACGGCATCCAGTCGAGGGACAAGGGCGGCTCGTCGGTTGGGCCTTCGTCGTCGCGCAGCCCCTCCTGGCCGGCGATGACGTGCACCATCATGCCATGGGTCTGCGGCACCCCCTTGGGCATGCCGGTCGACCCCGAAGTAAACAGGTATTTCCCGATCGTCTCATGCCCGATCCGCTCGCGCGCCTCGGCGACCGCGCCGGTCGGCTCGGTCGCGGTGAGGTCCCCGTAGAAGACCGTGCCATCACCGCCATCAGCGGTGACGAAGACGAGGTCGGGGTCGATCGCGCGCAGCGTGTCGAAGGCGCGCGCAAACGGCGCCGCCGCCTGCGCGAACACCACACGGGGCCGCAGCACGCCAAACGTATGCTTCAGCTTGGCGTGATCGGTGGAAACCAGGCTGTAAGCAGGGCTGATCGGCGCCGCCGGCACGCCCGCGGTATAGCAGCCCAGCATCAGCAGCGCCTGCTCGATCGAGTTGGGCGAAAGGATCATCACCGCATCGTCAGCACCCAGCCCGCGGTCGAGCAGCCATTGTGCAATCCCCTCCACCTGCCGCAGCGCCTCGCCATAGGTGACGCCGCGCCAGGGGCCGTGCCCCGGCTCCCGCTGCATCAGGTAGTTGCGGTCAGGATGCTCGCTCGCGCGCTCGGCAAACAGGTGCGCGATCGACCGGACCGGTGGCGCCATCGGGTGGTTCGACCGGATCAGGATAGCGCCGTCCTTGCGATGCTCCACGCTCACGTCCGGCCCCTTCTGCGGCAGGCGCCGGAACGGCGGCAGTGCTCCGCCCGTATTCGGTGCGGTGGCCATCACCCTCTCTCCATAACTTTTGTTCTGCTTGCGTTAGATCATGTTCAGGCGCGCAAGGAAACTGGCATTCGCGTCAGGGCCGGTGACCATTTGTGAACTCTGATCCGGTAGCGCTCGTCCGTCTGTCGCGACCGAGGCCATTTCCCGTGCGGATCGAAACCGTTGCGCTTGCCGATGCGCCTGCCGCCGCGTGGGACGATCTGGCGCGCGCGGCCGACAACGTCTTCTACGAGCGCTGGATGGTGGAGGCGGCGCTGGCGCTGCGCAACGCGGAGCCGCCGCGGCTAATGCTAGCGTGGAACGCCGACGACAGGCTCGCCGGCCTCCTGCCGCTCGGCGCCCGCAGCCGCCTCGGTGTGGATCTCGCCACCGAAAACTGGGAGCAAACCATCCGCGCGCTCGGCCAGCCACTGATCCGCGCCGGGCTGGAGCGGGAGTTTTGGCAGGCCGCCCTCCCCTGGTTCGACCGGTCGGGGGGCGGCGCTTTCCTCCGCTTGTCCGCGCTGGCGGCCGATTCGCCCGCGACTCTCGCGCTGCTTGACCTGCTCGCCGCCGACGGTCGCCGCCACGAAGTTACCCGCCGCTACGAGCGCGCGATCCTGCGCGGCGGCACCACCAGTGCGAACCATGCCGCGCTTCACGTCCGCGGCAAGGTGCTCAAGGAACACCGCCGCCTGCGCGCGCGCCTCGGCGATCGCGGTGCCGTGACCTTCGACCGACTTGCCGACGACGCGGACCCGACCCCGTGGATCGACGCGCTGTTCGCGCTCGAACTGACCGGCTGGAAGGGGCGCGACGGCGTCGCCGCCGCCGCCGACCCGTCCACCGAATGCGCCTTTCGCGACATCCTGGTCGAGGCGCAGGCGCGCGGCCGACTCGATTTCCATCGCCTCGCCGTCGCCGAACAGCCGATCGCGATGCTGGCCTGCATTGAGGGGCCGGGCGACACCGCAATCCAGCTCAAGATCGCCTATGACGAGGGTTGGGCACAGTTCTCCCCCGGCGTGCTGCTGGAGATGGAGTATCTGGCCCATGCGCTCGACCGGCGCGGTCTGGCGCTGGTCGACAGCTGCGCGCGCGCCGGCCACCCGATGATCGACCGGATCTGGCCCGAGCGGCGCGAGATCGTGAGCCTCGCCATCCCCTTCGACCGCTGGTCCTCCCGCCTCGCCGTCGCGGCGCAGGCCACCGCGCGCCGCTGGCGCCGAAAGGAAGCCGCATGACCGCTGACGCCACCGACCGCTGGCTCCCCGACGAGGGCATCGCCGATTTCGCCAGCGCCTATCCGGGCGAGTCCGCACCCGTCCGCCATCGCCTCCAGCATCATCCCCTGTTCGCGCTCGATGCGCTCGCCGACTTGGCCGCGCGCCTGCCCGCCAGCCATGTCGAGCACAGCCGCGGCGACCAGTCGGTCTCGCAGGATCCCGGCGCGGTGCGGCAGGAAGCGCTGCCGCCTGCCGAGATCGTCCGCACTATCGCCATCAACGGCTGCTGGATGGTCCTCAAGAAGGTCGATGCGGACCCCGCCTATGCCGCGCTGATCGACCAGTGCCTCGCCGAGATCGCCCCCACCGTTTCGCGCGAGACCGGCGCCTACATGCGGCGCGAGGCGTTCATCTTCCTCTCCGCGCCCAACTCGGTGACGCCCTTCCACATGGATCCCGAGCACAACATCCTGCTCCAGATCGCCGGGCAGAAGACGATGCGCGTCTATCCCGCGGGCGACTTCGAGATCGTTCCGCAGGAGGTGCACGAGGCCTTCCACCTCGGCGGCCGCCACCGCAACATGCCGCACCGCGACGCCTACGACGCCAAGGCGCGCGACTTCGTGATGCACGCCGGCGACGCGGTCTATGTCCCGGTCAAGGCGCCGCACTGGGTGCAGAACGGGCCGGAGCCGTCGATCTCCTTCTCGATCACCTGGCGCTCGGCGCTGAGCGATCGCGAGGCGCGCCTCCACCGCTTCAACGCGGGGCTGCGCAAGCTCGGCGCTACGCCCTCGACGCCCGGCGCCGCCCCGCTGCTCGACGACGTCAAGGTCGCCGCGCACAAGGGCACAAAGAAGGCGACGGCGCTCGCCCGCAAGGTGCTGGGCAAGGAACGCGACCGCTCGGCATACTGACCCTCCCCTCCCTGCAAGGGAGGGGTCGGGGG
>NZ_JBELLZ010000141.1:0-5732 GCF_042096255.1 Sphingomonas sp. | reverse complement strand
AACAGGCCCGCCTGATCGCGCGTCCAGTCGTGCTCGGCGACGATGCCGCCGCCCAGACCCAGCGTGGCGTGGCTGTCCGCACCGGCGATGTGGAGCGTGCGGATCGCAACGTTGAACTGCGCGTCGCCGCCCGGCTCGATCCAGCCGATCGCGCCGGTATAGGGCCCGCGCGCGCTGCGCTCGACGTCGTTGATCACCTGCATCGCCCGCACCTTGGGCGCACCGGTGATCGAGCCGCAGGGGAACAGCGCGGCGAGCACGTCCACCGCATCCCGCCCCTCCGCCAGATCGGCGGTGACAATGGAGGTCATCTGGTGGACGGTGGGATAGCTTTCCACCGCGAACAACTCCGGGACGGAAACGCTGCCCGGCGCGGCGACGCGCGACAGGTCGTTGCGCATCAGGTCGACGATCATCAGGTTCTCGGCGCGCTGCTTCGGGTCGGCGGCAAGCGACGCGATCGCGGCGGCATCGTCGGCAGCGCGCGGCGCCGTGCCCTTCATCGGCCGGCAGGTCAGCCGGCCCTTGTCGAGCGCGAAGAACAGTTCGGGCGACAGCGACAGCAGCCGGTCCCGCCCGGTGTCGACATAGGCGCCCCACCCGGCCGCCGCGGCGCCGCGCAGCCGCGCATAGAGCGCCGCGGGATCGCCCTCGAACCGCACATGCGCGCGAAAGGTGAGGTTCGTCTGGTAGACGTCCCCTGCCTCGATCAGCGCACGCACCCGCGCGATCATCGCGTCATAGTTTGCGCGGGATACTTCGGGTTGGGGCGCGCCGGCCCAGGTCCCCGCGGGATCGGGCAGCATCGCGCCGACATCTGCCACCGTCTCGAAACTCTCGAACACGCCGAACAACAGCAGCGGCGTCGTCACCCGGCCAGCCGGCACCCCCGCCTCGAATGCTCCGCCCGCCTCATAGGACAGGAACCCCGCGACATGCCGCCCCTCCGCCAGCGCCACCCGCACCGCCGCCAGCGCCGGCGCCACCTCGGCGACCGTCCACGCTTCGATCACGTGCAGCGGATCGCGATACAGCCGCGCCGCCGCGCCGCCGGGGCGCGCATCGTCGAACAGCAGGCAGGGCGCGTCGAGCCGCATCGCACCCGTCATGCACGCGCACGCCCGCGCCGCAACCCCGATTGCCGCCGCGACGGGCCCGGCCTATCCCCGCCCGCATGAGCAACCCGCCCCTGCGCGCCGCCATCGTGCCCGTCACCCCGATCGAGCAGAATTGCACCCTGATCTGGTGCACCGCGACCAACCGCGGCGCGATCGTCGATCCCGGTGGCGACGTCGAGCGGATCGCCGGGGCGGTCACACAGGCCGGTTTCACCGTGGAGAAGGTGCTGCTGACCCACGGGCATATCGACCACGCCGGCGCGGCGAAGCCGGTCGCGGACCGCTACGGCGTGCCGATCGAGGGCCCGCACGAGGACGACCGCTTCTGGCTCGCGCGCCTTGCCGACGATGGCCGCAACTGGGGGATCGAGGGCGTGCCGTTCGAGCCCGACCGCTGGCTGGTC
This sequence comes from Sphingomonas sp., assembly GCF_042096255.1. Taxonomy (GTDB): domain Bacteria; phylum Pseudomonadota; class Alphaproteobacteria; order Sphingomonadales; family Sphingomonadaceae; genus Sphingomonas. Next base: position 4,210 of record NZ_JBELLZ010000141.1, on the reverse strand, counting down.
GAGGGCGACACCGTGACGGTCGGCGAGCTGACGCTCGACGTGTACCACACCCCCGGCCACACCCAGGGGCACGTGATCTTCCACCACCCGCCCTCGAAGTTCGCGCAGGTCGGCGACGTGCTGTTCCAGGGCTCGGTGGGGCGCAGCGACCTGCCCGGTGGCAACCACCAGCAACTGGTCGAGTCGATCGTCACCAAGCTGTGGCCACTCGGCGACGAGACCGCCTTCATCCCCGGCCACGGCAAGCCGAGCACCTTCGCGCACGAGCGCCGCCACAATATGTTCGTCAGCGACGACGCGCTCGCGCGCTGAGGTGGAGCCGCGCGAAGCAGTGACAAATCACGGCCTATCAATGCCGTACGTTTTACCTGTTGAAAGCAGACCGCCGGAAGGTAACGTCGCGCCGACATCAGTCGGGGGGCGATCATGGGCAAGTACAGGGGCGACGAGAACGATAACGAACTGCGCGGATCGACGGGCAAGGATTCGATCCTGGGATTGGGGGGCAACGACCGGCTGATCGGGCTCGGCGGCGCCGACACGATCGACGGCGGCGACGGCTTCGACATCCTGTTCGGCGACGGTGACGGCAGCGTTGCGGTCAAGGCGGGATCGGACACGCTGAGCGGCGGCGCCGGCAATGATTTCGTGGTGGGCGGAGGCGGCGACGACACGCTGAACGGCGGCGACGGAGACGACATTCTGGCCGGCGGCGACGCCAGCTTCGTCACGTTCAACCCCACGTACCAGACCTACAACTTCTCGGTCGACATGAACCATAGCGGCAAGGAAACCTACAACGGCGGTGCGGGCCGCGACCTTGCCTATATCGGCCTCGCCGACCGGACGGGCACGATCGTGATCGACAACAGCGATCCCGCCCGCACCAATCGGATCCTGGAGAACGGGCGCAACACCGGCTCGCTCACCGGGATCGAGCAGATCAGCGTCCAGGCGGGCAGCGGCGACGACCGGATCACCGGCGGATCGGATCTGGACATGCTGAGCGGCAACAACGGCGACGACCGGCTGACCGGCGGCGGCGGTGCGGATGTGCTGACGGGGGGCGCGGGCAACGACGTGCTCGACGGGGGCGCCGACATCGACACGGTCACCTATTCGCCATTCGACGCCACGGCGCTGAGCGTGGACCTGCGGATCCAGGGCAGCGCCCAGGACACCGGCGCGGCGGGCACGGACACGCTGATCGGGATCGAGATCGTCACGGTCTATGCGGGGGCGGGCAAGGTCTCGCTGACCGCCGCCGCCACGGGCTCCACCCTCAACGCGAACGGCGGCGCGGGCGACCTGATCCTCACCGGCGGCAGCGGGAACGACCAGCTCAACACCTATCGCAACACCGGATCGGCCGCCGTGATCAACATCTCGGGCGGCGCGGGCAGCGACATCCTGCGCTACAATGCGGCCGGCAGCACCACCGACGCGGTGACGCTGGACGGGGGCGATGCCAGCGACACGATCTTCGCCTTCTTCGGCGGCGGGCGGATGACGGTTCGCGGCGGCGCGGGCAGCGACGCGGTCACCATCGATACGCTGCGTGCGCAGTACACGATCGCGCTGGGCAGCGAGGCGGACGTGCTGACGCTGAACTCTACCCTCGGCAGCTTCCGCGCGGACGGATCGATCACCGTCACCGACTTTGCGACAGGCGTCGGCGGCGACACGCTGAACCTTTCCAGCTGGCTCTACGGCGGCGCGCTTCTGAACTTCGTGTTCGGGACCAACCCGTTCGCCGACGGCCATCTGCGGCTGGTCAGGGCTGGCCGCGCCACCCAGCTGCAGGTCGACCGCGACGGTGCCGGCACCGCCCACGACTGGGCGACGCTGGTGATCTTCCAGAATACCGCGCCCGACAGCTTCGTCGCGGCGAACTTCGCCGGCCTGTCGCCGACGCCGGGCGTGGTGAAGACCGGCGGCACCGGTGCCGACACGCTGACCGGCACCGCGCAGGATGACACGCTGATCGGCAATGCCGGCGACGACACGCTGACCGGCGGCGCCGGGCGCGACATCCTGTACGGAGACTACAACGGCTATGACACGCTGGCGAAGGGCGGCAACGACGTCCTGAACGGCGGCGACGGCGAGGACTTCCTGATCGGCGGCCGCGGCAACGATCGCCTGAACGGCGGCGCCGGCGACGACCTGCTGTTCAGCGGCATCGCTTATTCTGCGGTGGCGCAGACACCCTCCGGCTTCAGCTACAACTACAACTCCAGCACCGACGGCGGCAACGAGATCGTCGACGGCGGCGCCGGCTTCGACACCTACCACCTGGTCGCCACGCGTGCGGGAACGACGCTGGACATCAGCAAGGTCGATAAGGTCAACGCGGTGACGATCGGCGGGCGCGCCGCGGGCTCGGTGACCGGCGTGGAGGCCCTCACCTTCTACGGCGGCGCCGGCGACGACGAGATCACCGGTGGTGCCGGGCAGGACCGGCTGTTCGCCGGCAGCGGCCGCAACGTGCTGCGCGGCGGCGACCAGAACGACGTGCTCGGCGGCGGGGCCAGTGCCGACGTACTCGACGGCGGCGCCGGCATCGACCGCGCCGACTTCACCGGCTTCCAGGACGACCTGGTCGTCAACCTCGCCATCCAGGGACGCCAGCAGAACACGATCTGCGCCGGCTGGGACACGCTGAGCGGCATCGAGGACGTGTACGTTTCCAACCAGTATGACGTGAACGTGACCGTATCGGGCGATGATGGCGCCAATAGCATCTACAGCTACAATTACGGCTACAACGGCGGGCTAGGCGACGTGACGCTCTCGGGCAACGGCGGCAGCGACTATCTCTACGCCTATGTCGATCCCTATGCCACCACCGGCATCCCGAACCCGGCCATCGTGCGGCTGGACGGTGGCGCGGGTGTCGACACGCTGCAATATGCCGGCGGCGCGCGCTACATCGACACGGTGGCGCTGATCGGCGGCGCCGACGCCGATGCGATCTACGAGACCGGCGGCGGCACGGTGACGATCAGTTCCGGCAGCGGCCGCGATTTCGTCAGCATCGACTCGCTGGGCGGCACCGTGCGGGTGACGCTGGGCGGCGACGTGGACACGCTGTCGCTGGCCTATACCAACGGCGCCTTCCGCGCCGCCGGCGCGATCACGGTGACCGACTTCGCCACCGGCGCCAACGGCGATGTGCTCAACCTGAGCAACTGGCTGTCCGGGGGCGCGCTGATCGGCCTAGCGGGCAATCCGTTCGGCGACGGTCACCTGCGCCTGGTCAAGGCGGGCGCGAACACGCTGCTCCAGGCCGATCGCGACGGCGGCGGCGACGCCTGGGCGACGCTGGTCACCTTCCTCGACACCAAGCCGGGCGCGTTCACCGCTGCGAACTTCGCCGGCTATGCGCCGAATGGCGCGGCCTCTGTGCTTGACGCGGACCTGCCCGCCGCACCGGCAGTGCCGGACCCGGGTCTCACCGCGGACTCAGCGATGCCACCGGTGGCGTTCGGGGCGGATGCCGCCCCGCGCCCGGAACTGCCGTTCGTCGCGGCGCATGGCTGGCATGCGGCGCTGGACGTGGCGCTGTTCTGACGGACAGTTCCGCCTTGAAGGGGATCAAGCGTCTGACTGTGGACGCCCCCGGCCGATGGCCAGTCCGGGAGATCATGCGCACTGGAACATGATCTCCCTTCGGCGGGCCGGAGAGGCGCGTTTCGAATCGGGCCAAATGAAGGTCAAGCGCCCCGGTCCGCACGCGGCAGGCCGGGGCGAGCCGTCAGGCCGCCACCTTCGCGCGGCTCGCCCGCTTGCGCTCGTGTGGGTCGAGGAAGCGCTTGCGCAGGCGGATGTTCTTGGGCGTCACCTCGACCATCTCGTCGTCGTCGATGTATGCGATCGCCTGCTCCAGCGTCATCTTCTTCGGCGGAGTGAGGCGGATCGCATCGTCCTTGCCGCCCGATGCGCGGAAGTTGGTCAGCTGCTTCGCCTTCATCGGATTGACCTCCAGGTCATCCGTCTTGGCGTTCTCGCCGATGATCATGCCCTCGTACAGCGCCTCGCCATGGCCGACGAATAGGATGCCGCGCTCCTCCAGCGGCCCCAAAGCATAGCCCTGCGCCTCGCCGGCACCGTTCGAGATGAGGACGCCGTTCTTGCGGCCCTCGATCTTGCCCTTGTGCGGGCCGTACTTCTCGAACAGCCGGTTCATGATGCCGGTGCCGCGCGTGTC
>NZ_JBELLZ010000140.1:0-5752 GCF_042096255.1 Sphingomonas sp. | reverse complement strand
GTCGCCCGCGCGCCCGCCCGAGCCGCGGAAGGCGATGGTATAGGCCTCCGACCCCGCATTGCCGGTGGCATAGACCTCGGCATGGAAGGCGCCGCGATCGAGCATCGCCGGCTCCAGATTGAGCCGCGCCAGCTCTGCCGGGTCGGTCACCGCGCGCGTCCCCTCGGGCAGCGCGCCGCGGCCATAGACATGCTCGGCCATCTGCGCCTTGGCGTGGAGCTGCGCGGGCGGGATGTCGGCGCGGGCGAGCGGCTGGGCGGCGGGCAGCACCGGCGGCGTGCTCGCGTCGCCCACTGCGCGCTGGAGCGCCGGGCCGGTATCGTTGGCGGCGCGCAAGGCGGGGGCGTTGAGCTCACCGGCGCCGCGCGCGAGCGGGGCGACATCGTTCGCGGCCTGGCGGGTGACGCCGGGCGCCGCCTGGCGCACCACCGAGGAGACGACCGAGCCGCCCTCGCGCGCCGCCAGCGTGGCGCCGCCGCGCGCGATGCCCTCGGTCGCGCCGCGCGCGCCTGCGGTGAGTGCGGCGCGGGCGGGGCCGCCGCCGACCGGGACGAGGTAGGTCGCCACCGTGCCGACATCCATGCCGATCTCTTCGGTCCGTCCCTCGGCGAGGGCTTGGCCGTAGCGGTCCGCGGTGTCGCCGACGAAGCCCGTCGTCGCATCCCAAGCGCCCTGGAGGTCGCGGCCGACGCGGCTCGGGTCCTGGATCGCAGAATTGACGTAGCGGCCGGTCGCCTCCGCGGCGGTGCCGACCGCGCCGACCACGTTCTGGGTCAGCTCGGCACGCGCCTCCGGCGAGACCTGCGCCTCGACCAGGGTGGTGCCCAGCTGGCCCACCGTGCCGACCAGCCCGACACCCTCGCGCAGCACCCCGCCGGCGACGCCGACGGTGAAGCGCGTGTTCGATTCGACGGTGCCGATCACGCCGCGCAGCCCTTGCGAGACGATGTCGTCACCGGTGACCTGCGCGCGCGCGAAATCGGCGCCTTTGCCGATCGTCTCGCCGGTCCACATCACCGCGCTGCTGATGCCGTTGCGTGCGCCCTCGGTCGCGTCGCCGATGCCCGAGCGGACCGTGTCGGCGACCGCGCGGACATCGCCGCTGCCGATCGCGTCGCCGAGTCGGCCAAAGAAACTCTGGGGCTCCGGCGCCGCTTCGGGCGCCGGAGCAGGCGGCGGGGGGGCCGCCGGAGGATTCCAACCGACCGAATAGTGCGCCGCCTGGGGAGCGGCTGAAAGCCGCGTCGTGGGTGGGGGGGGCGGCGGCGGGGGAGGCGCTGCCTGGCGGACCTGATCGATCATGGCATCCTCTTGGCCGGTTGGACTCGGCAGGGTGGATGGCCGAGGCGCGGCCCGCGCACCATAATCGGAACGACTAGCGGGCGGCTTGCAACCTTTGCGCGCGCCTGCGCATGACGCGCCGATGAGGTTCGCGCTGGCCGGGACGGGTGTCTATCTGCCGGAGGCGGCGGGCGGGCGGCCGCGTGCAGGCGTGGCGGAGACCACCTCGATGATGGCCGCCGCGGCGGCGGATCGCGCGCTCGGCGAGGCGGGCTGGCGCGTGGACGAGCTCGACGCGCTGGTCGGCGCCTCCAGCGTGATGGAACAGCCGATCCCCGGCACCGCGGCGCTGATCGGCCGGCGGCTCGGCGCGGGCGGAGCAATGGCGTTCGACGTCAATGCTACCTGCCTGTCCGCTTTGGTCGCGCTCGACCTGGCGGTCACCGGCATCGCCGCGGGGCGCTGGCGGCGCGTGCTGGTCGCGGGGGCGGACCTGCCGAGTCGCGCGATCGCCCCCGCCGATGCCGAGCTGGCCGCGATCTTCGGCGATGGCGGCGCCGCGTTGGCGGTGGGCGAGGGGCCGCATCACCTGCTCGCCAGCCGCTTCGAGACACATGGCGCGCATGCCGACCTATGCACGATCGAGGCGGGCGGCACCCGGCTCGATCCGTTCGGCGACCGGGAGGCCTTCCTTGCCGCCAGCCGCTTCCGCATGGCGGGGTCGGCGCTCTATCGCGCCACCGCGCGGCTGTTCCCGCCCTTCCTCGATCGGCTGCTCGGCGAAGCCGGCGTGCGCGCCGGCGATCTCGACCTCGTGGTTCCCCACCAGGCGAGCCGCCCCGCGCTCGATCACCTGCGCCGCGTGCTGGGCGTGGCGCCGGAGCGGGTGGTCGACATCTTCGACGTGCACGGCAATCAGGTCGCCGCCAGCCTGCCGCATGCACTGCACCTCGCGCGCGGCTCGGGCCGGCTGCGATCCGGCATGACGGTGTTGCTGGTCGGCAGCGCCGCGGGCGTGTCGCTGGGCGGCATGGTGGTGCGCTGGTGAGGCGCCGCGCGCTCGTCACCGGCGCCACCGGCGGGCTGGGACGGACTTTGGTGCCGATGCTGTGGGCGGCGGGTTGGCAGGTCCGCGCCACCGGGCGGCGGCCGCGACCGGGCGAGCCGATCGAAGCGCTTGACCTCACCATGCCGCTTCCCCCCGCCGACCTGTGCGCGGGCGTGGACACCGTCTTCCACCTCGCCGCGCTTTCCTCCCCCTGGGGTCCGCGCGCCGCGTTCGAGGCGATCAACGTCGATGTCACGCGCCGGATCGCCGAGATGGCGGCGCGGGCGGGATGCCGCCGCCTCGTCCACGTCTCCACCCCGTCGATCTACGCCGAGGCGCGCGACCGCATCGGGCTGACCGAGGCGGACCCGCCCGCGCGTCGCCTCGCCAATGCCTATGCCGAGACCAAGTGGCGCGCCGAACGCCTGCTTGCCGACGCGCCATTGCCGGTCAGCATCGTCCGCCCGCGCGCCATTGTCGGCCCGGATGATATGGTGCTGCTGCCGCGCCTCTTGCGTGTGATCCGTCGCGGGCGGGTGCCGCTGCCGGACGGCGGCGCGGCGCTGGTCGAGCTGACCGACGTGCGCGATGTCGCCCGCGCCCTGATCGCCGCCGCCGATGCGCCGCCCACCACCGTCAACATCTCGGGCGGCGCGTCGCGGTCGCTGCGCGCGATCGTCGAGCGGATCGCCAAACGCCTTGATCGACCGATCCGCATCGTCGCGGTGCCGCGCACGGCAGCGCTCGCTGGCGCGGGGCTGATGGAGCTTGCGGGCCACATGTCCGGCCGCGAGCCGCCGATCACCCGCTACGGCGTCAAGGCGCTCGGCTGGTCTCAGACCTTCGACCTGTCGCACGCCCGCGCGCATCTCGGCTGGTCCCCCGCGATCACGCCCGAGGCGGCGATCGACCATGCCCTGAGCCGCCGATGCGCCGCGTAAGCCTGACCGGCTTCCGCGTCGGCCATTGCCGCCACCCGCAGGCGATGGCGATCCGCGGCGGGCGCTGGGCGCCGGTCGACTTTCCCGCGCTCGCCTTCCTGATCCTCCACCCGGAGGAGGGCGCGATCCTGTTCGACACGGGCTACGACCCCGCCTTCTGGCAGGCAACCGAGCCGTTCCCCGAGCGGCTCTACCGCTGGACCACGCCGCCGGTGCTGCACGCCGGCGAGGCGCTGGCGGACCAGATCGCCGTGCGCGGCATCGCGCCCGGCGAGGTCCGCCACCTGATCCTGTCGCACTTCCACGCCGACCACATGGCTGGCACGCACCGCTTCCCCAATGCGACGATCCACGCCGCGCGCGCGGGCTTCGAGGCTTTGTGCCGCGGCAGCCGGCTGTCGAGCGTGCGCCGCGGCATGCTCCGCGCGCTGGTGCCGCCCGGCTTCGACCGGCGCGTCCGCTGGTTCGAGGACGCCGCGCCGGTGGCGCTGCCGGCGGACCTCACGCCCTTCACGGAGGGCGCCGACCTGCTCGGCGACGGCAGCCTGCTCGCGGTGCCGCTGCCCGGCCATTGCCCGGGCCATTGGGGGCTGGTGCTGCGCGATGAGGCGGGGCTGCACTTCCTCGTCGCCGACGCCGCCTGGTTCAGCGAAGCGATCCGCACCGACACGCCGCCGCCTTGGCCGACGATGCGGCTGCTCGGCGATGCCGCGGCGACCCGCGCGACGCTGCACGATCTCCACTGCCTCCACCGCCGCAACCCGGACATCCGCCTCACCCCTTCGCATTGCGCCGAATGCGCGGAGCGGCTGTGATCGTGCTGGTCACCGGCGCGCGTGCGCCGGTGGCGCTGGAGGTGGCGCGGTCGTTCCGCACGCTCGGCTGGACCGTGCACCTCGCGGATTCGGTGCCGGCGACGGCCGCCCGCTGGGCGCGGCCGGCGTTCCCGCTCCACCGCCTGCCGCCGCCGCGTTGGCATTTCGCGAGGTTCCGCGATGCGCTCGCCGCGTTGGTGCGCGAGACGGGGGCGACCTTGGTGGTGCCGACGTGCGAGGAGGTGTTCTACGTCTCCGCCGCCGCGCCGCCCGCGCCGGTGTTCGCGCCGTCGCTGGAGGTGCTGCGGCGGCTCCATTCGAAGCGGCTGTTCGTCGATCTTGCGCGAGACGCCGGCGTCGAGGTGCCCGAGACGCGGTTGGTCACTTCTGTGGGGGCGCTGCGCGATCTCGATCTCGCCCGCACCGTGCTCAAACCCGAATATTCCCGCTTCGCCGCCGCGACGCTGGTTCGCCCGACGCCGGCGCAGGTCGCGCCGCTGCGGCCCTCGCCCGAGCACCCGTGGGTGGCGCAGGAGTTCGTTGCCGGCATGGAACTGTGCCTCTGGGCTGCCGCGCATGAGGGGCGCGTCACCGCGCACGCACTCTACCGGCCCACGCTCCGCCACGGCCACGCCGCCGCCTTCGCCTTCGAGGCGATCGACTGGCCGCCCGCGATCGCCGTGGCGGAGAAGATTGCCGCTGCCACTGGGGCGACCGGACACCTGTCCTTCGACCTGATCCGCACGCCGGACGGCCGCGCGGTGCCGATCGAGTGCAACCCGCGCGCGGTCAGCGGCGTCCACCTGTTCGCCGGCGACGCGCTCGCCCGCGCGATCCTGGGCGAGGCGCAGCCGCCGCCTGCGCCCGGCACCCGTCGCCATCTCGCTCCCGCGATGGCGCTGCTCGGCCTGCCACAGGCGCTCGCGCGTGGTCGGCTCGGCGCGTTCGTGCAGACATGGCGCGGCGGCACCGACGCGATCGGCCGCCCCGGCGATCGCTGGCCGCGGGCCGGCGCCTTGATCGACGCCGCACGCTTCGCCGCACTCGGCCTCTCGCGCCGCCGCAGCCCGACGCGCCAGACCACCGCCGATATCGAGTGGAACGGCGGGCCGATCGCGTGATCCTGTTCGATCCCGCCGATCCGGCCACGCACTGGCCGGCGATCGATCCGGCCGAACGCGCGTACTTGACGGCGATGGCGCAGGGCATTCCCGAGCGCATCGCCAATGTCGAAACGCGCTGGCTCGCGCTCAACACCGGCACGCGCGTGCTGCCGGTGACGGTGAACGATGGTGCTCGCGCGGCGAGCTACGTCTGCTCGCCGCGCGCCGCCTACATAGACTACGCCCGCCGCGAGACCGAGATCGTCGGGGTCGCCGGCGGCGCGATCCTGCGCGCCGGCCTTTCCGGCACAGGCGCGCTGTTCGCGGCGGCGCGGCTCGACCGGATCGCCCACCTCGACAATTGGCTGCTCTCCACCAACCTCCACGGCGACTGGAGCGGCGCCGACCTGCCCGCGATCCGTGAGACGCTCGCGGCGCGCTTCCCCGATCACCTGCTCGCGATCCGCTCGGTCGATCCCTGGTCCAGCCCCGCGCTCCACGAGGCCGCGCGCGCCGATGGCTGGGCGATGGTGCCCTCGCGCCAGATCTGGGTGGTGGACGACC
>NZ_JBELLZ010000139.1:0-6068 GCF_042096255.1 Sphingomonas sp. | reverse complement strand
AGGGGAGGAACAGTCTGATGGGGATGCAGCTTCCCTCGCAGCGCTCGGGCGGGCGCAAGGCGCCGATGGCGGAGATCAACGTCACGCCTTTGGTGGACGTGATGCTGGTGCTGCTGATCATCTTCATGGTCACCGCGCCTTTGCTCACCGCCGGCGTGCCGGTGAACCTGCCCGACAGCCGCGCCAAGCCGCTCGACCAGGAGGAGGAGCCGGTCGAGATCTCGATCGACGATCAGGGCCGTATCTTCATCGCCAAGGATGAGGTGTCGGAAGGCGTGCTCGCCGGCCGGCTCGACCAGATCGCCACCCGCGCGCCCGCCGGCAAGCCGCCGCAGGTGTTCCTGCGTGCCGACACCGCGCTCGATTACGGCAAGGTGATGCGCGTGATGGGCGAGCTCAACCGCGCCGGCCTCAACAAGGTCGCGCTGGTGACGGTGGACGACAGCGAGTGAGTCGATCCTTCATTTCATGTGCCCCCGCGAAGGCGGGCGCCCAGGCTGGGTCCTCGCCTTCGCGGGGGCACACAGAACGCTGATGGATCGCGCGGAGAAGATCGGGCTGGGCGTAGCCGGGGCAGGGCATCTGATCCTGTTCGGGCTGCTGTCGATCGGCTTCCTGGCGACGCCGAATCCCGAGAAGCTCAAGATTACACCCGTCGAGATCAGCCTCGCCAAGGATGTGGCGCTGGAGCAGACCTCGCCCGCGCCCGCCGAGGAGCCCGCGCAATCGGTCGCGCCCGAGGAGGGGCTGCCAGAGGACGCGCCGCCGCCGGCCGAGCCGCAGCCAGAGCCTGCACCCGCCCCGCCCGAGCCCGCCCCGCCGCAGCCGGCGCCCCGGCCCGCGCCGCCCAAGCCGGCACCCAAGCCAAACCCGCCGCCCAAGCCCGCGCCGGTCTCGCGCCCCAAGCCGCCCAAGCCTGCAGCCGCGAAGCCCGCGGCCAAGCCGGCGCCCGAGAAGCCGACCCGCAGCGCCTCCGCCAAGCCGGCCAAGCCTACCCCAGCCAAGCCCGCCGCCGCGTCGAAGGGCAGCGGCAGGACCGAGAACGCCAAGGCGGACAAGCCGCGCGGCAGCCGGCTCGGGCCTGATTTTCTCAAGGGGCTCAGCCCCGAGCCATCGACCAGCCGCAATCCGAACCCGCCCGGCAAGGTCGGCGCGCAGGCGGCGGCGAACATCGCCTCGGCGATCCAGCGCCAGATTCAGCCCTGCGCCAATCGCCAGGTGACGCCCGGCCCCGGCGCGGAGCGGATTCGCGTCGCGATCAACCTGCGCATCAACCGCGACGGCTCGCTCGCCGGCCGGCCGACCGTGCGCGGCCATACCGGTGTCGACGACCAGAACGAGCGCTATGTCGCACGCGTCGACGATCTCGCCATCGCCGCCTTCGTCGGCTGCGCGCCGTTGACCGGCCTGCCGCCCGAACTCTACGACGTTCCGGGCGGTTGGCGGAACTTCACCCTTCGCTACAAGCTTCCCGGCTGAGGACCTCTGCCATGACCCGCTCGCCCCTTTCTGTCGCGCTCGCCTTGCTGCTGAGCTCCGCCGCGATCGCGCAGGAGGCGCCGCCTGCGCCGGCCCCCGCGCCGGCTGACCAAGCCGCCGTTCCGGCCGCGGCGCCCTCCGACGAGCTGGTGGTGGACGTCACCGGTGGCGTCTCCGCGCCGCTGCCGATCGCCATTCCCGCCATGCCCGCGGTGCAGGTGGTGCAGACCCCCGCCGGCTCCACCGACGCACTCGGCCGCCAGCTCGGCGACATCATCACCAACGATCTCAAGGGATCGGGGCTGTTCACCCCGCTCGATCCGTCGCGGCTGCGCCCGGTGTCCTTCCCCGAGGTGACGCAGCCCGCCTTCGATTATTGGGGCGGCACCGGCGTGCAGGCGCTGGTGCAGGGTTACATCCGCGCCAATGGCGATGGCACGCTGACGGTGGGCTGCTACCTCTACGACGTGTCCGCGCGGACCGAACTGGTCCGTCAGGGCTTCGTGGTGCCGCCTGCCGACTGGCGCCGCGCCGCGCACAAATGCGCCGACACCGTCTACACGCGGCTGACCGGCGAGGGGCCGTATTTCGACAGCCGCGTCGCTTATGTCTCGGAGACCGGGCCCAAGGCGAAGCGGATCAAGCGCCTCGCGATCATGGACCAGGACGGCGCCAACCATCGCTTCCTCACCAACGGCCAGTCGATCGTGCTGACGCCGCGGTTCGCGCCGAACCAGCAGTCGATCGTGTACATGAGCTATCTCGGCCGCATCCCCTCGATCTATGTCTATGACATCGGCTCGGGGCGGCAGCGGCTGGTCGTGCAGAATGTCGCCACCACCTTCGCGCCGCGCTTCTCGCCCGACGGCCGCTGGATTCTGTTCTCGATGGCGACCGGCGGCAACACCGACCTCTATCGCGTGTCGAGTCAGGGCGGCGCCCCGCAGCGCCTCACCAACGGACCGGGCATCGATACGGGTGGAAGCTATTCACCGGACGGCAGCCGCATCGTCTTCGAGAGCGACCGCTCGGGCGGGCAGCAGCTCTACGTGATGAACGCGGACGGATCGAACCAGCAGAGGATCAGCTTCGGCGGGGGGCGTTATGCCACGCCGGTGTGGAGCCCGCGCGGCGACCTGATCGCCTTCACCCGCCTGTCCGGCGCCTTCCGCATCGGCGTGATGAGCCCGAGCGGCGGCGGCGAGCGGCTGCTCACCAATGCCTGGCAGGACGAGGGGCCCAGCTGGGCGCCCAACGGCCGCGTGCTGATGTTCTATCGCGCCGGCCGCGGCAGCGCCGGCAAGGCGGACCTGTGGCAGGTGGACCTCACCGGCCAGGTGGCGCGGCGTGTGCCGACGCCGCTCGATGGTTCCGATCCGGGCTGGGGTCCGCTTCGGCCGTAAAGATGCTATTCGGGGCGAACGGGGCAGATTCTCTCAAGGAGACCAAGATGGCCAGCAAGACCACCACCATCCTTCTCGGCATTGCGCTCGTCGCGACTGCCGCCTGCTCGAAGAAGCGGCCCGAGGTGCTGCCGCCGCCGCCGGGCGAAGCCCCTGCGGCGCCGATTGGCAATGACGGCATGGGCGACGGCACCGTCCGTCCGGGCTCGGCCGAGGATTTCAAGCGCTCGGTTACCAGCGACACGGTGAACTTCGGCCTCGATATGTACGACATCGACGGCACCGCGCGCGGTATCCTCGACACCCAGGCCGATTGGCTCCAGCGCTATCCCAATGTCCGCATCACCATCGAGGGCCATTGCGACGAGCGCGGCACCCGCGAATACAACCTCGCTTTGGGCGACCGCCGCGCCAATTCGGCCAAGAATTACCTCGTCTCGCGCGGCATCGCCGCCTCGCGGATCACCACGATCAGCTACGGCAAGGAGCGCCCCGCCGCGCTCGGCTCGGACGAGGGAAGCTACGCGCAGAACCGCCGTGCGGTGACGGTGGTGATCGGCTGATCTGACTTAGTCACCCGCAAGCATGCGGGAGACTTGATCGCGCGGCGGCGTTCACCCGGGCATGAAGCCCGTCACGCCGCCGCCGATCCGTGAACCCGGAAGCCTGATCCTCGCCAAGGCGCATGCCTGGGTCAACGGCTTCTTCCTCCAGCTACCCAACATCATTGCGGCGATCGTCTTCCTGGTCGTCGCCTGGTTCGCCGCCAAGGGCGTGGCGGCGATGATCCGTAAGCTGGCGGACCGGCGCGACCGCTACGACCTGGGCGCGTTGCTCGGCTCGATCGCCTTCGGCGCGATCATGATCGCCGCGCTGCTGATGGCGGCGGCGATCGTCTTCCCTTCGGTAAAGCCCGGCGACGTGCTCGCCACGTTGGGCATCGGCTCGGTGGCGATCGGTTTCGCCTTCAAGGACATCCTCCAGAACCTGTTCGCCGGCCTGCTTTTGCTGATCCGCCGCCCGTTCCGCCGCGGCGACCAGATCGTCGTCAAGGACTATGAGGGCACGGTCGAGCATATCGAGAGCCGTGCGACGCTGCTGAAGACCTATGACGGCCGCCGCGTCATCATCCCCAACGCGGACCTCTACATCGCGCCGGTGGTGGTCAACACAGCCTTCCCGACCCGCCGCGAACAGCTCGACATAGGTATCGGCTATGGCGACGATGTCGCGCGTGCCTGCCAGGTGTTCACCGAGACGATGGCGGGAATCGACGGGATAGTTCCCGATCCCAAGCCGGAGACGCTCCCTTGGGGGCTCGACGCGAGCACCGTCACCCTGCGCGCGCGCTGGTGGACCGACTCGAAGCGCACCAATGTCGTCCACATCAAGGCGAGGGTGGTCGAGGCGATCGTCGCCGCCGCTAAGGCTCACGCGATCGATCTCGCCTATCCGACCACTCAGGTGCTGTTCCACGATCAGACCGAGGAAGTGGACGGCGACCGCACCCGGCAGCGCGAGGGCTGGCCGGCGGGTGACTCTCCTCCGGCTCCGCGCAGACGCTGAAATCGCGCGCTTGCTTGTTTCATCCCGCCGCGTCATGTTGCGGAAACTTTCGCTTGGCATCATGAGCGAAACAAAGGGAAGGGATGAACATGCGCACAATCACCATGTTTGTTGGCGCTGGCACGCTCGCCGCCGCCGCTAGTGCCGCTTATGTTGCCGATCATGCGACGGAAGCCCGCAGCGCTCCGGTCACCGTGGTCGCCGCGCCCGCAGCCGAGGCGAATGCCGCGCGTCGCGCGTCGGTCATCCCGTCCAGCGCCGCTCCGGTCCGCACCGCCGCACGCAAGCGGGCGGATAGCGGCACATGGTGGAAGCCTGCCGTTTCGGACACGTGGCAGTGGCAGCTCACCGGCCAGATCAACACCAGCTATGATGTCGCGATCTACGACCTCGACCTGTTCGACACCTCGGACGCGACGATCGCGCAGGTCCACGCCCGCGGATCGAAGCTGATCTGCTACTTCTCCGCCGGCTCGTCGGAGAATTGGCGCGACGATTTCAAGGAGTTCGAAACGAGCGATCTCGGCAAGCCGCTCGACGGCTGGGCCGGTGAGCGCTGGGTCGACACCCGCTCGCAGAACGTGCGCCGGATCATGGCCGAGCGACTCGACCTCGCCGCCGCGCGCGGGTGCGACGGCGTCGAGCCCGACAACATGGACGGCTATGCCAACAAGAACGGTCTCGGCCTCACCGCCGCCGACCAGCTCGACTACAACCGCTATCTCGCCACCGAGGCGCACCGCCGCGGCCTTGCCGTCGGCCTGAAGAACGACCTCGACCAGGTCCGCGCTTTGGTCGATTCTTTCGACTTCGCGGTCAATGAGCAATGCGCGCAATATCGCGAGTGCGCGATGCTCAAGCCGTTCACCGATGCGGGCAAGCCGGTGTTCAACGCCGAATATCTGGCGAAATACCGCACCAACCAGAACGGCGCGCGCGACACGCTCTGCGCCGCCTCGCGCGCGGCCAATATCCGCACCCTGGTGCTCCCGCTCAAGCTCAACGACAAATATCGCTTCAGCTGCGACAGCTGACGCAGGACGGCTCCGCGAAGAACATCCCTTTCTCCGTTCACCCTGAGCGAAGTCGAAGGGCAAGCGCCGCGCCCGCCAAAGTGCTTCGACTTCGCTCAGCACGAACGGGCAGAGGGAGGACCCGCCCTGCAACAGGAAAAAGCGGGCGCCCGCCGGGGTCGGTGCGGGCGCCCGCGGATCGCCGCGGCATGGGTGGGGAGGCCGCGGCGGAACGGGTCAGCGCGTCGCCGCAACCGGGGCCGGGGCCGGCTCAGCGGCGGCGGGGTCGGGCGCGAAGGCGAACAGGGTCAGGCAGAAGCCGACGAGGATCGCGAGATACGGGTTGGGGCGGTGCATGGCGGCGTGTCCGTGAAAGCGTTGGACACGCCCTGTCCTGCCCCTCGCCCGCTGTCGCGCGCCTCGCGACGATGCGCCCGACGCTGCGACCAGACCCGCCGCCGGCGCGACGAAATGGTCAGCCGGCCAGCGCCCAGCGGAACAGCCCCGCCATGCCCCGCACGCCGGTGCGGATCGCCGGCGCCGCGATCGGCGCCACCGCGCGGCCGTGCATCGCCTGCGCCCAGCCGGGCAGCAGATCGTGCCCCGC
>NZ_JBELLZ010000138.1:0-6089 GCF_042096255.1 Sphingomonas sp. | reverse complement strand
TAACATCTGTTATGGAGAGTCGGAAGATGCCCGAGGCGTATATCGTCGAAGCGGTGCGGACGGCCGGGGGACGGCGCGGCGGCAAGCTCGCGGGCGTGCACCCGGTCGATCTCGCCGCCAAGGTGCTGGATGCGGTGATCGAACGCTCGGGGATCCCCGGCGAGGCGGTCGAGGACGTGGTGATGGGCTGCGTCAGCCAGGGCGGCGAGCAGGCCGGGCAGGTCGGTCGCAATGCGGTGCTCGCGGCCAAGCTGCTACCGCAGAGCGTGCCCGCGGTGACGATCGACCGCCAGTGCGGCTCCTCGCAGCAGTCGATCCAGTTCGCGGCGCAGGCGGTGATGAGCGGCACGCAGGACGTGGTGATCGCCGCCGGCATCGAGAGCATGACGCGCGTGCCGATGGGTTCGACCTTCAAGTTGTTCTACGATGCGGGCCTCGGCAAGAACAAGTCGCCGGGATTGGAGGAGAAATACCCCGGTATCGTCTTCAACCAGTTCGCCGGCGCGGAGATGATCGCCAAGAAATACGGCTATACCCGCGAGAAATTGGACGATTATTCGCTGAACTCGCACCGCAAGGCGGTGGCGGCGACCCAAGGCGGCAAGTTCAAGGACGAGATCGTTCCGATCGAGATCGATACGCCCGAGGGCCGCGAGAACCACGCGACGGACGAGGGCATCCGCTACGACGCCTCGCCCGAGGGCATGGCGGGCGTGAAGAAGCTGTCCGAAGAGGGCGTGCTCACCGCCGCCTCGTCCAGCCAGATCTGCGACGGCGCGAGCGCGGTGCTGATCGTCAGCGAGGAGGCTCTGAAGAAATACAACCTCAAGCCGCTGGCCAGGATCGTCACCCTCACTGTGACCGCGGGCGATCCGGTGGTGATGCTGGAGGAGCCTTTGTTCGCCACGGACAAGGCGCTCAAGAAGGCGGGGCTGAGCATCGACGACATCGACCTCTACGAGGTCAACGAGGCCTTCGCCTCGGTGCCGGTGGCGTGGCTGGAGCATACCAAGGCCGATCCGGCGAAGCTGAACGTCAACGGCGGCGCGATCGCGCTCGGGCACCCGCTCGGCGCCTCGGGCACCAAGCTGATGGCGACCCTGGTGCACGAGCTCAAGCGCCGCGGCGGCCGCTACGGGTTGCAGACGATGTGCGAGGGCGGCGGCGTCGCCAACGTGACGATCATCGAGAATTGCGACTGGCAGGGCGAGGCGAAAGCCGCCGCCTGAACGCATCATGTGTCCCCGCGAAGGGCTCCCGTCAAAGTAGTACTTTGACGGGAGCCCAAGGCGGAGACCCAGACTGGGCTCCCGCCTTCGCGGGAGCACATCGGAGGGGATGTAACCGAATGAAACTCGACAACACCGTTTCCGCCGTGATCACCGGCGGTGCCTCGGGCCTTGGCGCCGCCACCGCGCGCCTGCTCGCTTCCAAGGGCGTCAAGGTCGCGCTGTTCGATCTCCAGGAGGAGAAGGGCGAGGCGCTTGCGGCCGAGCTGGGCGGCGTGTTCTGCAAGTGCAACGTCACCGACGAGGCGTCGGTGGACGCCGCCTTCGCCAAGGCGCGCGAGGCGATCGGTCAGGAGCGGATCCTGGTCAATTGCGCGGGCACCGGCAATGCGATCAAGACCGCCAGCCGCTCCAAGGAAGACGGCAGCATCAAGCACTTCCCGCTCGATGCATTCAACTGGATCATCCAGATCAACCTGGTCGGCACCTTCCGCTGCATCGCCAAGTCGGCCGCGGGGATGATGTCGCTGGAGCCGATGGAAGGCGGCGAACGCGGCGTGATCGTCAACACCGCCAGCGTCGCGGCGGAGGACGGGCAGATGGGCCAGGCGGCCTATTCGGCGTCGAAGGGCGGCGTCGTCGGCATGACCCTGCCGATCGCGCGCGACCTGATGGGCGAGGGGATCCGCGTCAACACGATCCTGCCCGGCATCTTCAACACGCCGCTGCTCCAGGGTGCGCCGCAGAACGTGAAGGACGCGCTGGCCGCCTCCGTGCCGTTCCCCAAGCGCCTCGGCGACCCGGCGGAATATGCCGCACTGGCGACGCTGATGATCGAGAACGGCTATTTCAACGGCGAGGACGTGCGGCTGGACGGCGCGATCCGGATGGCGCCGCGGTGAGCCGCAGCGCGGGGCTGCACATGCTGTGCAGCACCTCGCGCCAGGCCGGCCGGCGCAGCCCGGGCTGCGTCCGACGACGCGGGACTTGTTCCCGCGTCGGCCCCGTTTGCTGAAAGATCTAGATGCCCCGCCCAGCACCGTACCGGCTGGACTCCGCGTCCTACCCCGTCACCGCCACCTACCAGACCCGCTTCCAGGACTTGGACACGATGGGGCACCTCAACAACGTCGCTTATGCGGCGCTGTTCGAGAGCGCGCGGATCGCGTTCAACCATGGCTTCGGGCGGCGTGCCCGCGCCGACGATCCGTTCCGCGCGGTGATGGCGCGCAACGAAATCAACTATCTGGCGGAAGGGACTTATCCCGAGGACGTGGTGATCTCGACCGGGATCGGCCGGATCGGCACGCGCAGCTGGGAGATCCTGGCGCTGATGGAGCAGGGCGGCCGCCCGATCGCGACCTGTGACTCCACCCTGGTGATGACCGCGTCGGCCGGCGACACCCTGCCTGCCGACTTTCGCGCGCTGATCGAGACGATGCGGATGCGGGAGGGCTGACCCTCCCACATCCCGACCGGTTCAGCCGCGGCCCTTGCCGCGCAACGAGCCGAGCACCGCCAGCCCGAGCACACCGACCAAAGCGCTAGTCGCCCAGGGGCGCGCCTTGGCGAACGCTTTGGCTTTGTCGACGGTGGCGTTGGTGCTCGCCCCGACACCACCTTCGCCGCCAATGCTCTTCTGAATGGCGCCCTTGACCTGATCGACGATGCCGTCGGCCTGGAGCGACCGGTCGCCGGTCGCAGCGCCGGCGGTCTCCTTCACGCGGCCGGCGACATCATTGGCGGTGCCGGTGGCGGTATCCTGGTTCATGCGTTGCTCCTTTCGGGTAGTTCGCGGCGCACAACCGTTCGGGAAGGGTTTTGTGCCCTAGCCGGCCCAATGCGTCAGCAGACTGTGCGCGATGGCGTAGCGCGGCGGCGCGAGGAACGGGCCGGCGCCGGCGAGCGCCGCCCGAACCTCGTCGCGCGTCACCCACATCGCATCTTCCAGTTCGTGCGCGTCGAGCGTGATCGCATCATCCTCGGCCAGGCCGATGCAGGCGATCATCAGCTGCGAGGGGAAGGGCCAGGGCTGGCTGGCGACGTAGCGGACGCCCGAGACGCGAACGCCGGACTCCTCCTCGATCTCGCGCGCCACCGCTTCTTCGATCGACTCGCCGGGCTCAAGGAAGCCGGCCAGCGCTGAGTAGCGTCCCTTCGGCCACCCCGGCTGACGGCCGACGAGCGCGCGGCCGTCATGCTCGGCAATCATGATCACCACCGGATCGACTCTTGGAAAATGCTCGGCACGGCAGTTCGCGCAGTTGCGGCCCCAACCCGCGCGGAACAGCGCGGTCGGCGCGCCGCAATTGGCACAGAAACGGTGGCGCGCATGCCAGTCCAGCACGCTGCGCGCGGCGGCATAGGTGGCCGCCTCGCCCGGTTCGAGCGCGTCCAGCGCGGCGATCAATGCGGGCGAACGAAAGCCCGCCTGCGGCCCCGCGCCGGGCAGCAGCGCGGCGAAGCGCGGCCGGCCGGCATCGAGGCCGAGCAGCACGAACTCCGCCTCGTCGGGCGCCTCGGCGAGCATCGTCCAGCCGAGGCGGCCGTCTTCGGTCACCTCGGGCTGGCCGCCCTCTAGCTTGAGCAGCCGCGCCTGCCAATTGCCCATCGCTGCGGCGAGCGCCTCGGCATCGTGGCGCAGCCGGTCGGCACGGTCGAGCGTGCCGCCGGTGAAGCCGGTCGCCAGTGTCATCGCGCAAGCCGCGCCGCATCCTTCGCCAGCGCGGCGGGCACGGACTGGCGCAGCCCCCATTTCTCCGCGGGGAAGAACTGCACCATCACCGTGCCGCGCGTGCGGCGTTGCGGATTGACCCAGGCGATGGTGCCGGCCGCGCCGCCCCAGCCATAGGTGCCCTTTACCCGCCCGTTGGGCCCGTCCTCCAGCGCGACCGAGCCGCCCGCGCCATAGCCCATCCGCCCCATCGCGGTCGCGCCGCTGGAGGGGTTCACGTCGGTAAAGAACAGGCCCGGCGGCAGCAGGTTCGACGTTGCCAGCGCCACCGTCTCCGACTTCATCACCCGCACGGCATCGAGCTCGCCGCCGTTCTGGATCATGTGCAGGAAGCGGTCGTAGTCGCGCGCGGTGGAGACCAAGCCCGCGCCGCCATAGGGAAAGCTGGGTGGCTGGAGGAACACGCTGGTCGCGGCCGGATCGATCGGCGAGCGCTGGTCGCCGACAAAGGCGTAATTGGTCGCGAGCCGCTTCACTTCGCCCGCGGGGACGGTCCAATAGGTCGAGCGCATCCCCAGCGGATCGAACATGCGCGTCTGGAGGAAGCGGTCGAACGGCATCCCGCTCGCCTTCTCGATCACCGCGCCGAGCACGTCGAGGCCGATCGAATAGCTCCAGCGGCTGCCGGGTTCGTACACCAAAGGCACGGTGGCGACCCGCTCCGCAAAGGCGGCGAGCGTCTTGGGTCGCGCCGCACGCATCGCGTTCTCGACCTGCGGGTTGAGTGCGGCGGGCACCAGCCCCAGCCGCTCATATTCGCGGGCGATCGGGCCCTTCTGGATGATCGAATAGCCCAGGCCTGCGCTGTGGGTCATCAGCATGCGGATGGTGATCGGCGTCTTGGCGGGTACGCTGTCGAGCGAGGTCTCCGGGCTGGTCAGCACGCGCATCTGCGCGAAGGAGGGGAAGTATTTCGACAGGGGGTCGTCAAGGCCGATCTTGCCGTCCTCCACCAGCATCATCGCCGCCATGCCGGTGATCGGCTTGGTCATCGAATAGATGCGCCACAGCGAATCGGGGCCGGCGGGGGCGGCGCCGGGATCGTCGGAGAGCTTGCCCGCCGAGACGAAGGCGGTCGGCAGGTCGCCCGCGCCGAACGCGCCGACGATGCCGGGCATCTTGCCTTCGCGCACCAGCCCGTCGAACAAGGCGGCGGTATTGGGCAGGGCGCGGCGGGCGGTGTCGTTCGCCGCTGCCGGAGCGGGCTGGGGCGCCGGGCGTGCCTGGCCGTGCAGCGCCGCCGCGGTGAGCGCAGTCGCCAGCGCCGCCGTTATCCCAAATGCCTTCATCGCTCTCTCCCGATCGCCTGAGCCGCCTTGGCGAACACCGTCGGAAGACCGGCCTCGTGGAGCCGGTCGACGGGCCACCATTCACCCTCGCCTTGGCCCGCGCCGGTGCCGACCGCAAGCGCCAGTTCGAGGCGGAAGTGGGTGAAGACGTGGCCGACCGTGCCGTCCAGCAGCCGCCATTCCGTGGAAGCGGGTGCGTCGGCGAGGCCGGGCGGCGCGTCGCTCCACGGTCCGGTGGGAAGCGCGCGCATGCCGCCGAGCAGACCGCGCGCGGGGCGACGGACGAGCCAGACCTGCCCATTCTGTTCGAGCCAGAAGATGGTGCCATGGCGCTGCGGCTTGGCGGCCTTCGCTTTGCGCGCCGGGAACGCCTCGGGCGTGCCGGTCGCGTAACCGGCGCACATCGTGCGCAGCGGGCAGAGCAGGCAGCGTGGACTCCGCGGCGTGCAGATCGTGGCGCCAAGGTCCATCATCCCCTGCGCGAAGTCTCCCGCGCGTGCGTCCGGCGTGATCGTGTCCGCGGCCGCGCGCACGTCCTTCTTGTCGGCAAAGGCGAACAGCCGCGCCACCACGCGCTCGACATTGGCGTCCACCACCACTGCGCGCCGGCCGAAGGCGATCGCCGCCACCGCCGCGGCGGTATAGACGCCGAGCCCTGGCAGCGCGCGCAGCCCGGCTTCGTCATCGGGAAAATCGCCGCGCTCCGCCACCGCGCGCGCCGCCTTCAGCAGGTTACGGGCACGGGCGTAGTAGCCCAGCCCCGCCCAGGCGGCCATCACCTCCGCCTCGTCCGCGGCGGCGAGCGCCGCCACGGTTGGCCAGCGCGCCACCCACGCC
>NZ_JBELLZ010000137.1:0-6097 GCF_042096255.1 Sphingomonas sp. | reverse complement strand
ACCGGCGGCATCGAGTTCCTGTTCAAGAAGAACAAGGTCACCTGGCTCAAGGGTCGCGCCGCTTTCGAGGACGCGCACACCGTCAGCGTCGGCGACCAGAAGGTCACCGCCAAGAACATCGTCATCGCCACCGGCTCGTCGGTCACCCCGCTGCCGGGCGTCGAGATCGACCAGAAGGTCGTCGTGGACTCCACCGGCGCGCTGGAGCTCGCCAAGGTGCCCGAGCACATGGTCGTCATCGGCGGCGGCGTGATCGGGCTGGAGCTGGGTAGCGTCTGGCGGCGGCTGGGCGCCAAGGTGACCTGCGTCGAATATCTCGACCAGATCCTGCCCGGCTTCGACGGCGAGGTCCGCAAGGAAGCCAATAAGATCTTCAAGAAGCAGGGGATCGAGTTCAAGCTGGGCACCAAGGTGACCGGCGTCACCGTGTCGGGCGACAAGGCGACGCTCTCGATCGAGCCCGCCGCGGGTGGCGAGGCGCAGACGATCGAGGCGGATGCGGTGCTCGTGTCGATCGGCCGGCGCCCGAACACCGACGGGCTGGCCCTCGACACGATCGGCCTCCAGGTCAACAACCGCGGCCAGATCGAGACCGACCACGACTTCCGCACCTCGGTCGAGGGCGTGTGGGCGATCGGCGACGTGATCCCCGGCCCGATGCTCGCGCACAAGGCGGAGGACGAGGGCATCGCCGTCGCCGAGAACATCGCCGGCCAGCACGGCATCGTGAATCACGACGTGATCCCGAGCGTGGTCTACACCTGGCCCGAGATCGCCGGCGTTGGCCTGACCGAGGAGCAGGCCAAGGAGCGGGGCGAGACCAAGGTCGGCAAGTTCCCGATGGCGGGGAACAGCCGCGCCAAGACCAATCACGAGGACGGCGGCTTCGTGAAGGTGATCGCCGACGCCAAGACCGATCGCGTGCTCGGCGTGTGGTGCATCGCCTCGGTCGCAGGCACGATGATCGCCCAGGCCGCGCAGGCGATGGAGTTCGGCGCGACCAGCGAGGACATCGCCTACACCTGCCACGCACATCCGACCCATTCGGAGGCGATCAAGGAAGCGGCGATGGCGGTGCAGGGCAAGCCGATCCACGTCTAGCCGATCGCCCGAGCCCGCAACGCAAGCTGCGGGCGAGGTTCGCCGCGATCGGCTCGGCCGGCGGCGCTACAGCGCCGTCCGACGTCACGACGCGGCTTCGCCGCGGCGCGTTGAAGTTCTCGGCGATACTGAGGCGTCCACCTCGGACGCACGCGTTTCGCCATGCCTCCACCCACCCCCGACCCCTCCCTCGCAGGGAGGGGAGTGGCCCGCAGCATGGCCCAGCACCATCTCAGCTTTATGAGATCCTGTGATGATCGGCTGGTGATCAACCGCGCCGCCCTCGAAGCCGCGTGGCTCGATCTCACCCGCCACGAGCTGCCCGCGCTCGCCGCCTCACGCGACTGGCCGGTCCGCGCCGATCATTGCTTCCAGCGCATCCTGCTCGACAATGCGGTAGGCGGGGTCTGGTACGACGCCATCTCGCGCCGTCCCGCCTACCGCCATGCCGACATGGCAATCCTCGAACGCGCGCTCGACCTCGGCCGCGCCGCCATCGCCGGCACCGCCGATCTGCACCGCCTCAACGCGCGCTCGCTCGCCTGGCGGCGTCAGGCGAAGGCCAGCGCCTCGCGGTCGAGCGTCTCCGTCTCGCGCGCATAGTCGCCGCAGCTGCCCGCCCAATTCTGGTACACGCGGCCGTTCGCGGCCTTGTACCAGCTGTGGCAGTGCGGATCGGCCCAAACGGTGCCGTCGAGCAACTGGCCGATTCGATCGTTGAAGCGCTGCTGGCCCTCCGGCGTCGGCACCGCTGCCCTGGCGCCGTCGGCTTCGAGCGCTTCCAGCGTCTTGAGCATATAGCCTACCTGCCGCTCGATCATGAAGCTGATCGAATTGTGCCCCAGGTTGGTGTTCGGCCCATAGAGCATGAACATGTTGGGGAAGCCCGCGGCCATGATGCCGAGATAGGCCTCGGGCCCGTCCTTCCACGCCTCCTTGAGCGTCCGCCCGCCCTCGCCGACCACCTCCATCGACCAGTTCCACTCGGTGGTCTCGAAGCCGGTGGCGAAGATCAGCACGTCGAGATCGTGGAAGCCATCGGCAGTGCGGACGCCGTTGGACGCGATCGCAGCAATGGACGCGGTCTCCAGCGTCACGTTCTCCCGCATCAGCGCGGGATAGAAATCGTCGCAGATCAGGATGCGCTTGCAGCCGATCGGATATTCGGGAGTCAGTTTCGCGCGCAGTTCCGGGTCGGGCACCTGCGCCTCCAGATGGTCGAGCGCGGTGCGGGTGAAGGCGGCGCGGCCTTCGGGGGTGAACTGGAAGGCCTGCCAGAAGAAAGCGTCGGCATTGTCGAAGATCATCGCGCGCTGGGACGCGCCGAGCTTCATCGCCATCTCGATGTTGGTCATCATCAGCGCCTTGGTCTCGGGCGTGACTTCATGGTCGTTGCGCGGCACCACCCAATTGGGCGTGCGCTGGAAGACGACGAGCTGGGCGGCTTCCTTGGCGATCTCCGGGATGAACTGCACCGCGCTCGCCGCCGAGCCGATCACGCCGACGCGCTTGCCCGTGAGATCGAGCGCCTCGGGCCATTCCGCCGCGTGAAACATCGTGCCGGCGAAGCTGTCGCGGCCGGCGATGCCGGGCAGGCAGGGGCGGCTGAGCTGGCCGAGCGCGGGGACGATCGCGTCGAAGGTGCCGCGCTCGCCATTTTCGGTCTCCACCACCCAGACCTTATCGTCCTCGTCCCAAGTCGCGCGCGACACCCCTTCGTTCAGGTGGAGCGACTCGCGCAGGCCGAATTGGTCGACGAGCCCGCGCGTGTAATCGTGGATCTCGGGTCCGCGCGCGAAATGGTGGCTCCAGTTCGGATTGGGGGCGAAGGAGAATTGGTAGAGGATTGCGGGCACGTCGCAGGCAACGCCGGGGTAGCGGTTCGCCCGCCAGGTGCCGCCGACATCGTCGGCATGCTCGTAGATCGTCACCTCATGCCCGGCTTGGCGCGCCAGGATGGCGGCGCACAGCCCGCCCATGCCCGCACCCGCCACGGCGATCCGCTTCGCCATCATCGCTCTCCATCCGTGCGCGGCTTTGTGCCGCTCTCGCGATCAAGATGCCTGCTTGGCGGGGGAGAGGAAAGGGGGTTCCGTAACTTTTGTTCTGGCGCCCGGCGTCAGGGCTGGAGTCGCAGCGCGACCTCGTTCATGAAGCGGACGTCGTCACCATCGGCAAGCCACGGCGCCTCCGCCGCAATCGCGCCGAGCAGGTCCGACAGGGGATCGATCTCGCTCTTGGCGTAGTTGCCCAGCACATGGCCGGTGACCCGGTCCTTGTGGCCGGGATGGCCGATGCCGATCCGCACGCGGCGGAACTCCGGCCCGAAATGCTGGTCGATCGAGCGCAGGCCGTTGTGGCCTGCGAGGCCGCCGCCCATTCGCACCTTGAGCTTCATCGGCGCCAGGTCGAGCTCGTCGTGGAAGACGGTGAGCGCCTCGACGCCGAGTTTGTAGAAGCGCAGCGCCTCGCCGACGCTGCGGCCGCTTTCGTTCATGAAAGTGGCGGGCTTGAGCAGCAGCATCTTGTGCGTGCCGATCCGGCCTTCCTGCAGCCAGCCCTGGAACTTCTTCTGCGGCGGGGCGAAGCCGTGCACTGCGGCGATGGCGTCCGCCGCCATGAAGCCGACATTGTGCCGGTGCATCGCATATTGCGCGCCGGGATTGCCCAGGCCGACCCAGAGTTGCATTGTCACTAACCCCTCCCCTTCAGGGGAGAGGCAGGGGGTGGGGCCGTGTCTCACCGAGACGATCGCCCGCGGCACTGCCCCACCCCAACCCCTCCCTGAAGGGGAGGGGCTTGCGTTCGCTTACTCCGTCGGAGCCTCGCCCTCGGCGGCCGGCTCCTCGTCCGCAGTCGCGGTCGGCACCGTCGGCGGGACGATCGTGGCGATGGTGAAGTCGCGGTCGTCGATCGTCGGCACCACGCCCTTGGGCAGCGACACGTTCGAGATGTGGACCGAATCGCCGACCGCATAGCCCTTCAGGCTGATCGTGAGCTCGGTCGGGATGTCCGCGGCGTCGCAGGTCACCTCCACCTCGTGGCGGACGATATTGAGCACGCCGCCGGCACGCGAGAAGGGCGCCTCGTCCTCGTCGGCGAACACGACCGGCACCGAGACGGTGACGGTGGAATGCTCACCCACGCGCAGGAAATCGACGTGGAGCGGACGGTCGGTCACCGGGTGAAACGCGACGTCCTTGGGCAAAGTGCGGACGCCGGCGACGGTGACCACGGTGGTCATGAAATGGCCGGTGTTCAGCGCCTTGACGAGCGCCTTCTCCTCCAGATGGATCGAGAGGGGCTCCTGATTCTGGCCGTAGATCACGGCGGGGACGCGGCCTTCGCGACGCAGCGAACGGGAGGCTCCCTTGCCAACCCGGTCACGCGTCTCGGCCGCGAGCGTCAGCGTGTCGCTCATGTGCGGTACCTTTCGAAACGGTGGTTCAAGCTTCCGCCACGCCTCCAGGGATGACCATGACGGAAGCGCGCGCGGATAGCGGCCCGCGGCGGCAAAGTCCAGTCAGTAGCGGACCCGCTCCGCCGTTATCCCGCGCTCGCGCAGCCGCTCCTGCACGCTGCCCGCGCCGGCGAGGTGTCCCGCGCCCACCGCCATGAACACGGTGCCCGGCTGCTTCATCCGCTCGGCGATCCAGCCCGCCCAGGTGCGGTTGCGCGCATAGAGGATCTTCTCTGCCACCTCGGGCTCGTCCTTCAGATTGTCGTTCATCTCGGCGGCAAGGCCGTCGGGATCGCCCTCCGCCCAGTCGGTCACCATTCGCTCGATCAGCGGGCCCATATTGGGCAGCTCCTCGATGGTGGAGGTGAGGAAGCCGATCTGCGCCGACTCCGACAGGCTGTCGAAATAGCCGAACTGCTGCTCGGCGGTTTCCAGCCCCAGCTCCTTCTTGCCCTGCGCCTTGGCCGCCGCCTCCAGCACCTGCTCGGGCCCGTTGGCGCCATCGTATCCCATCGACTGGAGCGGCGCCATCGACACCGTCACCGCGGCGAGCCAGGGTTTGAGCCGGTCGAACGCGGCGGCGGGCACGCCCAGCTTCTTGAGTGCGGCGTCATAAGCGGCGCGCTTGTCCGCCGGGATACGCTGCGACAGCGGCGGCGCATCGGGCGCGGCGGCACCGACGCGGGCGACCAGCGCCTTCATCGCCGCATCGTCGGGCGCGACGATCTCGGTCACCAAAGTGTCGGACTTGTCGAACGCGGCCTTCACGGCCTCGTCGAACCAGCTGAGGCCCGGCTTTAGCAGGTGGATGGTGCCGAACAAATAGACGGTGGTGTCCTCGTCCTTCACCACCCACAAGGCCGGATCGGCATCGCCCGGCGTGGCGGCGGCGGCCTTGGTCGGCTGCGGCGCTGGCTGGGTCGGCGCCTGGGCGCAGGCGGGCAGGGGGGTGAGCGCGAGCAGCGCGGCGAGGAAGCGGAGCATGGGTGGGCCTTGGCTGGCGGGGGATGAACACCCGCCTAATCCACCCCCGCGCGGGTTGCCAGAGCGCGAGCCGCTCGCCTAAGCCGCGGCACGATGAGCCAGCCACTCAGCTTTCAGGCGATGATCCTGCGCCTCCACCAATATTGGTCGGAGCGCGGATGCGCGATCCTCCAGCCTTATGACATGCGCATGGGCGCGGGCACTTTCCATCCCGCGACGACGCTGCGCTCGCTCGGCCCCAAGCCGTGGCGCGCCGCCTATGTCCAGCCGTGCCGCCGCCCCACCGACGGCCGCTACGGCGAGAACCCCAATCGGCTACAGCATTACTACCAATATCAGGTGATCCTGAAGCCGAGCCCGCCCGACCTGCAGGAGCTGTATCTCGGCAGCCTCGCCGCGATCGGCGTGGACATGAGCGTCCACGACATCCGCTTCGTCGAGGACGATTGGGAAAGCCCGACGCTCGGCGCCTGGGGCCTGGGCTGGGAAGTCTGGTGCGACGGCATGGAGGTGACGCAGTTCACCTATTTCCAGCAGATGGGCGGCTTCGAC
>NZ_JBELLZ010000136.1:0-6169 GCF_042096255.1 Sphingomonas sp. | reverse complement strand
CCAGCCGCTTGTAGCTGTTGGTGGTCGGGTTGGTGAAGGCGTTGATCGCCTTGGCGTGCTTGATGATGCCGCCGATGAAGAACAGGCAGGTCTCGGACAGGCCGGCATAGCCGTTACCCGCGAACAAAGGCTCCTTGCCGTTCCAGATCGAGAAGTGGGTGTGCATGCCCGAGCCGTTATCTTCCTTGATCGGCTTGGGCATGAAGGTGGCGGACTTGCCGTAGGCGTGCGCGACCTGGTGCACGACATATTTGTAGATCTGCATCCGGTCGGCGGTGGTGGTCAGCGTACCGAAGGTGAGGCCCAGTTCGTGCTGCGCGGCCGCCACCTCATGGTGGTGCTTGTCGCAGGGCAGACCCATCTCGATCATGGTCGAGACCATCTCGCCGCGGATGTCGACCGCCGAATCCACCGGGGCGACGGGGAAGTAGCCGCCCTTGGCGCGCGGGCGGTGGGCGAGATTGCCGCCCTCATATTCGCGGCCCGAGTTGGTCGGCAGCTCGATATCGTCGATCTTGAAATAGGACGTGGCGTAGCTCGTCTCGAAGCGGACGTCGTCGAACATGAAGAACTCGGCCTCGGGGCCGACGTACACCGTGTCGCCGATGCCGGTGGTGCCGAGGTACGCCTCGGCGCGCTTCGCCGTGGTCCGGGGATCACGCGCATAGCCCTCGCCGGTCGACGGCTCGACGATGTCGCAGAACACGATCAGCATCGGGGTGGCCGAAAACGGATCGACATAGACCGCGTCGAGGTCGGGCTTCAGGATCATGTCCGACTCGTTGATCGCCTTCCAGCCGGCGATCGACGAGCCGTCGAACATCAGGCCGTCGGTCAGCTCATCCTCGCCGATCAGCGTGGCGACCATGGTCAGGTGCTGCCACTTGCCCTTGGGATCGGTGAAACGCAGGTCGACCCACTCGATCTCTTCGTCCTTGATCTTCTTCAGCACGTCTGCGGCAGTGTTCGCCATGATCTTCTTCCTCTTTGTTGAACCGCCCCGCAGCGGCCCGTAATTACTCGAAATGGTTGATGGTTAGGCCGAGGTCGTCTTCGCCGAGCCATTGCAGCGGCGGTCGTCGAGTGGGTGTCCCGTCGCCAACGTAGCGCAGGTCGCCCATCGCGCTTGCAAAGGCGAGCAGAAGCGCCTGGATGCTATCGACGCCCACTGCACTGTGCCGCTTGCCTTCGCCAGAAGGGAAGCGGATCGCGTACCAGCAGACCCAATCCGGTTCACGGTCGGAGATATCACTTGGCCAAGGGATAGGTCTATGGAGTCGCAGAATGACCGGCCCTTCCGGGCTGTCGAACCTTCTTTCTGCGACCACATCGTCTTCATTGATCGGCGGCTTCGTCAAATCGCGTCGGCGTCGCGCTCGCCGGTGCGGATGCGGAGCGCGGTTTCGACCGGGATGACGAAGATCTTGCCGTCGCCGATGCGGCCGGTCTGCGCGGCGGCGGCGATCGCCTCGACGACGCGCGACGCGACATCGTCCTCCACCACCACCTCCAGCTTTACCTTGGGCAGGAAGTCGACGACATATTCAGCGCCGCGGTACAGTTCGGTATGGCCCTTCTGGCGGCCGAAGCCCTTGGCCTCGGTGACCGTGATACCCGACACGCCGACCTCGTGCAGCGCTTCCTTCACCTCATCCAGCTTGAACGGCTTGATGATCGCCTCGATCTTCTTCACGCGGAAACGCCCACCCCTGAATACCCGGTCCCGAGCGACACGGCTTGCACCGAACGTGCCAGCCGCGGCCCCCGAGAGCAAGGGGGCGTTGCTGCGGTGCGGCGCGGGTTAACGACTGCCTAACGAATGGGCAGTGTGCTGCATCAGACGGCATCAACTTCGCATCGTGCCGGCATCAAAGCCAGCCCAAATCCGTTCGTGCTGAGCGAAGTCGAAGCACATGCGGGAACGCTGGGGCTTGGCCTTCGACTTCGCTCAGGCCGAACGGAGGTGTGTGTCAGCGCACCCCCGTCCGCGCCGGCACCTTGCCGCCCGCCGTCGGCGCCTCCGCCAGGTTCTTCTGCGCCCAGTGCGCCTCGTCCAGCACGTACAGCCGGATTAGCTGTGCCTGCTCCGGTGTCAGCACCTTGGCGAAGCTGACCATGCCATTGTCCTTGAGCGCGCCGTCGATCAGCACCGCATGCCAGCCATCGGGATTGCCCAGGTTGGCCGAGCGTTGGAGGTTGGGCAGCACGCCGCCGCCGCCCGCGCTGGCGCCATGGCAGACCTGGCAATAGCGGCCGTACAGCGCCTGGCCCTGCGCTACCTGCTGCGGCGTGCCGGTAGCCGTGGGCAAGGTCACCGGCGCGGTGTCCGGCTGCGGGGAGGGGGGCAGTTTCGCGGTGCCGCCCAGCTTGAAGACGAGGAGGCGCGGCACGTTGGGCACGTCGCGGGCCTTGCCGATCGCATAGCCGATCGAGAGCGGCAGCGCGCCGCCACGCCCCGCCAGCACTGCGACATATTGCACGCCGCCGACCTGATAGGTCGCTGCGCCCGCCATCACCCCGGTGCCGACCGGATAGGCGAACAGCTGCCTGCCGGTATCGGCGGCATAGGCGCGGAACTCGCCGAGCGCGGTGCCCTGGAAGACGAGGTTGCCCGCGGTGGTCATGGTGCCCCCGTTCCACGGTGTCGGATAGTCCACCGTCCAGCGCGCCTTGTTGGCCACCGGGTCCCAGGCGACCAGCCGTCCGGTCGCACCGGCGATCGCCGCCTTCACCGTCGCAGCATCGCGCGGGTACATGGCGTTGCCGAGGTCCTGCCCGACGTTGAAGCCGAGCGGCTTGGCGGCGTCGAGCGGCGAACTGGGGTTGAGATAGGCGCTACCGACGATCTGCGCGGGGATAAAGGCGAGGCCGACGTTGGGATTGAACGCCATCGGCTGCCAATTGTGCGCGGCGATCGCGCTGGGCAGCGCCAGAAACGGCTTGCCGGTCTTGTAGAAGCGCGCCGCCGGATTCTCGATCGGACGGCCAGTTTTCATGTCATAGCCGCTCGCCCAGTTGACGCCGGGGATGAACTGGCCGGCGTTGATCAGCTTTCCGTTCATGCGATCGACGACGTAGAAGAAGCCGTTTTTGGGCGCCTGCATCAGCACTTTTCGTGGGCTGCCGCCGATGTTCAGCGTGGCGAGGTTGATCGGCTGCGTTGCGGTGAAGTCCCAGGTTTCGCCCGGGGTCTCCTGATAATGCCAGACATATTGCCCGGTGTCCGGCTTGAGCGCGACGATGGAGGACAGAAACAGGTTGTCGCCCTGGCCCTCGGAACGCAGCCCGTGGTTCCAAGGCGAGCCGTTGCCGACGCCGAGATAGAGCTGGTCGAGCTCCGCGTCATAGACGATCGAGTCCCACACGGTGCCGCCGCCGCCGGACGTCTTCCACTCGCCGTTCTTCGACCAGGTCGGCGCCACCTTCGCCATCGCCGCGTCGCTCGCCTCGCCGTCCTTGGCGCCGCTGGGATTGGGCACGGTGTAGAAACGCCACTTCTTCGTGCCGGTCGCGGCGTCATAAGCGGTGACATAGCCGCGCACGCCGAACTCGGCGCCGCCATTGCCGATGATCACCATGTCCTTCACCACCCGCGGGGCGCCGGTGATGGTGTAGGGCTTAGAATTGTCGGTGGTCTGCACCGACCAGTCCTGCTTGCCGGTGCCGGCGTCCAGCGCGATCAGCCGCCCGTCGATGGTGCCGACATAGACGCGCCCCTTCCACGCCGCGACGCCGCGGTTGACCACGTCGCAGCAGGCCTGCACGCCCTTGGCCTTGTCGACACCCGGATCGAACTCCCAGAGCTTCTGGCCCGAAGCGGCGTCATAGGCGAACACCTTGGACCATGGCCCGGTGACGTAGAGCCGCCCGTCCACCACCACAGGCGTCGCCTCCTGCCCGCGCGCGTCGGGCATGTCCGCGAACCAGGCGAGGCCGAGCTTGCCGACATTCCCGGCATTGACCTGGGTGAGGGGGGAGAAGCGCTGCTCGGAATAATTATAGCCGGTCATCGGCCAGTCGGCGCCGGTGCCGCCGCTGGTCAGCAGCGCTGCATCGACACGGCCGAGTACGCGATCGCGGCTTTGCTCGCTCCCGCCGCAGCCCGCCAATAGTGCTGTTGTCAGCAGCACGCCTGCCTTGCGCATCATCCTCTCCCGCTTCGTCGTCGAAGTCTCAGGGGAGTGTGGCGCAGGGCAGGGGCGTTGGGAAGAGGGATTAAGTCGGGTGCTTTAGCTGCTTGCGGATGGCCAACCTCCACCTCCATTCGTCCTGAGTAGAGACTGAGCGAAGCGAAGGCTCGTATCGAAGGATCAGCGCCAAGCACCAATCCTTCGATACGCCTCTTCGCTGCGCTCAGCGGCTACTCAGGACCAACGAGGGAGGGTGGCGGCGCCTCAATATCCCGCTGCCAGATCCGCCACATTCTCCATTGGCCGCCCCTCCCGATATGCCGCCAGGTTGCGCAGGAACAGCGCCGCCGCACGCTGGAACATCTTCGACTGGCTGCGCCCCGACAGGTGCATGGTGATCATGCAGTTCGGCGCGGACCACAGCGGGTGATCGGCGGGCAAGGGCTCAGGATCGGTGGGATCGAGAAACGCTCCGCCCAGCTGGCCGGAGCGCAGCGCTGTAAGCAGCGCCGCCTCCTCGATCATGTCACCACGCGCGATGTTGATCAGCCACGCGCCCGGCTTCATCGCGGCGAACTCGTCGGCGCCGATCATCGCCTTGGTCTCGGGCGTCGAGGGGGCGGCCAGGATCACCCAGTCGAATTCGGCAAGCCGGTCGCGCCATTGGTCCGGCGCGATCGTGCCCTCGCGCGCCGAGCGGGTCACGCCCGTCACGGCGACGCCGAACGCGCGCAGCCGCTCGCCGATCAGCTGCCCGATCGCGCCATAGCCGATGATCAGCGCGCGCGTGTCCGCCAGCTCGGTCTTGCCCGGCGCATCGGATAGCCACTCCCGCCGCTCGGCCGCGCGCACCACCTGGTCGAAGCGCTTGGCGGCGGCGAGCACACCCATCACCGCATATTCCGCCACCGCGATCGCATTGATGCCGACGCCGTTGGTCAAGGTCGCACCACGATCGCGCAGCACATCCAGCGGAAAGGCATCGAGCCCGGCATAGATGGTGGAGACCCATTTCAGCCGCGGCCCGGAGGCGCGGATCGCTTCCGCCACCAGTGCAGTCGGCTGCATGTCCACCCAGGCGATCTCGGCGTCGGCGATCCCGGCGTTCGCCTCCGCAGGCTTGGCGAACCAGGCGACCTCCAGGTCGGCGGGCAGGTGCGGTTCGAGCAGCGGGCGGGCGAGGGCGGGGAGGACGGCTTTCATGCGATGGACTGTAGGAGCGGCGGCGACGCCCTGCCAATCCCGTCATCCCGGCCTTGTGCCGGGATCCACCGTGCCGCGGGGCGACTCGCATGATCTCGATCGAACCGCCTTCGGCGCGGTGGACCCCGGAACAAGTCCGGGGTGACGGTTGAGATTAGGCGGTCGGCTTCCAGTCCCATGCCAACGGGTCGCCGTCCATCACCTCCACCCCCGCCGCCGCGAGTTCGCCGCGGATCGCGTCGGAACGGGCGAAGTCCTTGGCCGCGCGGGCCTCGCGCCGCTGCGCCAGGCAATCGGCGATGCCCACCTCGTCGATCGCCGCGTCACGCGGGCGCACGCGCAGGTCGGCGCGGGTGAGCGCGCCGAGGTCCAGTCCGAGCACCGCGTCGAAGTCGACGAGGGCAGCGAGCCGTTCGGCGGGGCCGACCTTCTTGTCCGCCAGCATCGCGTCGAGCACCGGCAGCGCCTTGGGCGTGTTGAGGTCGTCCGCCACCGCCGCGTCCAGCTGCTCGGCATAGGCCGCGGCCGAGCCCTTCGACACGTCGCCGCGCGCGCGCAGACCCTCCACCGCCTGCACCAGCCGCTTCAGCCGCACCGACGCCGCCGCGAGGCTCTCCCAGGAGAATTCCAGCTCGCCGCGATAGTGCGCCTGGAGGCACATCATCCGGTACGCCAACGGGTGAAAGCCCCGGTCGACCAGCGCCTGGAGCGTCAGGAATTCGCCCGCGGACTTGCTCATCTTGCCGCCGCGCTCGACCAGGAAGTTGTTGTGCATCCAGAAGGTCGCGCCCGTATCCGCGCAATCGCAATGCGCCTGGTTCTGCGCGATCTCGTTG
>NZ_JBELLZ010000135.1:0-6227 GCF_042096255.1 Sphingomonas sp. | reverse complement strand
GTTTCGGTATCGAAGACGATCTCGCGCATGGGGGAGCGACTATCGGCCTTCCACCCCGGTCACGCAAGCGATCACGCGGCGGACGGAGGCGCGGGTTTCGTCAAACGGCACGTCGGTGGGAATGACGAAGTCGGCGCGGGCGCGCTTCTCGGCATCGGGGGTCTGGCGGGCGAGGATGGCGGCGAACTTCGCCTCCGTCATGCCGGGACGGGCGAGCACCCGTGCGCGCTGGACATCAGCGGCGGCGGAAACCACCGCGACCTTGTCGACCGCGCGGTCGCCGCCGGTCTCGAACAACAGCGGCACGTCGAACACGACGAGCGCGGCTCCGGCGTTCTCGGCGAGGAAGGCGGCGCGCTCCTCGCCCACCGCGGGGTGGACGATCGCCTCCAGCGCCTTCATCGCCGCGTCGTCGCCGAGCACCGCCTCGGCGAGCGCGGTGCGGTTGACGCCCCCCTCCCCCGTGGTGCCGGGAAAGCGCGCCTCGATCGCCGCGACCACGCGGCCGGCGGGTCCCTGCAGCCGGTGCACCGCGGCATCGGCATCGAACACCGGCACGCCCTCGTCGGCGAACATCGCCGCGACGGTGGACTTGCCCATGCCGATCGAACCGGTGAGGCCGAGGGTCAGCATCATTCCCCTCCCTGCAGGGGAGGGGTTAGGGGTGGGTGGCGTCCAGGTGATACGGAGCCGACGGTCTGGACGGCGACATATCGCCAGGCTTCCACCCACCCCCGGCCCCTCCCTTGCAGGGAGGGGAGAGCAGCTGCGCCGATCATGCCGTCAGCAGCTCGCGCAGTTCCGCGTCTCGCTCCCGCGGCGGCTGCGCACCGAAGAACAGTTCGAACGCCAGCGCGGCCTGGCCGATCAGCATCTCCAGCCCGTCCACCGTCTCCAGGCCGCGTGCGCGCGCCGCCGCGAGGAGCGGCGTCTCCAGCGGCGCATAGACGATATCATACACCACCGCGTCCTCGGGCAACGCCGACAGGTCGGGCGCATAATCGGGCTGGCCGTGCATGCCGAGCGCGCTGGCGTTGATCAGCAGGCCCACAGGGGGCAGCGGCGAATCGAGCGGCACCGCATCGCCCTTCAAGCTGAAGCGCGCGAGCAGCGCGGCGGCCTTGAGCGGATTGCGGTTGAGCAGGGTCACCCGCTCCACCCCGACGCGGGCGAGCGCGAACAGCACCGCATGCGCCGCCCCCCCTGCCCCCACCACCGCGACCGGCTGGCCGGCGAGGTCGAGCTCGGCGAGCGGCGCCCAGAAGCCGGCGGCATCGGTGTTGGTGCCGATCAAACCCCCGCCCTGCCGGACCAGGGTGTTCATCGCGCCGATGGTGCCGCGCACGTCTCCGGGATCATCGACCAGATTCATCACCGCGACCTTGTGCGGCAGGGTGACGTTGCAGCCGCGCCAGTCGGGATCGGCGCGGCGCTGCGCGACAAAGGCAGCAAGGTCGGCGGGCAGCACGTGGGTGGCGCGATAGTCGGCGTCGATGCCCAGCGCATCGAGCCAGAAACGGTGGATCAGCGGCGATTTCGAATGCGCGATCGGATCGCCGATCACCTCGGCATAAGGACGGGTCATCGTTCAGACCCGTGAGACGAATTGAGACGGTTGAGGCGCTGGAACCTCCGGTCGTGCCGAGCGAAGTCGACGCACTTGGCAGCCGTTTCGCTTGCCCTTCGACTTCGCCCAGGGCGAACGGGGTTCGGGACCTGACGAATTGAGGCGGTTGAGGCGCTCACGCGGGGATCACCGCACGCTCGCGCAGATAGCCGAGCACCGGCAGCAAGGGCATGCCGAGCACGGTGAACTGGCTCCCTTCGATCCGGCTGAACAATTGCACCCCCGGCCCCTCGACGCGATAGCAGCCGACGCATCCGGAGATCGCCGGCCATTCCGCATCGAGATACGCCTCGATGAACGTGTAGGAAAGCGGCCGGACGAACATCCGCGCCGCCTCGACATGCCGCCACACCGCGCGGCCGCCTTCCGCGATCACCGCCGCGCTGACGAGATCGTGGCGTCGGCCGGACATGCGTTCGAGGTGATCGCGCGCTTCTTCGCGGCTGGCCGGCTTGTCGAGCACGCTGCCGTCATCGAGCACGGCCAGGCTGTCCGAACCGAGCACCAAGGCGGTGGGATTGCGTGCGGAGACCTTGAGCGCCTTCAGTTCCGCCAGCGCATCGGCAAGGTCGCGCGGGCGCTCGCGGCCGAGCGACGCCTTGGCGGCATCCTCGTCGACCAGCGCCGGCTGGGCGGTGAACGGCACGCCGGCGGCGGCCAGCATCGCCTGGCGCGAGGCGGATTGCGAAGCGAGGATCAGGTGCACCCCGCCCTCGTAGCGTCACTCGCTCTCGCGCGTCGAGACGCCGCGGCGCTCGTTGTAGAGCGAGATCACCGCCGCGGCGGTCTCCTCGATCGAACGGCGGGTGACGTCGATCACCGGCCAGCCGTTGTCCGAGAACATGCGGCGGGCATAAGCGAGCTCGCGCGCGACCGCCTCGTGGTCGACATAATCGGTCTCGGGCGCCTGGTTGAGCGACAGCAGGCGGTTGCGGCGGATCGCCACCAGCCGGTCGGCGCTGGTGGTGAGGCCGACGACCAAAGGATGCGATAGCGCGAACAGCACCGGCGGCGGCGGGCTTTCGATCACGATCGGGATGTTGGCGACCTTGAAGCCGCGGTTGGCGAGATAGATGGAAGTCGGCGTCTTCGAGGAGCGGCTGACCCCGGCGAGCAGGATATCCGCCTCTTCCCAATCCTCCCAGGCGATGCCGTCATCATGCGCGATGGTGAACTGGATCGCATCGACCCGGGCGAAATAGGCGGCGTCGAGGACATGCTGTCGCCCCGGCCGCGCCTTGGCCTGCTGGCCGAGCATTGCCGACAGCGCATCGTTGACAGGATCGAGCGGCGCCACGGTGGGCAGGCCGAGCTGGTGGCAGCGCGTTTCGAGAATCTGGCGGGTGACCGGATTGACCAAAGTGAAGATCACCAGGCCCGGGTTCTGCGCAATCTCCTGGAGGATGCGGTCGAGATGCGCCTCGGTGCGCACCATCGGCCAGAAATGGCGCACGGTCTCGACATCGTCATATTGGGCGAGCGCCGCCTTGGCGATGTTCTCCAGCGTCTCGCCGGTGGAATCCGAAAGGAGGTGGAGATGGAGGCGTGTCACCGCTGTCAGGACAGAATTGTGGACAAGATGGGGACAGGCGGTAGCGCAAGCGCCCCTGCCGGCCAAGCGAAAGGACAGGCGTGGACAGATCGGTGTCTGTCCACATTTCTGTCCACTCCCCTGCCCTGCTCCACAGGCTGTGGATGGGTGTGGCTGACTCGGCGGCGGTGGCCGCGTGCTGGCTGAGTCAAGCTGTTGGCAATCGGGGGATGGACGCATAAGCCCCACGACCAACGTGCCTACATCCACAACAACCTCTTCAGAATCTTCTCTTGAGAAGAAGCCCCTGCTCGCCGCGCTGCGCGGGAAGCGCCAGGAGCGCCCGCCGATCTGGCTGATGCGCCAGGCAGGGCGGTATCTGCCCGAGTATCGCGCGCTCAGGGCGGAGAAGGGCGGCTTCCTGGCGCTGGCGACCGATCCGGTCGCGGCGGCGGAGGTGACGCTCCAGCCGATCCGCCGCTTCGGCTTCGACGGCGCGATCCTGTTCTCGGACATATTGATGGTGCCCTGGGCGCTGGGGCAGGACCTGAGCTTCGGGGTGGGGGAGGGGCCGCGGCTGGCGCCGAGACTGCTTGAGTCGACGCTGGAGTCGCTGGAACCGCGTCTGGACCGGTTGCTCCCTGTCTATGAGACCGTGCGGCTGGTGAAGGCACAACTGCCGAAACAGGTGACGTTCCTCGGCTTCGCAGGCTCACCGTGGACGGTGGCGACCTATATGGTGGCAGGCCAAGGCTCCAAGGATCAGGCCGAGACGCGAAAACTCGCTTATGCCGACCCGGATCGGTTTGGAGAGCTTCTCTACGCCATCGCCGAGTTGACCGTGGACTACCTCGTTGGTCAGGTTGAGGCGGGAGTCGAGGCGGTGCAGCTGTTCGACAGCTGGGCGGGCAGCCTGTCGCCAGCACAGTTCGGTTTCTGCGTGCTGGAGCCGAACCACTGGATCATCCGTGAGTTTCGCAAGCGCTGCCCGGGGGTGCCGGTGATCGGCTTTCCCAAGGGGGCAGGCGGCAAACTGCCGATGTATGCGGAAGGCACTCTTGCTGATGCGATCGGGCTCGACGAGACAGTCGATCCGCGATGGGCAAACGAGCATCTTCCTGCAGGGCTCCCCGTCCAGGGCAACCTCGATCCGCTGGCGTTGGAGGTCGGCGGTGAGGCGCTTGAGTATTCGCTCAATCGCCTGATGCGCGCCTTCCCCGATCGCCCGCACATCTTCAATCTCGGCCACGGCATCGGCCAGCACACGCCGATTGCGCACGTCGAACGGTTGCTGGCGCGGGTGCGCGGTTAAGTCCTCCCCTGTAAGGGGAGGTGGCGCGCAGCGCCGGAGGGGTATCGCGCCGTCGAGAGGGGGATACCCCTCCGTCATCGCTGCGCGATGCCACCTCCCCTTCCAGGGGAGGATTGGTCAGGGCGCGATGCTTGGAGCTGGGGCGTGGCGCTGGTGCCGGGCAGCTGATCCTCCCCTGCTAGGGGAGGTGGCGCGCAGCGCCGGAGGGGCGTTGCGCCATCGAGAGGGGGATACCCCTCCTTCATCGCTGCGCGATGCCACCTCCCCTTCCAGGGGAGGACTGGTTAGGGCGCGATGTTTGGAGCTAGGGTATGGCGCGGGTGCCGGGCACCTGATTCCTCCCCCTCGAAGGGCAGGTGGCGCGCAGCGCCGGAGGGGTGTCGCGCCATCGAGAGGGGGATACCCCTCCGTCATCGCTGCGCGATGCCACCTCCCCTTCCAGGGGAGGATTGGTTACAGCACCCCCATGCTCGAACCCGGATTCCTCGGCGGCGCCTATCTGTGGGTGAAGTCCGCGCACGTCATCTTCGTGGTCTTCTGGATGGCGGGCATGTTCATGCTGCCGCGCTACCTGGTCTATCATCAGGAAGGGCTGGGCGACCAAGCCGAAGAAGCGCGCTGGATTGACCGCGAGAACAAGCTTAGGCGGATCATCCTGACGCCGGCGATGCTGGCGGTGTGGGTGCTGGGGCTAGCGCTAGCGGTCAACGCCGGGCTGTTCGCGGGCACCGAGGGGCTGGGCTGGCTGCATGCCAAATTGCTGATCGTGGTGCTGCTCTCGGGCTATCATGGCTGGGCGGTGGGCTATGCCCGCAAGCTCGCGGCGGGCCGGCCGACCCTGCCCAACCGGCGGCTGCGGATGATGAACGAGGTGCCCGCGCTCGCCACGGTGCTGATCGTCGCTTTGGTGATCGTGAAGCCGTTCTGAGGCGCCCCGGCTTGACTTGGCCGCGGCGCTTCCATACCTCTCCAAGTCGGTGAGGCCGTCCGGCCCGCCTCCTTCCAGCTTTCCGTCCGGGCGCCTCCTCGCCGACCAAGCTTCCCTATCCAGCACGGCGCGTTTCCATTCGCGCCACGGAACCATCGCATGCATTTGAAAGACCTGAAGAAAAAGGCACCCGCGGAGCTGGTCCAGCTCGCCGAGGAGCTTGGCGTCGAGGGCGCGTCCACCCTCCGCAAGCAGGACCTGATGTTCGCCATCCTCAAGGTCCAGGCCGAGAACGGCGACCAGATCATGGGCGAGGGCACCATCGAGGTGCTCGCCGACGGCTTCGGCTTCCTCCGCTCACCCCAGGCGAACTATCTCGCCGGGCCCGACGACATCTACATCTCGCCCAACCAGGTGCGGAAGTTCGGCCTCAGGACCGGCGACACGGTCGAGGGCGAGATCCGCGCCCCCAAGGACGGCGAGCGCTATTTCGCGCTGACCAAGCTGCTCCAGGTGAATTTCGAGGATCCCGACCGGGTCCGCCACCGGGTGAACTTCGACAATCTCACCCCGCTCTACCCCGACGAGCGGCTGAAGATGGAGATCGAGGACCCGACGATAAAGGACAAGTCGGGCCGCGTGCTCGACGTCGTCACCCCGATCGGCAAGGGCCAGCGCTGCCTGATCGTTGCGCCGCCGCGCGTCGGCAAGACGATCATGATGCAGAACATCGCCAAGGCGATCTCGGCGAACCACCCCGAGGTGTTCCTGCTGGTGCTGCTGATCGACGAGCGGCCCGAGGAAGTCACCGACATGCAGCGCACGGTGA
>NZ_JBELLZ010000134.1:0-6550 GCF_042096255.1 Sphingomonas sp. | reverse complement strand
TCCCTTGATGGGAGATGGTTGCCGCAGCTTGGCAGCTCCGGTGCATTGCGGAGGTTGGATGAGGGTGAGCGGCGCAGCGCGCCGCGCGACCGCTGCGCGGTCGCACCCCTCATCCGGCGCTTCGCGCCACCTTCTCCCACAAGGGGAGAAGGACTTGTGAGCAACACCATGACCGAAACCTCCACCACCCGCATGAACATGATCCAGGCGATCAACTCCGCGCTGGACGTGGTGATGGCGCGCGATCCCGACGTGATCGTGATGGGCGAGGACGTCGGCTATTTTGGCGGCGTGTTCCGCGCCACCGCCGGTCTCCAGGCGAAGTTCGGCAAGACCCGCGTGTTCGACACGCCAATCACCGAGATCGGCATCATCGGCGTGGCGATCGGCATGGGCGCCTATGGCCTTCGCCCCGTGCCCGAGATCCAATTCGCCGATTACATCTACCCCGCGCTCGACCAGCTCGTCAGCGAAGCCGCGCGGCTGCGTTACCGCTCGGACGGGGAGTTCACCGCGCCGATCACCGTACGCTCGCCGTTCGGCGGCGGCATTTTCGGCGGGCAGACGCACTCGCAGAGCCCCGAGGGCATCTTCACCCATGTCTCCGGCCTCAAGACCGTGATCCCCTCCACGCCCTATGACGCCAAGGGCCTGCTGATCGCCGCGATCGAGGACAATGATCCGGTGATCTTCTTCGAGCCCAAGCGCATCTACAACGGCCCGTTCAACGGCCATTGGGACCGACCGGCGGAGAACTGGTCCAAGCACCCCGGCGGCGAGGTGCCGACGGGATACTACAAGATCCCGCTCGGCAAGGCGGCGGTGGTGCGGCCCGGCGAGGCGCTGACGATCCTAGCCTATGGCACCATGGTCCACGTCTGCCAGAAGGTGGTCGAGGAAGCCGGCGTCGATGCCGAGATCGTCGACCTCAGAACCCTGGTCCCGCTCGACATCGAGACGATCGAGGAGAGCGTGCAGAAGACCGGCCGCTGCATGATCGTCCACGAGGCGACGCGCACCAGCGGCTTCGGCGCCGAACTCGCCGCTCTGGTGCAGGAGCGCTGCTTCTATCACCTGGAAGCGCCGGTGGAGCGCGTCACCGGCTTCGACACCCCGTATCCGCACAGCCTGGAATGGGCCTATTTCCCCGGCCCGGTCCGCATCGGCATGGCGCTCAAGAAGATCCTGAAGGACTGACATGGCCCGCTTCACCTTCAAGCTGCCCGACATCGGCGAAGGCATCGCCGAGGCCGAGATCGTCGCCTGGCACGTTCGCGTCGGCGACCGGATCGAGGAGGACCAGAACCTCGCCGACATGATGACCGACAAGGCGACGGTGGAGATGGAATCCCCCGTTGCCGGCACGGTGGTGGAGCTGGCCGGCGAGGTCGGCGACCAGGTGGCGATCGGCGGCATGCTGGCGGTGATCGAGACCGAGGGCGAGGCGAGCGGCGAGGCAGATGCGCCGGTGCCGGCGTTGCTGGAGGAGCCGACCTTCGAGGCGGAGAATCCGGGGGTGGAGGAAATCGTATCTCCCTCTCCCCCTGTGGAAGGGGGAAGGGGCCCGCTCGCGCCAGCGA
Organism: Sphingomonas sp.; assembly: GCF_042096255.1. Lineage (GTDB taxonomy): Bacteria > Pseudomonadota > Alphaproteobacteria > Sphingomonadales > Sphingomonadaceae > Sphingomonas. The sequence goes on along the minus strand of NZ_JBELLZ010000134.1, from coordinate 4,970 downwards.
GTGGGAAGGGTGAGGGGGACGCGGTGAGCGCCCCGCAACCCACGCCCCCTCACCCCCCCGCCGCCTCCGGCGGCTCCTCCCCTCTCCCACAAGGGGAGAGGGGCAGTGCAGTCCTCGCCTCGCCCGCCGTCCGCGCGCGTGCACGCGACCTCGGCGTCGACCTCGCGCAGGTGAGGGTCGCCGACGGCGACCGCGTCCGACACGCCGATCTCGATGCCTTCCTGCGCTATTCCGGCGGCCAGGGCTATCACGCCCCCCACGCCAGCCGCGCGCGCGACGACGAGCAGGTTCGCGTCATCGGCATGCGCCGCCGCATCGCCGAGAACATGGCCGCGGCGAAGCGCAACATCCCGCACTTCACCTATGTCGACGAGATCGACGTCACCGCGCTGGAGGCGATGCGCGGCGACCTCAACGCCAATCGCGGGCAGCGCCCGAAGCTGACCATGCTGCCCTTCCTGATCGTCGCGATCTGCCGGACGCTGCCGGACTTTCCGATGCTCAACGCGCGCTACGACGACGAGGCGGGGGTGGTCACCCGTTCGGGCCGCGTCCACCTGGGCATGGCGACGCAGACCGACGCGGGCCTCACCGTGCCGGTGATCCGAGACGCGCAGGATCGCAACGTGTGGCAGCTCGCGGCCGAGATCACGCGTCTCGCGGAGGCGGCGCGCGCGTCCAAGCTCAAGTCGGAGGAGCTTCAGGGCGGCACCATCACCGTCACCTCGCTCGGCCCCTTGGGCGGCATCGCTACCACGCCGGTGATCAACCGGCCCGAGGTGGCGATCATCGGCCCCAACAAGATCGTCGAGCGCCCCGTCTTCCAGGGCGACGAGATCGTCCGCGCCAAGCTGATGAACCTCTCGATCAGCTGCGACCACCGTGTGGTCGATGGCTGGGATGCGGCGAGCTACGTCCAGGCGCTGCGCAAGCTGCTGGAAACCCCGGTCCTGCTGTTCGCGGACTGAACGGCCTTACCGGATTGCCCAGGCCCGGAACGGCGATCCCTTCGGCAGCGCCACCGGCTCCAGCCAGTCGAACGTCTCGCCATGCGCCAGCCGGTCGTAGAATCCACCGGGCGCCTTGCTCCGGTACACCGTCGTCTCCGCCATGTTGGGGCAGACCAGCAGCAGGGTCGCGCCGTGGCGCTTCATGATCGCGCGGGCCTGATCGGGCGTGCCCTTGAAGGCGTGCTGCGTATCGAGGATCGCGTCGCCGTTGCGATGGTACGGCCCCGAGATTGCGTTCATGTGCGTGGTGACGATCAGCCGCGGGCCGAGGTCGTTGAGGGTGAACACCGTCTGTGCAGGCAAAACGCCCACCTGCTGGAGCCGCGGCAGCGCGGCGCAGCGTGATCCGGCGCGGTTGACGCGCTTCACATAAGGGCTCGGCCGATCGATCGGCAGCCATTTGATCGCCAGCCCGGCGAACAGGCCGGAAACGAGCAGGAAACCGCCGACGGTGCCGAACACGCGCACTATCATCGATCGGTGACCAATCGTCCACGGCAGCACGATCCAGGCGAGCGCCACCGAGCCGGGCACCGCCATCATCTGCGCCGCCGGCCCAGCGCGCGCCTGCCATAGCAGCATGACGCAGCCGAACGCGACGAACAGCAGCACACTCGCCCAGCCGATCGCCGCGGGCGTGCCACGCGCGCGCCACGCGCCGACGGCCGCGCCGATCAGCCCGATCAGTGGCAGCGTCACGATCGGGAAGGCCGATCGGAACGGGTGAAGATAGACCGGCTTGGCCTCGCGCACGTTGGCAAGCCAGCTGGCATAGAGCTCGGGCGAGACCTGCTCAGGCCGCCCCAGGCATTGCGGAAAGGCGAGCGCGAAGCCCGCCGCCAGCAACGCACCCGCCGCCGCCGCCAGCCCCAGCCGTACGCCGCGCCGCGCCGGCGAGAGCTGCGCCAACGCGAACAGCAGCACGCCCGCGCCCACCGTCACGCTCAGCCACACCGGGGTCAGCGCGTCGCAGCGCAGCCCGCGATTGGCATAGGAAGCGAACACCGCGAAGCCGATCGCCGAGCCGCCGCCCAAAGTGAGCGCATAGGCGCGCAGCCGCCCCGCCTCACCCGCGTCCCACACCCAGCGCAACGCGATGATCGCGCCGGCAAAGGCGCAATAGGGCAGCATCTCCAGCCCCACCGTCAGCGAGGCGGCGCTCGCCACGCCGACGATCGCGCCGCCGCGCGCCGCCTTGGGGTCGCACAGGCCGGCGACGGTGAGCGCCAGGAAGGCGAGCTGCCAGCCATGGTGATCGATGCGCATGGGCATGAACATCAGCATCGCCGCCGAGGAGCCGACCAGCATCACGATCGCCAGCGGCCAGGCGCGCGGGCTGACCAGCCGCCGCACGGTCGCGCCCATCGCCAGCATGGTGACGCCCAACGGCAGCAAGGGCGCGATGCCGCAGGCCAGCCGCTCCGCCCACACCGGCCCCGCGAACGGGCGCAGCAGCAGGATCAGCCCGGCGATCGGCAGGTCGACGAGGCGCGACCAGTGGATGTCAAACCCCTGCGGTGGGTTCAGCCGATAGTTGCGCAGGTCATACCAGCCCTGCCCGTCGAGCAGCGCGCGCACCTGCATCAGCCGCATGTTGTCGTCGGTGTCGCCCAGCGCGAGGAAGCGGATGTTCGTCCAGCGTTCCCACACATACCAGGCGATGAGGACCGCCCAGGCGATCAGCGTCAGCCGGATCCAGTACCGGTCGATCTCGTCGGAAAGGCCCCTGCCCGCTTCGGTCAAAACGCTTTCCTCACGCATCGCGCTCAATTACGGCCGCTTACCGACCGTGGCGCGGCTCTACCCGGGCGCGCGCAAAGGGCAAGGCATGGCGACCGCGAGCACCCGTTCCCCCGACTACCGCACTTTGTTCTGGCAGCTGGTCCGCTTCGGCATCGCGGGCGGGCTGTCCACCCTGGTCTATGCGGTGATCTACTGGCCGCTCGCCACGTATGGCAACGCGCTGTTCCATCTGGGCCAGGGCGCGCCCTGGCCGCTGGTCGGCAACGTGCTGGGCTATGTCGGCGCAATGGTGTCGGGCTATTTCCTGCACAGCCGGTGGAGCTTTCGCGACCACGGCTCGCGCGACGATGCGCTCGCCACGTCATCGCGGTTCTTCGTCGTCTCGCTGGTCAGCTTCGCGCTCAACACCGGCTTCGTCTGGCTGTTGACCGGGCCGCTGATGCGCGGGCCGACCTGGTGGCCGCTGGTGCCTATCCTGTGCGTGACGCCGCTGGTCACCTTCGCGCTCAACCGCTTCTGGGTATTCAAATAATGGACCGCCGCGTTTACGACCGCATGGCCGAGCATGATTCCACCCATTGGTGGTACCGCGCCCGCCGCGACATCCTGGCCGACTACATCACCCGCTATGCCGGCCTGCCCGCCGACGCGCGCATCCTGGAGATCGGCTGCGGCACCGGGCACAACCTGCCGATGCTGGCGCGCTTCGGCGAGGTCGACGCGATCGAGATCGATCCCGCCGCGCGCGCCGTGGCGGCGAAGCGGCTCGGCAAGCCGGTGGGCGATGCGCCCCTGCCCGCGCTGCCCGGCGTGCCGCGCGGCCACTACAATATGATCGCGGTGCTCGACGTGGTGGAGCATATCGAGGACGATGTCGCCGCGCTGCGTGCGATGGCCGAATGCCTGGCGCCGGGCGGGCGCATCCTCATCGCGGTGCCCGCGCACCAATGGATGTGGAGCGCGCACGATGTGGTGAACCACCACCATCGCCGCTATTCGAAGGCGACGCTGCTCAAGGCGATCGAGGGGGCGGGGCTCACCGCGCGGCGGATGCGCTGGTTCAACTCGCTGCTGTTCCCCGTCGCCGCGGCGGCGCGGGTGATGGGGCGGATCACCGGCCGCGACGACAGCGACGATTCACCCCCGCCCAAACCGCTCAACGCCGCGTTCGAGACGATCTTCCGGCTGGAGCGCCACCTGATCGGCCGCGTGCCGATGACGCCGGGCGTGTCGATCGTGACGCTGGCGGAGCCGCGCTGATGCTCGCGGACCGGCTGGGGCTGTCGATCCCGCTGGTCCAGGCGCCGATGGCGGGCGTGTCGACCCCCGCGCTCGCCGCCGCCGTGTCGGAGGCGGGGGCGCTCGGCGGGATCGCGGTCGGCGCCACCGATGCCGCGGGCGCGCGCGGGATGATCGCCGAGGTTCGCGCGCGGACGGCGCGGGCGTTCAACGTCAACTTGTTCGTCCATGCCGAGCCGACAGTGGATCCGGAGCGCGAGGCCGCGTGGCTCCGCTGGCTGACACCGCATTTCGCCGCCTTCGGAGAGGCACCGCCGACCGCGCTGCGCGCCATCTACCGCAGTTTCGCGCACGATCCCGAGATGCTGGCGGTGCTGGTGGAGGCACCGCCGCCGGTGGTCAGCTTCCACTTCGGGCTGCCGCCGGCGCCGGTGCTGGCTGCGCTGCGCGGGCGCAGCCTGCTGGTCGCCACCGCCACCAACCTCGACGAGGCGCGCACGATCGAGGCGGCGGGGCTGGACGCAATCGTCGCGCAGGGGATCGAGGCGGGCGGACATCGCGGTACCTTCGATACGGACGCGCCCGATCCGATGCTGGGCACGCTGGCGCTGGTCCGGCTGCTCGTCCGCCATGTCCGGCTGCCGGTGATCGCGGCAGGCGGGATCATGGACGGCGCCGGCATCGCCGCGGCGCTCGATCTGAGCGCGGCGGCGGCGCAGCTCGGCACCGCCTTCGTTCTCTGCCCCGAATCCGCCGCGGACGACGGCTATCGCGCCGCGCTCGCCGGACCGGGCGCGTGGCACACCGCGCTCACCGCCGCGGTCTCGGGCCGCCCGGCACGCGCGCTGGCCAACCGCTTTACCGCAATGGGCGTCGCCGCGCCGCGCCCGCCCGCCTATCCGCGCGCCTATGACGCCGGCGAGGCGCTCCACGCCGCCGCCCGCGCGCCGGGCGAGCACGGCTCTGGCGCGCGCTGGG
>NZ_JBELLZ010000133.1:0-6693 GCF_042096255.1 Sphingomonas sp. | reverse complement strand
GGCCAAGCGTCTGGAGGAGTGGGACGCACTGCGCGACCGGATCGGGGAAGCGTTGGGCAATGACGGTCCGGACCTGTGGCTAACCATCGTCTTCACCAGCGATCCGGAATGGGCGTGGTGAGGGTCAGCCAAGCCCGATCAGGCTGATCTGGCGGCCGTAGCTCGGCTCGCCGCGGTGGGTGGCACGGCGATAGCTGAAGAAGCGGGTCTCGTCCGCATAGGTGTCCAGACCAAGCGCCTCGACGCGGGCGAGGCCGGCGGCGGCGAGGCGGTGGGCGACATAGGCTTCGAGGTCGAAATGCGCGTGGCCGTCGCGACCGTCGACGAAGAAGCGGGTGTTCTGCGCATCATCGGCGAGGAACCGCGCCCGAAAAGCCTCGTCCACCTCGTAGCTGGCGCGGGCGATGCAGGGGCCGATGGCGGCAGTGATGCGCGCACGATCCGCACCCAGCGCCTCCATCGCGGCGACCGTCGCGTGGGTGACGCCGGCGAGCGCGCCCTTCCACCCGGCGTGCGCGGCGCCGATCACGCCGGCCGTGGCGTCCGCGAACAGGACGGGTGCGCAATCGGCGGTGAGAATGCCGAGCAGCAGGCCGGGCCGGTCGGTGACCAAAGCGTCGGCGCGGGGGCGCTCGGCGGGAGCGTCGGTGACGGTGACGCAATCGGCGGAATGGACCTGGTAGCAGGTGACGAGCGTGGCGCCGGGCAGCACCGCGGCGGCGGCGCGGGCGCGGTTTTCGGTGACGGCGGCGGCATCATCCTCGGAGCCGAGGCCGACGTTGAGGCCCCCATGGATCCCGGCGGAGACGCCGCCGCGGCGCCCGAGGAAGCCGTGCGCGAGATCGCCGAGCGCGGCGGCGCGGATCACCTCAACGGGGCCGGGGACCGTCACAGCGCCAGCCTCATCACGATATCCTCATCCTCATGGTTGCCGACCTTGAACGCATAGGGGCCGACTTCTTCGAAGCCGTGGCGCGCATAGAAGCGCCGGGCGCGATGATTGTCGGTGAATACCGACAGGTAGAGCGCCTGATGGCCGCGGGTGCGGGCCTCGGCGATCACCCAATCCATGATCTCGGCGGCGAAGCCGGTGCCGTGATGGGGCCTCAGCAGGTAGAACTGGCGCAGTTCGATCGCGCCCTGCTCGGGCGTGAAGGGGAGCGAGGGTGGGCCGAGCTTGACGTAGCCGGCAGCGGTTCCGTCCGCCTCGGCGATGCGGATGGCATAGGCCGGATCGGCGATCTGGGCGGCCCAGGCCTCAGGCGTGTGCTGTTCGAGGAAGGCGGCGAGGTCCTCGGGCGCGTAGAGGTGGCCGAAGGTTTCGGTGAAGGTGTCGCGCGCGGCGGCGGCGAGCGCGGAGGCATCGGCGGGTGTGGGCGCGCGGAGGGTGAGGGGCATGACCCGCCCCTACCGTTCGGGCTGAGCGAAGTCGAAGCCCTTGTCGGCGGCTTCGGCTTGGCCCTTCGACTTCGCTCAGGGTTAGGGGGAGCTTGGGTCGGGTGTGGAGGCGGGTGCTTCGATTTCGCTCAGCACGAACGGGAGAGAGAAGACGGTTCGCTGCAGGGACGGAGCAGATTGATCAGAACCCCGCCGGCTCGGGCCAGCCCGGCGCGGTGAACGCCACCGCCTTGAACAGCGAACCCATGTGGCCAACGAGGCGCATCCGGTCGGCGGCGATCTGGTCGGCGCGGTCTGGGGCGGTGCGGGCGAGGGCGGCGGCGCGGCTGTCGATGCCGAGCTTGACCAGCCATTCGGCCTGCTCGACCGGGCCCCAGCCGGTCGCGCCCATGCCCTGCGCGGCGGCGATCAACGTGGTGAAATCGACATGCGCGGACAGGTCGTGCTCGCCGGGCGAGTCATAGGGGTTGGCGAAGGCGTGGCCGCGCACCGCCTGGAGCGTCTCGCCGAGCAAAGGACCCTCGTGACCGTAATCGATCACCAGCGCTGCGCCGCCCTGGCGGACGAGGCGCTGCGCCAGCGCGCGGGTGACCGCGACCGAGGCGGGGCTCACCTCCAGCAGCGCGCCGGGCGTGGCCTCCCGCAGGGGGGCGGGGATGACGTCCTCCGGGATCGCGGGGCCGGCGATGGGCAGGAACAGGGTGTCCTGGCAGGCGACCAGCCGCTCGCGCCAGCCCTCCGTGCCGCGAACGAGCTGGCGGATCGGCAGCGCGTCGAAGAACTCGTTGGCGACGACCAGCAGCGCGCGATCGTCGGGCAGGGTGGTGACATCGTCGTGCCAGGTGGCGCCGGAGACGTGCCGCGCTTGGAGGCCGCGCAGCACCGGGCTGGTTTCGACGAAGTGGACGGGCGGCTGGAGACCGGCCTTGGCCATCGCCCTCAGCGCGTCGGCGGTGAGTGTGCCGCGGCCGGGGCCGAGCTCGATCCAGGCAACCTCGGGTCGGCCGGCGCGGTCCCACAGGTCCGCCGCCCACAGGCCGACCAACTCGCCGAACATCTGGCTGATCTCGGGCGAAGTGGTGAAGTCGCCGGCCTGCCCGAGCGGGTCGCGGGTGGCATAATAATGCGTGTTGGCGGCCGCCATGAACTGCGAAACCGGGATCGGCCCGGCGAGCGCGATGGCGCGGGCGAGGCGATCGGGAAGGGGAGCGTCCGTTTCGGTCAACGCCTGCTCACGCCACGCTTTCCGTCCCGGCGATCGGCTCGACGCGCTGGCGCCGCGCCGGGGCGGTGGCGATCAGGTAGAGGCCGCCGGCGATCATCGGCAGGCAGAGCAATTGCCCCATGTGGATGGTGGTGGCGAGGAAGGTGCCCTCGAACTGGCTGTCGGGCTCGCGGAAGAATTCCACCACGAAGCGCGCGACGCCATAGCCGAGCAGGAACAGGCCGGTGAGCCGGCCGGGCTGGTAGCGCGCCTTGGTGCGCCAGAACGCCCAGGCGAGCAGGACGAAGAGCAGCAGGCCCTCCAGTGCCGCTTCGTAGAGCTGGCTGGGATGGCGCGCCGGCTCGGGCATGCCGAACGGCACGGTGCGCTCGAAGACGATGCCCCAAGCCGCGGTGGTCGGCTTGCCCCACAGCTCACCATTCACGAAGTTTGCAAGCCGTCCGAAAAACAGGCCGAAGGGAACGACGCAGGCGACATAATCGTGAATGCGCAGCCAGTGGAGCCCGTTCTTGCGTGCGAACAGGATGATGCCGATCGAGGTGCCGATCACCCCGCCGTGGAAGCTCATGCCGCCATCCCACAGGCGCAGCACGCGCAAGGGGTTCGCCAGCATCTCGGGGGCATAAAACAGGACGTAGCCGATCCGCCCGCCCAGGATGATGCCGAGCGTCGCGTAGAAGACGAGATCGTCGGCATGGCGGCGGGCCATCGGCGCGCCGGGCTGCTTGAGCAGGCGCAGGAGGTACCACCAGCCGACTACGATTCCGGCGATATAGGCCAGGCTGTACCAGCGCAGCGTGAAGAAGCCGATCGTGAACACCTCCGGATGGAGGCCAAGGTCGGCGAAGCGGATGTGGTCGCCGGCGGCGGCGAGAGCGGACAGGATCAAGGCTTTTCCCCGGACTTCGCCGCCTGCATAGTGGCGCCAAACAACAAACCCAAGCGGAGAGACGGATGCGCAGCGAACTAGACCTGAAGATGGATGCGGTGATGCAGGCGCTGACCGCCGAGGGCGGCATGCTGCACCTCACCCACGCAGAGAGCCACGGGGCGCAGGTGCCGATGATCGCTGCCGCGCCGCCGACGCTGTCGCACTATTTCGACCATTATGCCGCCCAGCATGCCGCCACCGAATTCCTCGTCGCGGGCGATGAACGCCTGACCTATGGCGAGGTGCATGCGATCGCCAAGCGGATTGCGAAGGCGCTGGTCGGGAAGTACGGCGTCACGCGCGGCGACCGGGTGGGGATCGCGGCGCGCAACTCGCCGTCGTGGATCGCGCTCTACATGGGCGTGCTGATGGCGGGCGGGGTCGCTACCCTGCTCAACGGCTGGTGGCAGGCGGAGGAGCTGGCGGCGTCGATCGGCGATGTCGACTGCCGGCTGGTGTTCGCCGATCCGCCGCGCTGCCGCCGGCTGTACGCGGTGAACCACCACGCCAAGGTGGTCGAGTTCGATGACCTCCTGCCGCTGGCGCAGGCGATGGCGCCGGTGCTGGCGAGCGGCGACGAGGGCGACCTGCCGGAGCTTGGGCCCGACGATCATGCGACGGTGCTGTTCACCTCGGGCTCGACCGGCCAGTCGAAGGGCGCGCTTTCGACCCACCGGCAGGTGGTGCAGGGGGTGTTCAACTATCTCGGCTCCGCGCTGACCATGCTGGCCCTGGCGGCGCAGGAGGGGGTGAGCTCGCCCCTCCAGCCTTCCACCCTGCTGAACGTGCCCTTGTTCCACGTCACCGCCGAGGTGCCGGTGATGCTCCAGTCCTTCGCGATCGGGCGCAAACTGGTGCTGATGCCCAAATGGGACGCCGAGGAGGCGATGCGGCTGATCGAGCGCGAGAAGATCACCTATTTCGTCGGCGTGCCGCTGATGAGCTTCGAGATGCTGACCCATCCGAACCGGCACAAGTACGACCTGTCGACGGTGACCGACATCGCCGCGGGCGGGGCGCCGCGCCCGCCCGAGCATGTCCGCCGGATCGACGAGGAAATGGAGGGCGCGCCGCTGATCGGCTATGGCCTGACCGAGACCAACGGCGTCGGCACGGGCAACTGGCGGACCAACTATCTCGCCAAGCCGAACTCTGCCGGCCGGGCCTCGCCACCTCTGGTCGATCTCGCCATCCTCGATGATGCGGGCGCCCAGGTGCCGCAGGGGCAGCGGGGCGAGGTGTGCATCCGCTCGATCGCCAACTTCACCGAATATTGGGACAAGCCCGAGGCGACCGCGGCGGCGTTCACTGCGGACGGATATTTCCGCAGCGGCGACATCGGCTATCTCGACGAGGACGGCTACCTGTTCATCGTCGACCGCAAGAAGGACATCATCATTCGCGGCGGCGAGAACATTTCCTGCCAGGAGGTGGAGGCGGCGCTGTACGAACACCCATCCGTCGCCGAAGCGGCTGTGTTCGGCCTGCCCGATGAAAAGTTCGGCGAGGTGCCCGCGGCGGTGGTCCACCTGTCCGAGCCGGGCCGGGTGGAGGCGGAGGACCTGACCGCCTTCCTCCACCAGCACATCGCGGCGTTCAAGGTACCCCAGCGCATCTGGGTGGTCCCCGATCCGCTGCCGCGGCTGGGCACGGAGAAGATCGACAAGGTGACGCTGCGGGCGAAATATCGCGCGCTGGCGGATGCGGAGCTGGCGTAGGGGCTGAATGCCTACTCCCGACCCGTTCGGCCTGAGCGAAGTCGAAGGCCAAGCCCCGGCGCTTGTGCTTCGACTTCGCTCAGCACGAACGGAAGGTGGGTATGTGGGGCCAACCCGCTTAACGCATGTCCCATGATCTCCAGGCGTACTCTCCTCATCGGTGGCGGGGCCGGTATCGGGCTGGTGATCGCCTGGGCCGGCTGGCCGCGAACCTATGCGCCCAACCTCAGCGTGGGCGAGGACGAGGCGGCGTTCGGCGCGTATCTGAAGATCGGGCAGGACGGACGCGTGACCGTGGCGGTGCCGCAGGCCGAGCGCGGGCAGGGCAGCTGGACCGCGCTCGCGCAGGTCGCCGCGGATGCGCTGGGCGCCGACTGGCGGACGGTGGGCGTGGAGCCCGCCCCGCTCAACCCGCTCTACGCCAATCCGCTTGCCGCCGAGGCTCTGCTGGGCGATCTGTTGCCCCCCGCGGTGGCGCGCGAGCACGCCCGGCGCGCAACGCTGATGCTCACCGCGGGCTCGACCTCGATCCGCCAGTTCGAGGCGCCGGTGCGCGAGGCGGCGGCGGGGGCGCGGGCGCTGCTGTGCAAGGCAGCGGCGACACGCTGGAGAGTCGAGTGGACCGCGTGCGACACGCAGGCGGGATTCGTCACGCACGGCCGGCAGCGGCTGCGCTTCGCCGAGCTGGTCGAGGCGGCGGCGGCGGAGACGTTGCCCGAGGACGCGAGCCTGTGGCAGCGGCCGGAAGGCGAGCTCACCGGCCGATCGCTGCCGCGGCTCGACGCGTCGGGCAAGGTGGACGGCAGCGCCGATTTCGCCGCGGACGTGCGGCTGCCCGACATGGTGTTCGCCAGCGTGACGCAGGGGCCGATCGGCGCGACCCGGCTGCTTTCGTACGACACCGCGGCGGCAGACCGGGTGCCGGGGGTGCTGCATGTCGCGCGGGGCGGGACATGGATCGCGGCGTTGGGGGCGACGTGGTGGGCGGCGGAGCAGGGAGTGCGGGCGCTCGCGCTGAAGTTCGAGGCGAAGGGCGCGCCCGATGACGCTGCGATCGACGTGGCGCTGGCCGCTGCGCTCAAGGGGCGGGGTCGGCGGATCGCGGCGGCGGGTGATCTGTCGGAGGCGTTCCGCGACGCGAGCGTGATCACCGCCGACTATCACGTCGCGCCTGCGGTTCATGCCGCGATCGAGACGCCGGCGGCAGTGGCGCGCTGGCGTGGCGACCGGCTGGAGCTATGGTTGGGCACCGAGGCGCCGGCGCAGGCACGCGCCGCGGCGGCGCGGGCTATCGGGGTGGGCGAGGGGCAGGTGGTGCTGCATCGCATGCTGCTGGGCGGATCGTTCGGCGAGGCGCTGGAGCATGACCTTGCCGAGATTGCGGCGGTGCTGGCGGTGCGGCTCAAGCGACCGGTGCTGGC
>NZ_JBELLZ010000132.1:0-6790 GCF_042096255.1 Sphingomonas sp. | reverse complement strand
CGAAGGCGTGCTGGAACCAATTGTCGTTGATGGTGAAATGGCCGACGCCGAACAGCCAGCCGCGCCACAGCGCCGCCTTCAGCGAGGGTGCGGCATGGACCAGCGCGATCCATGCCGCGAGGCAGGCGATCGTCAGCGGCCAGAGCGCGAGCGGCGCGAAGCCGCAGGCGGCGAGTGCGCCGAGGACTAGCGAGAGAAGGGCGGGATAACGCAGAAGCGTCGTCATGCCGGGCTTGTCCCGGCATCCACGGTGGGGCGAGTCAACACGCCCGGGCCCTTGCCCCGCGGTGGCCCCCGGAACAAGGCTCTGCTGAGCGTGTCGAAGCATCCGGGGTGACGGAAGGGGCGGGTGCGGGTAGCATGATCGCATGCCGCGCCCCTTCCACCTCGCCTTTCCGGTCCACGACCTTGCCGCCGCGCGCGACTTCTACGGCCGGGTGCTCGGCTGCGCCGAGGGGCGGTCGAGCGCACGGTGGATCGACTTCGACCTGTTCGGCCATCAGATCGTCGCGCACCTCAGCGACACCGCGCAGCCGGCCGCCTCGAACCCGGTCGACGGCCATGACGTTCCGGTGCCGCATTTCGGCGTCGTACTGGACATGGCGGACTGGCAGACGCTCGCCGAGCGGGTGCGCGCCGCGGGCATCGGCTTCGGGATCGAACCGCATGTCCGCTTCCGCGGCCGGCCGGGCGAGCAGGCGACGATGTTCTTCCGCGATCCCTCCGGCAACGCCCTGGAGTTCAAGGCGTTCGCATCCGACGACATGATCTTTGCCACCGGAGCCCCGCAATGACCCAGCCGATCGAGGTCGACATTCCCCACAAGCTGGGCCGTGCCGTCGCCAAGGAGCGGATCGGCAGCAGCTTCGGCCGGCTCGCCGAGTTCGTGCCCGGCGGCGCGGTGACGCAGCATCATTGGGAGGGCGACCGGCTGGACTTCACCGTCGAGGGGCTCGGCCAGCGCGTCGGCGTCAAGCTCGATGTCGGCGAAAGCAACGTCCATGCGGTGTTCGAACTGCCGCAGTTCCTGGCGATGTTCGCCGACCAGATCCGCGCCAAGCTCCAGCGCGAGGCGCCGAAGCTGCTGGAGTAGAGACTCCCACTTCGTTCGTGCTGAGCGAAGTCGAAGCACTTGGCGTGCGTCGCGCTTGCCCCCTTCGACTGCCTGCCAAGGAAGGCGCTCAGGACAGGCTTCGACTTCGCTCAGGGCGAACGGAGGTGCGCGAACCTACTTCGCGCTTACCCGCCAGATGCGGTTGCCGACATCGTCGGTGACCAGCAGCCCGCCCGTTTTGTCCGCGATCACCCCCACCGGGCGCCCCCGCGCGTTGCCGTCCGCGTCGAGGAAGCCGGTGAGCACGTCTACCGGCTTCGCCCCCATCGGCGGGAAGCCGTCGGCGCCGAACGGCACGAACACCACCTTGTAGCCGGAGGGCGGCTTGCGGTTCCACGAACCGTGCTCGCCAACGAAGGCGCCGCGCGCGAAGCGCTGGCCCAGCCGGGTCTCGTTGGCGAAGGCCAGGCCCAGTCCCGAGACGTGTGGCCCCAGCGCATAGTCGGGCCGCTTTGAATATTGCTGGAGCGGCGCGTTGAGCGGCTGGACGCGGCGGTCTGGGTAGCCGCCCCAATAATACCAGGGCCAGCCGTAATGGTCGCCGAACTCTACCTGGGTCAGGTAGTCGGGGACGAGATCGGAGCCGAGCATGTCGCGCTCCTGCACCACCGCCCACAGCCGCTTGGTCTCCGGGTGGATCGCCATGCCGTTGGGGTTGCGCGTGCCCGCCGCCCAGATGCGGAAGGTCTTCTCCTTGGGATATACCTGGAGGATGTTGGCGCGATATTTCTCGCGCGCCATCCCGTTCTCGCCGACGTTCGAATCCGAGCCGACGGAGACGAACAAGGTGCGCCCGTCGCCTGCATCGATCACGTTGCGCGCCCAGTGGTTGCCCGCGGGCGCCAGCTTCACCACCAACTCGGGCTTGGCGGTCACCTTGGTCATGCCCTCCGTATAGGGCACGCGCACCAGGGCATCGGTGTTGGCGATGTAGAGCTGGCCCTGGAACAGCACCATGCCGAACGGCGAGTTGAGGCCGGTCATGAAGGTGCTGCGCTGCTCGGCGACGCCGTCGCCGTCCGCATCGCGCAGCAGGATGATGCGATTGGCGGATTTCACCCCGGCACCGGCGCGGCTCATCAGCGTGCGCTTGACCCATTCGACAACGCCGGTGACCTTGCGCGGCGGCGAGTTGGTTTCGGTGACCAGCACGTCGCCATTGGGCAGGCGGTACATCCAGCGTGGGTGGTCGAGGCCATCGGCGAACTGCTGCACCTTCAGCCCCGCCGCGGGCGTGGGCATGGTGTTCGCCGGCCAGCCGACCACCTTGGCGACCTTCACCGTGGGGAACATCTGCTCGCGCGGCTGCGAGATGTCCGGACGCCGCCCGGCGACCGCCTCCACCGGCAGCCGCGCGGTATCCGGCCAGGACAAATAGACGAAGATCGCGATGCCGGCGAGGACGACCACGGCGAGGATGCGGAGCACGGGCTTCATGTGGAGCGAGATAGGGGAGGGCGTGGGCGTGCGCCATCCCCGCGAAGTCAGAAGCGGCGTCGCAGCCGCAGCATCACCTCGCGCGGCGCGACCGGATAGCCGATCGAGCCGACGCTGCCGGTGTTGTAGCGCCGGTCCGCCAGGTTGGTCGCCGCCAGCGTCGCGGCCCAGTCGCCGAGCTCCGCGCCGACCTGCACGTTGAGGGCGGCGGCATTGGTGACGCGGTGCTGTGGCTCGTTGCAGAGCGCGATATTGTACGACGAAGCGGCGCTATAGTCGCCCCCCGCCCACAGCCGCGCGCGCCCGGCCTGCCGGTTGACGTTCGCCCGCGCGCCATAGCGGAAGGCGGGGGTGAAGCGCAGGTCCAGGTCGCGCTCGTCGGCGACGAACGCGGTGCAGCCAGGTGAGGAGACTAAGCGGGTGAACCGGTCCGCCAGCGTCGCGATCCAGCCGCCCAGCTCGACCCCCTGCGCCGGTCGCGCGGTCCACTCCACCTCCAGACCGGAGATGCGCGCGTCGCCGACATTCTGGCGAAAGATCTCGGGCGGGGTGGAGTTCGCGCGGGCCGCGGAGAAGGCGATGTCGCTATAGTCGTTGACGAAATAGTCCGCGTTCACCCGCAGCCGCCGGCCGAACAGCTCCGCCTTCACCCCGGCCTCGTAGCTCCACACCCGTTCGGGCGCGATCGCGCCCTGGCGGTCGAGCACGAAGGGGATGTTGCGCGCGCGCCCGTCGAAACTGCCGCTGCGAAAGCCCTTAGCGGCGGAGGCATAGGCCATCACCCCCTCCGCCAGCCTCTGATCGATCGCGACGCGCGGCGACAGGTCGGTCCAGCGCTCGGCAATGCGTCGTGCTGCGACGCGCCCATCGGGCAGCACCAGCACCGTGTCGGGCGCGGTCAGAAACCGGACGGCGTAGCGCTTGCGCTCGTCGGTGTAGCGCAGCCCCGCCGAGACATGGGTACCCGCGAAGACGGCGAGGGTGGCGGAGCCGAACACCGAAAAGCTGTCGGTATCCAGCCGCGGCTCATAGGGCGACCAGTTGCCGCTCGTCCCCGTGCCGCGCGAGGGTGCGTTGAAGAAATCTTCGTTGCGGAAGCGCGCGTCCGGCCCGGTCGGCGTCGCAAAGCTCACCGCGGTTAGCTGGTCGTTATGCTCGCCGAAATAATAGGCGCCCGCCAGCCAGTCGACGCGCCCGCCCAGCGCCTTGCCGGCCAGTTGCACCTCCTGGCTGATGCTGGACTGGTGCTGGTCCTGGAGCAGGATGATGTTGGCGCCCCCGCCCGGCGGGTTCGCGGTCTGGTCGAAGCCGATTCGCGAGCGCAAGGCGCGATAGCCGGTGATCGATGACAGCGTCGTGCCGCCGAGCCGATAATCGACCCGCAGCGAGGCGCCGCCGGTGTCGGTGCGGCCGAGCGGCATGGTGTCGGCGGAGTCGAACGCGTCGATGTCGCCGCCCGGCGCGACGAAGTCGTTGGTGAACCGCCCCGGCACCACCGCATCGGCGACGAAGCGCTGCGGGAAACGCGGGCCGGAGCGGTCGAGCGTCACGTCCGCGGTCGCCAGCACCGACAGATGCGCGTCCGGTTCCCACAGTAGCGACACCCGGCCACCCTGCACGTCCTGCCCGTTGACCCGCGCGCCGTTCGTCCGGTTGACGCCCCAGCCGCGCTGGTTGCGCGAGATCGCCGACACCCGCACCGCCACGTTGGGCGCGAGCGGCACGTTCACCGTCGCGCGCGCGTCGAAGCGGCGATAGCTGCCGACCGCCACGTCCGCCTCGCCGCCGATCCGGTCGAACTCCGGCCGTTTCGTCACCAGCTTGATCGCGCCTCCGCTGGTGTTGCGGCCGTAGAGCGTACCCTGCGGCCCGCGCAGCACCTCGATCCTCTCGATGTCGATCAGGTCGAGCAAGGCGCCGGTAGAGCGCGGCAGGATCACGTCGTCGACATAGATGCCGACCGGCGGATCGTTGGTGAAGATCGAGTCGCCTTCGCCGACCCCGCGCAGGAACACCAGCGCCCCCGAACTCGTCCCGAAGTTGCGGGCAAGGTACAGGTTGGGCACCGCCGCGCCGATTTGGTCGAGGTTGGCGATCGCGCCTCCCTCGATCTGCGCGGCCGATATTGCGGTGACGGCGATCGGCACGTCTTGAGAGGACTGCTCCCGCCGCTGGGCGGTGACCACCACGTCGGCGAGTTCGTCCGCCGTCTGCGCGCCGGCCGGAACCGCCGCGCTGCCCGCCACCATCGCCAGGAGGATCGCCCGCATGGATGCCCTTCACCAATCGGGCATGTCGATGTTCACCGCCCAAAGAGCGCGCGCCGCTAGAGGGGCGGGAACGCGGGGTCAAGGTACGTCGCGGAACGAAGAAGGGGCGGGAGCACCCTCGCGCTCCCGCCCCTTGTCATTGGCTATCGGCCGTTCACGCGTGCAGGTCGAACCGGTCCGCGTCCATCACCTTGACCCAGGCGTTGACGAAGTCCTTGACGAACTTCTCGCCCGCGTCGTCGCAGGCATAGACTTCGCTGATCGCGCGCAGCTGGCTGTTGCTGCCGAACACCAGGTCGGTGCGGCTGGCGGTCCAGCGCTGCTCGCCGGTCAGACGATCGCTGCCGACGAACTCCTCGTCGCTCTCTTCGCTCACCTGCTTCCACGCGGTCTTCATGTCGAGCAGGTTGACGAAGAAGTCGTTGGTGAGCTGGCCCGGCCGGTCGGTGAGCACGCCGCGCTCGTCGCCATCCAGATTGGCGCCGAGCACGCGCAACCCGCCGACCAGCACCGCCATTTCGGGCGCGTTGAGGCCGAGCAACTGGGCGCGGTCGACCAGCAGCTCCTCGGTCGGCACGGTGAACTTGGTCGACAGATAGTTGCGGAAGCCGTCCACCTTGGGCTCCAGCACCTCGAAGCTCTCGACGTCGGTCCATTCCTGGGTCGCGTCGCCGCGGCCGGAGGTGAAGGGCACGGTCAGGTCATGGCCCGCTGCCTTGGCCGCCTGCTCGACGCCGAGCGACCCGCCCAATACGATCAGGTCGGCGAGGCTGACAGACCCATGCTCGGCCTTGATCCCCTCATAGACGGACAGCACCTTGGCGAGCGCATCGGGCTCGTTGACCGCCCAGCCGCGCTGTGGCTCCAGGCTGATCCGCGCGCCATTGGCGCCGCCGCGCTTGTCCGAGCCGCGATAGGTGCTGGCCGACGCCCAGGCGGTCTTGACCAGCTGACTGATCGACAGGCCCGAGGCCGTGATCTTGTCCTTGAGCGCGGCCACGTCCGCATCGGACAGCGCGGTGCCTGCCGGCACCGGGTCCTGCCAGATCAGGTCCTCGGTCGGCGCCTCGGGTCCGAGATAGCGGGTGCGCGGGCCCATGTCGCGGTGGGTCAGCTTGAACCAGGCGCGCGCGAAGGCGTCGGCGAAGTATGCCGGATCGGCGCGGAACTTCTCCAGGATCTTCCTATAGTCGGGATCGTCCTTGAACGCCTTGTCCGCGGTGGTCATCATCGTGGCGACCTTCTTGCCCGGCGTGTGCGCCGCCGGGGCCTGGGTCTCCTCCGGATTGCCGACCGGCTGCCACTGGTTGGCGCCGGCGGGGCTCTTCACCAGCTCATATTCGTGGTCGAGCAGATTGTCGAAATAGGTCATGTCCCACTTGGTCGGTGTCGGCGTCCAGGCGCCCTCGATGCCGCTGGTGATGGTGTGGTCGCCCATGCCGCTCTCGTGGCTGGACGCCCAGCCCAGGCCCATCTGCGCGATGTCCGCTGCCTCGGGCTCGCGGCCCACCTTGGACGGGTCGCCCGCGCCATGTGCCTTGCCGAACGTGTGGCCGCCGGCGGTGAGGGCCGCGGTCTCCTCGTCGTTCATCGCCATTCGGCTGAACGTCGCGCGCAGGTCGCGGGCCGAGCCCTTGGTGTCGGGCTTGCCGCCCGGACCTTCGGGATTGACGTAGATCAGGCCGTGCTGGATCGCGGCAAGCGGGTTCTCCAGCGTCAGCCCGGCTTCCTCGTCGATCCGGGTCTGACCGAGCCATTCCTCCTCGGTGCCCCAGTAGATGTCGCGCTGCGGTTCGAAGATGTCCTCACGCCCGCCGGAGAAGCCAAAGCTCGGCCCGCCCATCGATTCGATCGCGACATTGCCGGCAAGGATGAACAGGTCCGCCCAGCTGAGCCGCTGGCCGTACTTCTGCTTGATCGGCCACAGCAGGCGGCGGGCCTTGTCGAGATTGCCGTTGTCCGGCATACG
>NZ_JBELLZ010000131.1:0-6821 GCF_042096255.1 Sphingomonas sp. | reverse complement strand
AAGCCCAATCTGAAGCAGGAGTTCAACAAGGAGCCGCACGTCCGCGGCGTCTGCTCGATGGCGCGGACCAACGATCCCAACAGCGCTAACTCGCAGTTCTTCATCTGCTTCGACGACGCCCGCTTCCTCGACAACCAGTACACCGTCTGGGGCGAGGTGACCGAGGGCATGGACCTGATCGACGCGCTTCCCAAGGGCGAGCCGCCCCGCGAGCCGGGCAAGATCGTCAAGGCACGCGCGAGCTGAAGGGCGCACCGGACCAGCTCAGCTGGATCGGAGACGCCCAAGGCCGGCCGGCGGGTCGCTCCGCGAACCCGCCAGACGCGGCTTTGCCGCGGCGGGGCCGATGATTGATCGTCACATTCGGCCAAGGCGACTTGGGCAAAGCCCAAGTCGTCGGTCGTAGCTGCGTTACGCCGGCCGGGCTTGTGCGTCTCGTCGCCAGCTACGCTTGCGTCGTGCGCTCTGCGCCCAAAGTCCCCACCAGCCAGTCGCGGAACAGCCGCACCGGCTTCAGCTGCAATGCCCTAGGGCGGCAGACGAACCAATAGCTGTACGGGCTGGTCACCTCCACGTCGAACAGCGGCACCAGCCGCGGATCGTTGGCGTCTAGGTAATGGCTCTCGTGCATGAAGGCGACGCCCAGCCCCTGCGCCGCGGCCTCCAGCATCAGCGGGCCCGAATCGAAGAGGTCGATCGCCGCCGGCTCCACGTCCGGCACGCCCGCCGCCTGCCGCCAGGCGGTCAGGTTCTCGCTCATCTCGCGGTGCAGCAAGACCGTCAGCCGCGAAAGTTGCTCGGGCCGCACCACCGGATCGGCCCGCTCCACCAGCGCGCGTGCGCCGATCACATAGACCTTGTTGCGATCGAGCCGGTGCGCATAGAGCGCCGGGTCGATATCCCTCGCGAGCGCGATCACCGCATCCAGCCCTTCGCCCAGCCGGGTGATGCCGTGCGCGGCGGTGTCGATGTCGAGGTGAAGCTCGGGATGCGCGGTGCGCAACTCGCCCAGTCGCGGGAACAGCCGCTGCGAGGCGAACAACGGCAGCACGCCCAGCCGCAGCCGCAACACCTCGTCGCCGCTGGTCATCGCCTCCACCGCATCGGACAATTGGTCGATCGCCGGCGCGATCTGGGCCAGCAGCCGCTCGCCATCGGCATTGGGCACCATCGCCTGGTGCCGGCGCGCGAACAACGGCCGGCCGATGAACCGCTCCAGCGTCTGCACCCGCCGGCTCAGCGCCGGTGCGGAGAGAGCAAGCTCCTGTGCCGCCGCCTTGACGGAGCCCAGCCGGGCGACCGCGACGAACGCTTCGATGGCGGTGAGGGGGGGGAGGCGGCGCATCGTGCGGTGCATCATGCCGGTTCGGCAGGGGTTCGGACAAGCACGTCAGCGACTAAGTTGCAAAAAATGCAACTCGGCGTCGATCATTTCGCACTTGCACAATGAACGCTCTCACAGCATTTAGGGCGGGCCTTTCAGGCATCCTCTCCTAAAAACTTTCATGGGCTGGCCTTCGGGCCGGCCCTTTTTTCTTGTTAGCACTCCCCCTCTGTCCCGGCGGGAACCTCGCCCCTATCTATCGCGCTTCGAAGCGACCGAGAGCGAGGGAACAGATGGCCGACAGCGAGGTACCGACGCGCAAGCTCCAGGTGGCGAACGCGCGACCCGAGGATTCGGGCCGCGGCATCGCGCATCTTCCCCGTTCGGTGATGGCGGCGCTGGAGCTGGCCGACGGCGACGTCGTCGAGGTCGTCGGCAAGAAGGTGACGCCGGCGCGCGCCGTCGGCCCCTATGCCGAGGACGAGGGGCTGGAGCTGATCCGCATCGACGGGCTCCAGCGCGCGAATGCCGGCGTCGGCTCGGGCGATTTCGTCGAGGTGCGCCGCGCCGAATCGAAGCCGGCGACCCGCATCGTCTTCGCCCCCGCGCAGCAGAACCTGCGCCTCCAGGGCTCGAACAACGCCCTGAAGCGCGTCTTCTTCGGCCGCCCGCTCTGTCAGGGCGACGTGGTCGCCACCGCCGGGCACCAGCGCGTCCAGAACATGCCGCCGGGCATGCAGCAGTTCGTCAGCGCCCCCGCTTATGCGCTCCAGGAGATCCGCTTGGTCGTCGTTTCGGCCGCTCCCAAGGGCGTGGTCCACATCGACGAGAACACCGACGTCGAACTCCGCGCGGAATATGAAGAGCCGCAGGAGGCCCGGCGCGCCGACGTCACCTATGACGACATTGGCGGCATGGCCGCCACCATCGACCAACTGCGCGAGATGGTGGAGCTGCCGCTCCGCTATCCCGAGCTGTTCCAGCGCCTGGGCGTCGATCCGCCCAAGGGCGTGCTGCTCCACGGGCCGCCCGGCACCGGCAAGACGCGGCTCGCGCGCGCGGTGGCGAACGAGAGCGATGCGCAGTTCTTCCTGATCAACGGCCCCGAGATCATGGGCTCGGCCTATGGCGAGTCCGAGAAGCGGCTGCGCGACGTGTTCGAGGAAGCCTCGAAGAGCGCGCCCTCAATCGTCTTCATCGACGAGATCGACTCGATCGCGCCCAAGCGCGGCCAGGTGTCGGGCGAGGCCGAGAAGCGTCTCGTCGCGCAGCTGCTCACCCTGATGGACGGGCTGGAAGCGCGCGCCAACCTGGTCGTCATCGCCGCCACCAACCGCCCCGAGGCGATCGACGAGGCACTACGCCGCCCCGGCCGGTTCGACCGCGAGATCATCGTCGGCGTGCCCGACGAGCGCGGCCGCCGCGAGATCCTGGGTATCCACACCCGCGGCATGCCGCTGGGTGACAAGGTCGACCTGGCCGAGCTCGCCCGTACCACCTTCGGCTTCGTCGGTGCCGACCTCGCCGCGCTTACCCGCGAGGCGGCGATCGAGGCGGTGCGCCGGATCATGCCGCGCCTCAACCTGGAGGAGCGCACGATTCCCGCCGAGGTGCTCGACACGCTGGCGGTGACCCGCGAGGACTTCACCGAGGCGCTCAAGCGCGTCCAGCCGAGCGCGATGCGCGAGGTGATGGTGCAGGCGCCCACGGTGCGATGGGAGGATGTCGGCGGGCTTGACGACGCGCAGATGCGCCTCAAGGAGGGCGTCGAGCTGCCCTTGAAGGACCCCGACGCGTTCCGCCGGCTCGGCATCCGCCCGGCCAAGGGCTTCCTGCTCTACGGCCCCCCCGGCACCGGCAAGACCCTGCTGGCGAAGGCGGTGGCGCGCGAGGCGGAGGCGAACTTCATCGCCACCAAGTCCAGCGACCTCCTGTCGAAATGGTATGGCGAGAGCGAGCAGCAGATCGCCCGGCTGTTCCAGCGCGCCCGCCAGGTCGCGCCCACGGTGATCTTTATCGACGAGCTCGACAGCCTCGTCCCCGCGCGTGGCGGCGGGCTGGGCGAGCCCAACGTCACCGAGCGGGTGGTCAACACCATCCTCGCCGAGATGGACGGGCTGGAGGAGTTGCAATCGGTGGTCGTCATCGGCGCCACCAACCGCCCCAACCTGATCGACCCCGCGCTGCTCCGCCCCGGCCGCTTCGACGAGCTGATCTATGTCGGCGTGCCCGACCTGCCCGGCCGCCGCCGCATTCTCGGCATCCAGACCGAGAAGATGCCGCTCGCCAATGACGTCGATCTCGACCTGGTCGCGCGCCGCACCGACCGGTTCACCGGCGCGGACCTCGGCGACGTGGTCCGCCGCGCCGGCCTGATCGCGCTCCGCCGCTCGCTCGGCGCGCGCGAGGTCTACATGGCCGATTTCGAGAAGGCGCTTGACGAATCGCGCGCCAGCGTGACGCCCGAGACCGAGCGCGAATATGAGCAGATCGCGGCGAAGCTGAAGCAGGAGGCCAGCGCGATGACCTCGATCGGCTTCATCTCGCCGGGACAACTGACGCCGCGGAACCGGGAGTAAGGCAAAGCAGGACCGTTCGTCCTGAGTAGCCGCTGAGCGCAGCGAAGTGGCGTATCGAAGGACATGGCGTGACCATGTGGTTCGATACGAGCCTTCGCTGCGCTCAATCTCTACTCACCACAAACGGGTTTGGAGGCGTCCCGCAGCGTCGCCCAGCCATAGGCGAACAGCACCAGGCACGCCGCCCCCGCGACCAGATAGGGCAGGGGGCGCCACAGTTCGTACAGGCCCACCCCGATCGACGGCCCCAGCACGAAGCTCGCGCCGTTGACGCTGGTCACCTTGCCCGCGACATTGCCCTGCGCCGCCGCGCCCACCGCCAGGCTCGATCCTGCGGTGAAGCCCGGGCGGGTAAAGCCGAAGCCCAGGCTCGCCAGCGCAAAGGCGGTTGCGATCCCGTAGAGCGAGGTGGCGAGCCCGGTCAGCGCCGTCCCCGCCGCCGCCAGCACCAGTCCACTCAGCACCAGTGCGCGAGGCTTCAGGTTGAGCGTCGGGATGATTCCCCATTGCGCCAGCAGCGCCGCGCCTGCGCCCATGATCAGCACGATGCCGGTCGATTCGAGCGCCTGCGTCGGCGGCAGGGCCAGCCGGTCGATCACGAGGAAGCCGATCGCCTGCCCGGTCATCGCCTGCGCATGGCCCATCACCAGCCCGGCAATCATCCAGCCGCGGATGCGCGGATCGGTCCAGCGGACGCGCTCCACCCGGCTGCCGGTGGCGGCGCGCACGTTGGCGCCGGTCGGCTGGCCGCCGATCGAGGGATAGGCGCTGGCGGCGCCATGCGCCTCCGGGTCCCGCACCGCGGCGCGGTCGTCCGGCAGCATCCGGTACACCGCGACGAACACGCCCACGCCGAACAGCGCGAACACGAAGGCCGGCCCCGCCAGCCCGATCTCGATCTCCCCCAGATGACCCAGCAGCAGGTAGGGCGCCACCGCCGGGCCCGCGATCGTGCCGAGGCCAAAGGCGGAGGCGAGCAGGGTCAGCGCCTTGGTGCGTTCCTCGCGCGTGGTCTCGCCCGCCACCAGCGCCTGCACCGCCGGCGGCGCGGCGGCGCCCAGGCTGCCATAGATCAGCCGGCCGAAGATGAAGAGCAGGAAGGCGGTGGTGCCCGCGATCCAGCCGTTGATCCCCGCCGCCAGGAACAGCCCGCACACGGTGAGGCTCAGCGCATAGCCGCCCATGCCGAGCAGGATCATCGCGCGCCGCCCGTGCCGGTCCGACCGGTTGGCCCAGAGCGGCGCGGCGATCACCCACAGCAACGCGGAGACCGAGAAGGCGGCCGCCACCGCACTGTCGGGCACGCCCAACGACCGGCCCAGCGCGGGCAGCACCGACTGCAGCGCGGTATTGCCCGCGGCGATGGTCAGCATCACCACGAACATCAGGGCGAAGCGGCGGTCGAACCCGCCCGTCATCGCGCCCATCCATAGGAACGCTCGATCCGCGCGACCTGGAGGTCATAGGATCGATACCAGCGTTCGCGCCCGATCGCGCGCACGGCGGCGTGCTCCGCTTGCTCGCGCCAGGCGATCGCGCTCGCCTCGTCCGCCCAATAGCTGACGGTGATGCCGAAGCCGTCCGCACCGCGCGCGCTCTCGATACCGCGATAGCCCGGCTGCGCCGCGGCGAGCGCGTCCATCGCCTCGGCCGCCGCCGCATAGCCGGGGTCGTCCGCCGCGGTGCGCTGGTTGGCGAAGATCACCGCAATCTGTCCGGTCCGGTCCTGTACCATGACGGTTCGATTACCCCCGTGTCACACCAGTGCAACCGTTCTCGCTTGCACGACGTTTGCCGCCCGTGCCACGGACGCATGGCATTACGGTTTCGAAGGATCTCCATGCCCAACCCGACCGCCGCGCTGCGCCGCGGACGCGCCCGCCCCCAACGCATGCCGACGCCCTGGGGCATGTTCTTCCGCGGCTTCGTCAAGCATCCGGTGATGGTCGGGTCGATCATCCCCTCCTCGGACCGGTTGATCGACCGCATGCTGAAGCCGGTCGACTGGGCCAATTGCAAGCTGTTCATCGAATACGGCCCCGGCGTCGGCACCTTCTGCCGTCCGATTCTGGAGCGGATGGCGCCGGACGCACAGCTGATCGCAATCGATACCAATCCGGACTTCATCCGCTACCTGGGCCGGCGCATCGGCGATTCGCGCTTTGTCGCGATCAACGGCTCGGCCGCGGATGTCGAGGCGATCGTCGCGGATCATGGCCACCCATCCGCGGACTACGTTCTCTCGGGCCTGCCCTTCTCTACGCTGCCACCGGGCGTGGGCGCCGAGATCGCCGCCGCGACGCACCGGGTGATCCGCCCGGGCGGCGCCTTCCTGGTTTATCAGTTCAGCCCCAAGTGCCGGGACTTTATGGCCCCGCATTTCGAGCGGATCGATCATGACATGGAATGGTGGAACGTGCCGCCGGCGCAGCTCTACTGGGGCTGGAAGGACTGAGCGGGGGCGGGCGCCTCGGCCGGGGCGCTCTCCAGCCGCTTGAGCCGCGGCGCCACCACCGGAATGGTCAGCATCGTGCTCGCCACCGCCATCAGCAGCAGCGCGGTGAAGGTCGCATTGGTGATGATCGCCTTGTCGAGCAGGATATTGGCGAAGATGATCATGATCAGCGCCTTGGTCTGAAGCAGCCACCCGATCAGCGACGCCTCGCCCGGCTTCCACCCCAGCAGCCGCCCGGCGAGGTGCACGCCGGCCAGCTTGCCGCCCACCGATGCCGCCAGCAGCAGCGCCGCCGCGCCGAACACCGCCGGTCCGCCCATCGTCCAGGTGGTGCGGAGCCCGGTGGACAGGAAGAACACCGGCATCACCGTGAGCAGAATGACTTCGCGGAGTCGGTCCATCCGCTCGCGACCGAACCACTCCGCATCCAGCACCGCGCCCGCCAGGAACGCGCCCACCATAT
>NZ_JBELLZ010000130.1:0-6976 GCF_042096255.1 Sphingomonas sp. | reverse complement strand
GGCCCCTTCGTCTAGCGGTCTAGGACGTCGCCCTCTCACGGCGAAAACACGGGTTCGAGTCCCGTAGGGGTCACCAGCGACGGCGGTCGCCATCATCGACATTCAGGCAGGTGCCGTCCGTCGGGCGGGCCGCTCCGGCGCGATGTTGCGCCGGAGCCGTACTCACGCCCTGCGCATCGTCCCCGACGCGGCATCGACCTCGAAGCGGGCGAGCGACTGCACCGCATAGGGCTTGGCGAAGATGGTCGACACAGCGCGATAGTCCGCCGAGGCGCGCTCCGGCGTCAATTCCAGCAGGATGAAGCCCTTGGCGCGCTGGTCGCAGAACTGCACTTCCTCGCCGGACTTCTCCAGGAAGGTGCCGAGCGGCACCTGTGGCAGCGAATCGCCGACGGACGGGCTGGAGACAGCCGACGTGCCGAATTCCGAGCCCACCGCCTTGCCCTGTTCGTCGGCGAGCGCATTCGCCCAGAAGGCGTGGCTGTCGCCCGAAAGCACCAGCGGGCGTGATCCGGCGCGGTGGAAGCTCTGGTACAGCCGCTCGCGCGCGGCGGGATAGCCGTCCCAGCTGTCGAGGTTGAAGGGCAGGCCCGCCTTGTACGAGGCCTGCGCCGCCATCACCCGCGCTGCGATCGCGCCGGGCAGCTGGCCCAGCATCGCGCGCTGCTCGGGCAGCAGCAGCTTTTCAAGATCGGGGCCGGGCACGCGCGCCATCACCACCTGGTTGCCGAGCACCTGCCACGGCCGCCCCGCCTTGACCGAGGCGGCGAGCTCGCCCTCCAGCCAGGCGCGCTGCGCCTCGCCCAGCAGCTCGCGATCGGGCCGGTTGCGCTCCGCCAGCACCGCGGCGAAGGCGGCGGGGTCGGGCGTCGCGCCCTTGAACTCGGCCTGTTGGCTGCGCGCGAGCAGCCGCGTTTCCACCATCGCCAGCGTGGCGAGGTCACCGAACTGGAAGGTGCGGTTGATCGCTTCCCACGGTCGGCCCGGCTGCGGATCGCGGATCGGCATCCATTCGAAATAGGCCTGCATCGCAGCGGCCTTGCGCTTCGCCCAATCCCCTTCGGTCTCGGGCTGGTGGTTCTGCGCGCCTTCGCGGAAACTGTCGTTGGTGGTCTCGTGATCGTCCCACACCGCGATCATCGCGGCGCGGGCGTGCGCCGCCTGGAGGTCGGGGTCGGTTTTGTACTGCGCGTGGCGGGTGCGATAGTCGGCCAGCGTAACGATCTCGTGCGGCGGCTCGACCTGACGGCCCAGCTTGGCGGCGATCTCGGCACCATAGCCGTCGCGGCCATATTCGTAGATATAGTCGCCGAGGTGGACGATCGCGTCGAGCCGCTCCAGCTTCGCGATCGCGTCATAGGCGTTGAACAGCCCGCCCGCGTAGAGCTGGCACGACACCACCGCCAGCGTCAGGTCGGCGACCTTGCCCTCCGGCAGTGTCCGGAACCGGCCTTCGGGAGAGCGGACGCCCGCCGCCTCGAACCAATAGCGATAGTCATGGCCGGGCTTGAGCTTGGTCGGCTCGACCTTGACGGTATAGTCGCGTGCCGCCCGCGCATCCGCCCGGCCGCGCTCCGCCACCGCGCCGCCGGCAAGCTCGGCGACCTGCCACTCGACCGCCACCGGTGCCTGGTGCCCGGCCGGCGGCGTCACCCGCGTCCACAGGATCGCGCCCCGCGCGGTCGGATCGCCGCTGGCGATCCCGTGGCGAAAGGCGATCGCCGCCTGGGGCCGCTCGGCGGCGACCGCGGGGGCGAGCGCGCCGGCGCCGACCAGGCCGAGCGCGGAACGACGGGTGATGCGCATCAGCGGCCTCCGAACCGGAAGGTGGCGGCGACACCGTAGAAGCGCGGGTTGCCGGCGATGAAGGTCGGCAGGCCCAGGCCGTCGCCGGTGTTGCCGGCATCGTTGATATAGCTCTTGTCGAAGGCATTCTCCACGAACGCCTCGATCTGCCAGCCGGCGGGGCTCTCATAGCCCAGGCGCGCATTGACCAGCGCATAGCCGTTCTGGAACTCGTCGCGCACGTTGTCCGGCACCAGTCCCTGCGCCTGGAGCACCGCCCGGTCGTTGTCGTCATCGAAGAAGACGCGGCTCTGCCAGGTGACGCTGGGGGTCAGCGTGATGCGGCCCGCGTCCGCGCCCAGCGGCACGCCCACGATCGCGCCGAAGGAGGCGGCATGGTCGGGCGACAGGCGGAAGCGGTTGCCGTCGCGTACGCCCGATTTGAAGCGGCTGTGGTTGTAGGCATAAGTGGCGAAGGCGGTGATGGCGTCGGTCGGCACCCAGCGCATCTGCCCCTCGAAGCCGTAGCTCTCGGCGCGGCCGGCATTGGTGGTGACGAAGATCGTCCCCTGCTGCTCGGTCGTCTGGAAGTTGCGATACTTGTAGTAGAACACCGATCCGTCGACGAACAGCCGGCGACCGAGCGTCGCGGTCTTGGCACCCAGCTCCCAGCTGTCCACCGTCTCCTCGGGCAACACGTTCAGCCGCGCCGCGCCGAGCGGGGCGGGGGGCGCCGCCGCGGTCAGGATCGCCGGGCGGCGGCCGCGCGCGTAGCTGGCGTAGAGGCTGGCCGAGGGCGACACCTCGTAACGGGCGAGCGCACGCCATGAGAAGCCGTCATTGTCGAGATCGGCGCTGTCGATGCCGCCATTGCCCGCGGTGGGCTGCGCGCCCAGGCCGAACGGCGGCACCGGATAAGTGGCCGACGTGGGGATGAACGGCGCGCCCGGCACCGCCAAAGCGCCCAGCAGCGCGTCGCGCACCGCCGCCGGCTGCGACAGCGCGCCGATCAGCCCGCCCAGCACCGAGCGGCCGTTGACCACCGCCGAGCTGAACCCGCTATACTTGTCGTCGCGCGTGTAGCGCAGGCCCGCGCCGATCTCGAACCGATCGGTGATCCGAAACGTCACGTCGCCGAACACGTCGAAAGCGTTGGTGCGCGCGCGGTTGGTGCTGGTTTCCAGATAGTCGCCGCGCAGGTTGGCGGCGATCGCCTGCGCCTGTGCCGCCGGTAGCGCCAGCCCGCGGGCGGCGGCGACGCCCTGGAGCAAAGCGCCGGTGAAGGCGGTGTTGCCGAACACGGCGAGCGGCGCCGGATCGGTGGCGGGGCGGCCGGGGATCGGCCCGGCGAGCTGGCCGGTCAGCCGCGCCAGCAGCACGCGCTCGTCGAACTGCGCCGGCGTGCGCTGGTAACCGTCCTCGAAGAAATAGCTGCCGCCGACGAAGGCGGTGAGCGGGCCGGCCTCATAGGTCAGCCGCAGCTCCTGGCTGAACTGGTTGCCGTGCGCATCCTCGGCCGCCGTCAGTACGGGCAGTGAGATGCCGTCCGCGTCGAAGATCTCCAGCGCGTCGAACTCGCGATAGGCGGTGATGGAGGTCAGCCGCAGCGCGTCGGAGAACTCCCAGTTGGCGATGCCGGTCGCGCCGCCGACCTCGCGGCGCAGACCCAGCGGCCGCCCGCCCTCGAAGCCCGCGCCCGGCGCCAGCGCCGCGCCGCTGTTGCGGCCCGCATCGCCGATCACCTCGCCGGTGACCGGATCGGTCGGGCGATAGGCGATCGACTTGAAGGCGGTGCCCGCGGGCGTGTCCTTCTGGTAATTGCCGATGATGTCGAGGCTGACCGGGCCGATCTCCTGGTGGACGCTGGCGCGCACCGCCCAGGTCCGCGCCGAGTTGAAGTCGCGCCCGCCCAGCAGGTTGTCGACATAGCCGTCGCGCTCGCGCACGCGGCCCGCCAGGCGGATCGCGCCGCCGTCACCGGTCGGCAGGTTGATCATGCCTTCGGCCAGCCAGGCGTTGTAATTGCCGTAGCTGCCACGCGCATAGCCCTCGACCGCGTCGGGATTGGCCTTGCTCTGCACCACGTTCACCGCGCCGATCAGCGCGCCGCGGCCGTACAGCGTCGACTGCGGCCCCTTCGCCACCTCGACCCGCTCGATGTCGAACAACTCGACGTAGGAGCCGCGCGACTTGGCGATCGAGACGCCGTCCTGATAGACCGAGACGCGCGGCTCGTTGAACGCGCTGCCGCTGTCGGAGGTGATGCCGCGCACCACGAAGCCGGGATTGTTGGGCGACTGGTTCTGCACGGAGAAGCCCGGCACGAAGCGCGCGACCTGCTCGAACTCGTTGAGGCCCAGCCGCTTGATCTGGTCGTCGGTCACCGCGGTCACCGCGATCGGCACGTCGAGCGCGTCCTGCTCGCGCAGCTGGGCGGTGACGACGATGTCCGCGCCCACGTCCGCCGGCGGCGCTTCCTGCGCAAGCACGGGCGTGGCGAGGCAGGCGACGGCGATCGTCGCGAACACGGAACTGCGATGCATGGGAACCCCTTTTGTCTTTCGGGGCCGCCTAGGCGCGCTCTATGACAGTTG
The DNA here is from genome assembly GCF_042096255.1 of Sphingomonas sp. Classification (GTDB taxonomy): domain Bacteria; phylum Pseudomonadota; class Alphaproteobacteria; order Sphingomonadales; family Sphingomonadaceae; genus Sphingomonas. The sequence continues at coordinate 2,597 of NZ_JBELLZ010000130.1, read as the reverse complement.
CGGGACATCCGCGCCGGCCCGCAGCAGACGCACGGAAACGCGACCCGGCGAGGGGCCGCGCTTCCAGATTTGTCTGACGCGGGGGTGCACTCCCCGCGCGGCGTTACTGCGGCGCGCTGGTCTGCGCCTCGGGATTGTCACCCTCGGGCGCCGCGACGATCGCGCTGGTGGTCTGACCCTTGTCGACCACATTGGTCTGCGGGTCGCCGACATTGCTGCGCACGCCCACTTCGGTGCCCGAGCCGGCACCCGCCTGGTTCAGCGCGCCACGCTCCGCCGCGCTGCGCGCCGCATCCGGCCCGAACAGCGCCTCCAGCGTCTGGTCCTGACCCGTCGTCGTCTGGGTGCGTGCGGCACCCGGCTGCGGCGGGACCAGCGAGAAGTCGGGCGGGATCACCAGCGGCGCCTGGCGCGCGACCGCGAACTCGTCCGGCCGGTCGCGATCGAAGCCGCGGTGGCCGCAGGCGGTGAGCGCCAGGCCGAGGCCGCAGATCAGGACGACGTTACGCATTCACTTCCTCCGAAACCGCTGCCGCATCCGCCTTGGCCGGTGCGGCGGGCTTGTCGCGCGTGAACAGCGCGCGCGCCAGCAAAATCAGCACGCCGATCGTAATCGCCGCATCGGCGACGTTGAAGACCAGGAATGGCCGCCACTCGCCGAGGTGCAGGTCAGCATAGTCCACCACATAGCCGAGCCGGACACGATCCAGAATGTTGCCCAGCGCGCCGCCCAGCACCAGCCCCAGCGCGATCTGGTCCCAACGCGCCTGTTCGCGCCACAGCCACACCAGCACCCCCGCCGCGATCGCCCCGGTGAAGGCGACCAGCAGCCAGCGCGTGGTGTCGCTGGTTGCCGCGAACAGCCCCAGCGACACCCCGACGTTGGGGACGAAGCGCAGGTCGAAGATCGGCAGGATGGTGTGGACGTCGCCCAAAGCGGCGATGCCGAGCGGGCCGGTGACCAGCCACTTCACCAACTGATCGGCCACGAACAGGACGACGGCTACGGAAAGGCCCAGCGCGGGCACCCTCACGCCGCCACCTCCACCACCGAGGCGCAGCGGTCGCACAGGCCGCCGTCCACCACCTCGGGCAAGTGCCGCCAGCAGCGGCCGCACTTGTCATAATCGGTGCGCGTCACGCTCACCTCGGGCGCGGTCTCCACCTTGGCGACAATGAACACCTCCGCCAGCGCGTCCGGCAACAGCGGTGCTTCGGGCACGGTCACCTCCGCCTCCAGGCTGGAGCGCACCGTCTTCTCGCGGCGCAGCGGCTCGATCGCCTCGGTCACCCGCTCGCGCAAACGCCGCACTTCCAACCAGCGCGCGGCGACGTCCTCCGCCGCCTCGGCCGGCAGTTCGGGCCATTCCAGGAAGTGCACCGACCCGTCTTCGCTCGGGTAGCGCGCCTGCCACACCTCCTCGGCGGTGAAGCAAATGACCGGCGCGGCATAGCGCACCAGCGCGTGGAACAGCACATCCAGCAGCGTCCGGTACGCCCGCCGCTTGGGATCGCCCGGCGCGTCGCAATAGAGCGAATCCTTGCGGATATCGAAGAAGAACGCCGACAGGTCCTCGTTGGCGAAATCGGTCAGCGCCCGCATGTAGCGGCCGAACTCATAGCTATCCGCCGCCGCGCGCAGTTCGCGGTCGAGCGCGTGGAGGAGGTGGAGCACGTACCGCTCCAGCTCCGGCCATTCCGCCACCGGCAGCGCCTCGGCATCGCTGTACCCGTCGAGCGCGCCGAGCAGGTAGCGGAAGGTGTTGCGCAGCTTGCGATACGAATCCGACGCCCCGCCGAGCGCATTCTTGCCGATCCGCACGTCCTCGAAATAGTCGGTGGAGGCGACCCACATGCGGAGAATGTCCGCGCCGCTCTCGCCGATGATCTTGAGCGGATCGACGACGTTGCCGAGCGACTTGGACATCTTTCGCCCCTTGTCGTCCAGGGCGAAGCCATGGGTCAGCACCGCATCATAGGGCGCCCGCCCGCGCGTGCCGCAGCTCTCCAGCAGCGAGGACTGGAACCAGCCGCGATGCTGGTCCGATCCCTCGACATACAGGTCCGCCCTCGTCCCCTCGCCATAGCGCGCCTCGACGACGAAGGCGTGGGTGGAGCCGCTGTCGAACCACACGTCGAGAATGTCCTGCTGCGGCTCGTAATCGGCGAGGTCGTAGTCGGACCCGAGCAGCGTCCGGTGATCCGCGGTGAACCACGCATCCGCCCCGCCCTCGCGGAAAGCAGCGAGGATGCGCGCGTTGACCGCGGGATCGTTGAGATACGCGCCCGTGCGCCGGTGGACGTAGAGCGCGATCGGCACCCCCCACGCTCGCTGGCGGCTGATCACCCAATCCGGGCGGCCCTCGACCATCGATCTGATCCGGTTTTCCGCCCGCGCGGGCACCCACCGCGTGCGGGCGATGGCGTCGAGCGCAAGCTCGCGGAGGGTGGCCCCATTTCCCTCTCCCCCTGTGGGAGAGGGAGGGAGCGCCGAAGGCGCGGAAGGGTGAGGGGGAGCGAGGCTCGGATCGAAAGCCTCAGCCCCCTCACCCTCCCACTCGGCTGACGCCGAGCGGGCCCCTCCCTCTCCCACAAGG
>NZ_JBELLZ010000129.1:0-7038 GCF_042096255.1 Sphingomonas sp. | reverse complement strand
CCGCGCCGTTCGACACCGCGCGCTGGATCGCAGGGGAGGCGGCGGACCTCAAGGACTTCACCGACCTCAACCGCGCCGCCCTGGCCAAGGACCGCGACGGCAATCCCGTGTTCCTCGCCAAATCGGCCTGGGAGGTCGGCTACATTGCCGATCGCTATTCGAAGGTACGTTTCCTTGCCACACGCGAACGATGACAGTTGTAGTCGTCGCGCGGGCGTGATAGACGCGGTCGCGAGAGGGAGATGTTCGATGAACCGCCGCAGGATCACGCTCGGGGCATTCGCGCTGCTGCTGGTCGCGATCGCGGCCCGTCCCTCCCATTCCAGCCTGACGTTCGACATCGACCTTGCCGATGCCAAGGCGGATGTCGCCAAGGCTGAATCGATGGTGAAGGTCGGCATCGGCGGCGCCACCGTTCTGGTCACCTGGACGCGCGCCGCGCTGCGTTGATCCGCCTCGCCGCATTTCTCGGTGCGGCACTTCTCCCGGCTCCCGCGCTCGCCTGCGCCTGGCCAGCCTCCGAACTCGGCGGCGTCCAGAATGTGGCCACCCGCGCGCTGGAGGCAAAGGTCGCGGGCGAACCGCTCGCCGCGCGGATGCGCCACCACAAGGTGCCCGGCGTCGGCGTCGCGCTGATCCGCCGCGGCGCGCTCGCCTGGGCGCGGGGCTGGGGGGTGCGCGATGCCGCCACCTGCGCGCCGGTCACCGCCGCCACCGCCTTCCAGGCCGCCTCGATCAGCAAGACGGTCGCAGCGCTGACGATCGTGCGGCTGGCGGGGCGCGGTGCGCTCGATCTCGACACGGATGTCGCGCGCTACCTGAAGCGCTGGCGCCCGCCGCCCGGCCTCACCCTGCGTGCGCTGCTCGGCCATACCGCCGGGCTGGGCGTCCACGGCTTTCCCGGCTATCCGCAAGGTGCGCCGCTGCCGACTTTGCCTCAGATCCTCGATGGCACGCCGCCCGCGAACACCGAGGCGGTGCGCTCCGCCACGCCGCCGGGCGCTTTCTCCTATTCGGGCGGCGGCTATGAGGTCGCCGAACTCGCGGTCACCGACGCGCTCGGCCCCTATCCCGCGCTGGCGGAGGCGGAGGTGCTGCGCCCGCTCGGCATGACGGCGAGCGGCTTCGTCGCACCGCCCGGCGCAGCGCGCGGCCATGCCGCGGGGCAGGTCGTCCCCGGCGGCTGGCACCTCTACCCGGAGGCGGCTGCCGCGGGCCTGTGGACCACGCCCGCCGATCTCGCTCGCCTGTTCGGGAGCTTGAACAGCGAGGCCGCGCGCGAGATGATCGCGCGTACCTCTCCCGGCTACGGCCTCGGCCTGGAGATCGCCGGCAAGGGCGCCACGCTCCGCTTCGGCCATCGCGGCAGCAATGTCGGCTATCGCGCGCTGGCGATGATCTTCGCCGAGACCGGCGACGGACTGGTGGTGATGACCAACGGCGAGGAAGGCGCGCTGCTCGCCGCCGAGATCGCCGCGGCGCTGGCGGCTGCCCAGGGCTGGCCTGCGGCGGGGCTCTGATCAGCCCCACACCGTCTTCAGGTTCATGAACTCGTGCATGCCCCACGGCCCCAGCTCGCGCCCGTGGCCCGAGCGCTTGGTGCCGCCGAACGGCGCTTCCGGCGAGCTCGCCAGCATCGCGTTCACCGCGGTCATCCCGCAGTCGAGGTCGCGGATCAGCCGCTCGCGCTCCCCGGCATCCTGCGTCCACACGCTCGATCCCAGCCCGAACGGCACCGCGTTGGCCAGCCGGATCGCATGGTCGAAGTCATCGGCGCGGAACACCGTCGCCACGGGGCCGAACAACTCCTCCTCCGCCACCGGATCGTCCGCCGGCACGTCGACCAGCACGCCCGCGGACAGATACGCGCCCTTGCCCGGCAGCGCCTCGCCGCCGACCAGCCGCCGCGCGCCCGCCTTCTCCAGCATCGCGATCTGATCGAGCACCGTCTGCTGCTGCGCCTCGCTGGAAAGCGGACCGATGTCGCTCGCCGCATCCATCGGATCGTCCGCCTTCACGCGCGCCATCGCCGCCACGAACCCCTCAAGGAAGGCGTCATAGACCTCGGCATGGACGATCATCCGCTTGGCGCAGATGCACGACTGGCCGGCATTCTGCACCCGCGCCTTGGCCGCGGTCTCCACCGCCTTCTCCAGATCGGCGGAAGGCAGCACGATGAAGGGATCGGAGCCGCCCAGTTCCAGCACCACCTTCTTCAGCGCCTTGCCCGCCGCCTGCGCCACCGCCATGCCCGCGCCCTCGCTGCCGGTCAGCGTCACCGCCGCGACGCGCGGGTCGGCGATCAGCTCCGCCACCGTGTCGCTGCGGATCGCCAGGTTCTGGAACAGCCCCGCCGGCGCCCCCGCGCCGATCACCGCGTCCACCATCGCCTGCGCACAGCCCTGCACGTTGGAGGCGTGCTTCAGCAAGGCGACATTGCCCGCCATGATCGCCGGCGCCAGAAAGCGCACCGCCTGCCAATAGGGGAAGTTCCACGGCATGATCGCCAGCACCGCGCCGATCGGCAGCCAGCGCGCGGTGGCGGCGCCGGGCACCTCTGGGTCGGCCAGCATCGCCGGCCCGTTCTGCGCGTAATGGCGAAAGCCCGCCGCGCATTTCTCCACCTCGGCGACCGCGGAGTTGAGCGTCTTGCCCATCTCGCGCGTCGCCATTTCCGCGAGCGCCATCTTGTCCGCCTCGAACCGCTCGGCGATCCGCTCGAGCAGCGCGGCGCGCTCCTCCGGCGCGGTCAGCCGCCAGTCGCGATAGGCCGCCTGCGCGCGATCCAGCGCGGCGTACACCTCGGCGGCGGTGAGTTCGGGATGGGTGGCGATCACGTCGCCGGTGGCGGGATTGGTGCTGGTGAACATGCCCGCCGAACGCATGCGCGCCGCACGCGGTTGCCCTCATCCGCGCCGCACGCCATAGCTGCGGCGATGGCAGAGGAACCCGCGCCCGAGGCGCTCTCGTTCGAGGCAGCGCTCAAGGAACTCGAAGCGATCGTCACCCGGCTGGAAAGCGGTGACGAGACGCTGGAGGAGTCGATCCGGCTCTATGAGCGCGGCTCGGCGCTGCGCGCCCGCTGCGCCGACCGGCTCGATGCGGCCCAGGCCCGGATCGAGGCGATCCGCACCGATGCGGAAGGGCGCGCGGCCGGCACCAAGCCGTTCGCCGCCGGATGACGGTGGCGGTCGCGGCCGTTCCCGGCGCCTCGACGGCCCTGGCGCACGCCATGGTCAAGATCGCGGCCGAAACCGACCGCCGCTTCGCCTTCCTGCTGGCCTCGCCCGAGGACGACGGGCGGGGCGGCCTGTATGCCGCGATGCGCCATGCCGCGATCGGTGGCGGCAAGCGGCTTCGCCCATTGCTGGTCGCTGCCACCGCGCGGCTGTTCGCGGTCGATCCGGAGCATGCGGCGCGTACCGGCCTCGCGATCGAGGCGATCCACGTCTACTCGCTGATCCACGACGATTTGCCCGCGATGGACGATGACGACCTGCGCCGCGGCAAGCCCACCGTCCACAAGGCCTTCGACGAGGCGACCGCGATCCTCGCCGGCGACTGTCTTCACGCGCTCGCCTTCGAATGGCTCGCGCATCGGGACACGCATCCCGATCCCGCCGTGCGTGCCGATCTGGTCCTGGAATTGGCGCGTGCCGCGGGACCGATCGGGATGGCGGGTGGCCAGATGATGGACATTGCGGCGGAGACCACCTCCTTCTCGCTCGCCATGGTCGGCCGGCTGCAGGCGATGAAGACCGGCGCGCTGATCGCCTGCTGCGTCGAATCGGGCGCGATACTCGGTCGCCTGCCGCCCGAGGGGCGTACCGGCCTGCGCGGCTATGCGCGGGACGTCGGCCTCGCCTTCCAGATCGCGGACGACCTGCTCGACGTGGAGGGGGACGAGGTGCTGGCGGGCAAAAGGCTGCGCAAGGACGAGACGATGGGCAAGGAGACCTTCGTATCGCTGCTCGGCGTCGAGGAGGCGCGTGCGCGCTGTGCGATGCTGGTCGACCAGGCGGTGGCGCACCTCCATGCCTTCGGTCCCGAGGCGGACCTGCTGCGCGACATCGCGCGCTTCGTTCTGGGGAGGGACAGGTGAACCGTATCGGCGTCTATCCGGGCACGTTCGACCCGATCACCCTCGGCCATGTCTCGATCATCAAGCGCGGCGCGAAGCTGGTCGACGAGTTGGTGATCGGCGTCACTACCAATGCGTCCAAGTCGCCGATGTTCTCGCTGGACGAGCGGATGGCGATGGTGGAGCGCGAGGTGGCGCGGATCGAGGGCAACATCCGTGTCGTCCAGTTCAACAGCCTGCTGATGGACTTCGCCGAGCGGGAAGGGGCCTCCATCATTGTCCGCGGCCTCCGCGCCGTCGCCGATTTCGAGTACGAATACCAGATGGCGGGGATGAACCAGCAGCTGAACAGCCGGGTCGAGACCGTGTTCCTGATGGCCGACGTCGCGCTCCAGCCGATCGCGTCGAAGCTGGTCAAGGAGATCGCGCTCTACGGCGGCGAAATCGGCAAGTTCGTCACCCCGCAGGTGCGAGACGAGGTGGTGGCGCGGGTGGAGAAGAGCGGCCGGCTGGGCTGACCCGGCGGGCCGAGCGTCCCGATCAGGCTGCGCGCCGCTCCAGTGCCTGCGCGGCCTCCGCCATCAGCGTGGCGATGATCGCCTGCGCCGGCTCTTCCTGGGTCACCATCCCCACCGACTGGCCCGCCATCACGCTGCCATGCTCCACGTCGCCGTCGATCACCGCGCGGCGCAGCGCCCCCGCCCAGTAATGCTCGATCGCGAGTTGCGCCTCCGCCATCGCCACCGCGCCCTCGTCCAGTGATTGCGCCACTTCGCGCTGCTTGGCGGTGAACAGCTCACCGCCGGCATTCTTGAGCGCGCGCACCGGGATCACCGGCAGGCGCGGGTCGATCTGTACGCTCGCCACCGCGTCGCGGGCGGAGGCGCGGATGAAGGCGCGCTTGAAGTTGGCGTGCGCGATCGATTCGGTGGCGCAGACGAAGCGCGTGCCGAGCTGCACGCCGGCCGCACCCATGTCGAGATAGCCGGCGATCGCCTCGCCCCGGCCGATTCCGCCCGCCACGAACACCGGCACTGCCTCGGCGATCTCGGGCAGCATTTCCTGCGCCAGCACGCTGGTGGAGACCGGGCCGATATGCCCGCCCGCCTCCATCCCCTCGATCACCAGCGCATCGACGCCGCTGCGGATCAGCTTCTTGGCGAGCGCCAGCGTCGGCGCGAAGCAGATCACCTTGGCGCCACCCGCCTTGATCGCTTCCAGCGAGCCCTTGGGCGGCAGCCCGCCGGCGAGCACGACATGGCCCACGCGATGGCTGGCGCAGACCTCGATCAGTGCGGAAAGATGGGGGTGCATGGTGATCAGATTCACGCCGAAGGGCTTGCTCGTCAGCTCCTTGGTCGCGGCGATCTCGGCATCGAGCAGCGCGGGCGTCATCGCCCCGCAGGCGATCACCCCGAAGCCGCCGGCGTTGGAGATCGCCGCCACCAGGTTGCGCTCGCTTACCCAGGACATCGCGCCGCCCAGGATCGCGACTTCGCACCCCAGGAAGGCGGCGCCGCGCGCCATGCGGCGATGGAGGCGCTCGGCGCCGGTGGAGAGCATTTCGGTCATGGCCGCTGCCCTAGCCGCGCGCGGCGCTTTCCGGCAAGCGACCGCCATGCAGCAGACGCAGACCGAACTCACCATCGCCACGCCCGGCGCCGGCCTTCACGAGTTCACCGCGGAGGTCGTCCGCTGGGTGGCGGGCAGCGGCATCACCGCCGGCCTGCTCACCCTGTTCGTCCGCCACACCTCCTGCTCGCTCCTGATCCAGGAGAATGCCGCTCCCGCCGCCCGCCGCGACCTGGAGCGCTATTTCGCCCGGATCGCCCCCGAGAGCCGCGACTATGAACATGACGACGAGGGCCCGGACGACATGCCCGCCCACCTGCGCGCCGCACTCACCGCGGTGTCGCTGTCGATCCCGGTCGCGGGCGGCCGCCCGGTGCTGGGCACCTGGCAAGGTATGTACCTGTTCGAGCACCGCGCCGCACCGCATCGGCGCAAGGTGGCGGCGCACCTGATCGGAGAGTGAATGATGCGACGCCTGCTCCTGATCGCCGCCCTGCTGGTCGGCCCGCCCGCCTCGGCGCAGCCGGTGTTCGACGCCCATGTCCACCTGCACGACGGCGAGGCGTCGCTGCGCGACTATGAGGCGAAGAGCGGCGACGTTGCCGGGCTCGGCACGATGTGGTTCGGCGGCCCCAACCAGGCGCTCGCCGGCAAGCCCGCGGAAGTGCGCGCCGCCAACGAGGCGCTGCTGGCATTGGCGAAGCGTCACCCGAAGCTGCTGCCGATCGCCACCGTTCACCCCTATGACGGTGCCGCGGCCCTCGACGAACTGGACCGCGTCGCCGGGTTGGGCGTCAAGGTGCTCAAGATCCACCCGCACACCCAGAAGCTCGACGCGGCCGATCCGCGCGTGCTGGCGCTGGTCCGCCGCGCCGGCGAGCGCGGGGTGATCGTGCTGATGGACAATGCCGGCATCCTGCCCGGCGATTGCGAGACGCTGTTCAACCTGGCCTTAGCGGCACCCAAGACGCGATTCGTCTTCGCGCACCTGGGCGGCATGGCCTTCCGCTTCTGGAACATCCTCAAGGCCGCCCGCACCGCCGAGGGGTTGTTCGGCGACAACATCTATTTCGACCTGTCCGCCACCGCCGTCCTGGTCGCCGGCTCGCCGATCGCGGAGGAGTTCGTCTGGACGGTCCGCAACGTCGGCGTCGACCACGTGCTGTTCGGCTCGGACTATCCGCAGCTCTCGCTTGCGCAGAGCCTCGCTGCACTGGAGGCGCTGCCGTTTACCCCCGAGGAGCGGGCGCGGATCCGCTACGGCAACGCCCGCGCCCTGTTCGGGCTTCAGGCCGCCTCGTCTGCGTCCAGCCCGTAAGCCGTATGCAGGACGCGCACCGCCAGCTCGGTCTCGTCCTCGTGGATCAGCACGCTGACCTTGATCT
>NZ_JBELLZ010000128.1:0-7094 GCF_042096255.1 Sphingomonas sp. | reverse complement strand
CCGATCGACGTGCTGATCACCGGCGTCGGCACCGGCGGCCACATCACCGGCGTCGCCGAGACGCTCAAGAAGGTCTGGCCGAACCTGAAGGTGTTCGCGGTCGAGCCGCAGGCCTCGCCGGTGATCGCGGGTGGCCAGCCCGGCCCTCACCCGATCCAGGGCATCGGTGCGGGGTTCATCCCGGCGAACCTTCACACCAAGGTTCTGGACGGCGTGATCGAGGTCGATGCCGCGGTCGCCAAGGACATGGCCCGCCGCGCCGCGCGCGAGGAAGGCATGCTGGTCGGCATCTCCTCGGGCGCCACCCTCGCCGCCATCCTCCAGAAGCTGCCCGACCTGCCCGACGGCGCGCGCGTGCTCGGCTTCAACTACGACACCGGCGAGCGCTACCTGTCGGTGCCGGACTTCCTGCCGGAAAGCTGAGCCACGGCCCATCAACCTTGTGTCCCCGCGACGGCGGGGACCCAAACTGGGCTCCCGCCTTCGCGGGAGCACATCCTTGCTTAAGCGATCCGATTGCGCCGCATCCGCCCCCTCCACCTCATCCTCGCCCTGATCGCGCTCGCCGCGATCGCGCTGCCGCTCGCGGTGATCCGCTGGGCGCCGCCGCCTCTCCCGCCGCGCCCCAAGGCTGTGGCTCGCCCCAAGACGGTCGTCCCACCCACCGTTCTCCCCGATGTCGAGCCGGTCGAGTACCAGAACCTCGCCCCCGCCGATGCGCGCGCGCTCAACGCCGGGGTGCCGTTCGTCGCGGATGGCGTCGAACCCGCCCGCCCCTATCGCATGCTGGGCGGGGCGGACGAGGTCGCCCGCGCTACCGACTGCCTCGCCGCCGCTGCGTTCTACGAGGCGGGGGATGATGCGGTCGGCGAGCAGGCGGTGGCGCAGGTGGTGCTCAACCGCCTCCGCCACCCCGCCTTCCCCAAGAGCGTGTGCGGCGTCGTCTTCCAGGGGGCCGAGCGCGCCACCGGCTGCCAGTTCACCTTCACCTGCGACGGCGCACTGCGCCGCACGCCCTCGGAAGCGGCGTGGCGCCGCGCCCGCGAGATCGCGTCGCGCGCCTTGTCCGGCCATGTCGACAAGACCGTCGGCCTCGCCACCCACTATCACACCGACTGGGTGGTTCCCTATTGGTCCAGCAGCCTCGACAAGATCGCCGAGGTCCACACCCACCTGTTCTTCCGCTGGACCGGCTGGTGGGGCACCCGCCCCGCGTTCAACCGCACGCCACTGCTCGCCGAGCCGCCGATCGCCAAGCTCGCCTTCCTGTCGGACGCGCACAAGCTGGGCGCGGCGCTCGCCGATGCCGACGGCGCGGTGCTCGCCGCAACACCCTTTTTTGGCCGCACGGCGATGCCACTGCCCAGCGAGCCGAACACCTTCATTACCAGCCTAAATCCCGCCCAGGCGGACACCTTCGCCGCCATGGCGCAGGCCTCCTGCGGCGAGCGCGAGCGGTGCAAGTTCATGGGCTGGACGGATGTGGAGGCGATGCCCTTCACCGCCGCCATGTCGCCGCAGCAGATGGCGGCGATGTCGTTCAGCTACCTGCGCGACCGCGGCGCCAATCTCGAACGCACCTTGTGGAACTGCCGCGAGTTCAAGCGCGCCGCTGGCCAGTGCATGAAGCGCGCCGCGATCCGCATGGCCCCGCCGCCGCCCGTCGCCGACGAGGAACCCGCCCGCGGCCCGGCGGAGCTGGAAGGTGTGCGGAGGAAGCCGGTGCCGATGCCGGAAGCTGCAGCAACCAACGGCGGGTCGAGTCCCAGCCAACAACCCTGAACCGTCGCCGCGGACCTGATCCGGGGCCCCGCTGTCTTGCCTCAGCCGAGAAGACAGAAAGAAGCGGAATTCCGCGGGATGACGGAGGAGGTGATTGAACCGGTGCGCCTGTTCTTCGACATCTTTCGAGAGCAGGATCGATCCTTCACATCCGCACGATCCGGTGCCCCAGCCGTTCCGCCTCCTCCGGATCATGGGTGACGATCAGCATCGGCAGGCCGGTCTCGTCGCGCACCCGCTCGATCGCGCGCATCGCCTCCTCGCGCCGCCCGCGGTCCAGTGACGCGAGCGGCTCGTCGAGCAGCAGGAAGGCGGGGTCGCTGAGCAGCGCGCGCGCGATCGCCACCCGCCGCGCCTCGCCGCCCGAAAGCGTACGCGGCCAGCGATCCAGCAGATGCGCGATGTCCAGCGTGTCCGCGATCGGCCGCGGATCGGCCCCGCGCGGCGCACCATACAGCAGGTTGGCGCGCACCCGCAGGTGCGGGAACAGCCGTGGCTCCTGGAAGACGTAACCCGCGCGCCGCCGCTCGGGCGGCAGGTTGACGCGGTCGCCGAACAGAGTCCGCCCCGCCACGCGCACATGCCCCGCGTCGGGCCGCAGCAGCCCCGCCACCATGTGCAGCACGCTGGTCTTGCCGACGCCCGAGGGGCCGAACAGCACCGTTGCGCCGCCATCTACGGCAAAGGCGCACGCCACCTGCGCCTCGCCCCGGCGCAATGTCACGTCCACGTCAAAGGACATGCACGCCCCGCCCCGCCCTTCGCGCCAGCAACTCGGACGCGACCAGCGCCGCCAGCGACAGCGCCACGGATACCGCCGCCAGCCGCCACACCATCGCCTCGCCGCCCGGCCGCTGAAGCGCGGCATAGATGGCGAGCGGCAGGGTCTGCGTCTCGCCCGGCACGTTGCTCACGAAGGTGATCGTCGCGCCAAATTCACCAATCGACCGCGCAAAGCCCAGCACCGCGCCGGCCAGCACGCCGGGCAGCGACAGCGGCAGCGTGATCCGCACGAACGTCTGCCATCGCCCCGCCCCCAAAGTCCGCGATGCCTGTTCCAGCCGCCGGTCCACCGCCTCGATCGACAACCGGATCGCGCGCACCATCAGCGGCAGCGCCATCACCCCCGCCGCGATCGCCGCGCCGGTCCAGCGGAACAGCACGCCCGTACCCAGATCGGCGAGCACCCGCCCCGCCGGCCCGTTCGGCCCGAAGGCGAGCAGCAGCAGCCACCCGGTCACCACCGGCGGCAGCACCAAAGGCAGATGCACCGCGGCGTCGAGCACCACCTTGCCCGGGAAGCGCCCGCGCGCGAGCAGCCAGGCGAGCGCGAACGCGACCGGCAGCGCCGCCAAAGTCGCGACGCCGCCGACCAGCAGCGACAGCGACACGATCTGCCAGACCGCGCCGTCGCTCAACGCGGGCTGAAGCCGTAGTGCGCGAAGATCGCCTTGCCCGCACGCGAGGTCAGAAAGCGCCGGAAGCCCTCCGCCTCGGGATTGGCAGACGCTTTCAGCCGCGCCACCGGATAGGTGATCGGCGGATGGCTGCTCGTCGGAAATAGCCCCGCCACCCGCACCTTCGCCGAGGCCTTCGCATCGGTCGCATAGACGATCCCGAACGGCGCCGCGCCCCGCTCCACCAGCGCCAGCGCCGCGCGCACGCTCTCGCCGCGCACCACATGCGGCGCCACCTGCGCCCAGGCGCCAAGCTTCTCTAGGGCGGCCTTGCCGTACTTGCCCGCCGGCACCGCATCCGGATCCGCCATGGCCACCGGTCCCTTGGCCAGCGCCGCCGCAAGCGTGGCCACACGCAGCCGGTCACGCCCGCCTGCCGGCTGCACCACCACCAGCCGGTTGCCCAGGAAGGTCGCCCGCGTGCCCGGCGCCAGCAGCCCGGCCTTGTCCAGCACGTCCATCCATTCCTGATCGGCCGAGGCGAACAGGTCCGCCGCGCCGCCCGCCTGCACCTGCCGCGCCAGTGCCGAGGAGGCGGCGAAGGAGATCACCGGCCGCGGATGCCCCTGCTTCGCCCAGGCATCCGCCGCCGCGGTCATCGATTCCTGCAGGCTCGCCGCCGCCAGCACCAGCGGGCCCTTGCGCTGCGCCTCCGCCGGGCCGCCCAGGATTGCGCCCAGCACCATCGCGCACGCGACGAGAAATCTCATGGAAGCGCTCCCTTTCCGCATTTTGCGGCATATAGAAGGATCGCGCCGGCAGGCCAGCCGGCGTGTCTAGGGGTAGAGATGTGCGGTTCATCTTCTCGGCGTCGCTTGCCGCGGCGCTCCTGTTCCCGTGCGCCGTACAGGCGGAGGACGGCAAGCTCGACGTCTCGCTGGAGATCCGCGCCCGCGTCGAGGCGCTGGACGGCCAGTTCCGCCCGGGCGTGGCCGACTCGGACGTGGCATTGCTCACCCGCGTGCTGCTGGCCGCCGAATATGATGCAGGCCGGATCCGCATCGGCGGCGAGATGATCGACGCGCGCAGCTTCTTCGAGCGGACCGGCTCCTCGGTCTCGACCACCGAGGTCGACACGCTGGAGCCGATCCAGGCGTACATCGCCACCGACCTGTCCGACCAGGCGAAGCTGATCGCCGGCCGCTTCACGCTCAATCTCGGCTCGCGCCGCCTCGTCGCGCGCAACGCCTTCCGCAACACGATCAACAGCTTCACCGGCGTGCAGGCGGTGCTGGGCGACAAGGCGCGCGGCGCCACCCTGTTCTGGATGCTGCCCCAGGCCCGCCTGCCCGACGAGCCCGACCGGCTCCAGGACAATGGCCAGGCGCTCAACCGGGAGCGCGGCGCGCCGCGTTTCTTCGGCGCCTATGGCCATGCCGACCTGCCCGGCGCGGGCGAGGTGCAGGGCACGCTCCTGCGCCTGGCCGAGCGCGACGATGCGGACATCCCCACCCGCAACCGTCACCTGTGGACCGCGGGTTTGCGCCTCGTCCAACTGCCGAAAGCGGGCACCTTCGACTGGGATGTGGAAGGCGCCTACCAATGGGGCCGCGCCCGCCAGTCCACCGCCGCCACCGACCGGATCGACCGCAAGGTGGCTGCCGGCTTCGTCCATGCCGAGGCGGGCTACACCTTCCGCTCCGGCTGGCAGCTGCGCCCCGCGCTCGGGCTTGATTTCGGCTCTGGCGACGGATCGAGCGCGACATTCACCCGCTTCGACCCGCTCTATTCCGCCCGCGGCTTCGATTTCGGCCCGACCAGCTATTATGGCGCCCTGAGCCGCACCAACATCGTCAGCCCCTTCGCGCGGCTGGACATGAAGCCCGGCAAGCGCAGCGACGCGCAGGTGACCGCCCGCCCTCTCTGGCTCGCCTCCGCGACCGATCAGTTCGCGGTCACCGGCGTGCGCGACGCGGCCGGCGCGGCCGGCAAATGGGCCGGCATGCAGATCGACGCCCGCGTGCGGCGGACGCTCGCCGAGAAGCTGCGGCTCGCGGTCGGCGCGCTGATCCTCGCCAAGGGCCGCTTCCTGGAGGACGCCCCCAACGCCCCGCAGACCGGCGACACCCACTATGCCTATGTCGAGCTGACCGCCGGCTTCTGAGCGGATCAGTACCGCAGCTTCAGCCCCGGTCGCGCCCAGCGCGTCTTCACCAGCCGGCCGGTTCCCGAAAGCGTGATGAACGCGTCCCTCATGTCCGCCCCGCCGAAGCAGATGTTGGTGGTGAACACGTCGTCGGTCGCCACGAACTCCACCAGTTCGCCTGCCGGCGAGACCACGCTGATCCCGCTCTCGCCGATCGTGGCGACGCAAATGTTGCCGCCCGCCTCCATCCCCAGCGAATCGAAGAATTTGTACCCCGCCGGCCGGTAGAGCGGGATGCCCGGCCCGCCCGGCCCCGCATCGGGCGCGACCTTGCCGGGCGCCGTCACCACGAACTTCATCAGCCGGCAGGTGTAGGTTTCCGCCGCATAGAGCGCGTCGCCCGCGGGCGAGAGGCCGATGCCATTGGGGTTCTGGCTGGGGAAGATCACCTCCTCCAGGTGGCTGCCGTCCACCTTGGCGTAGAAGATGCCGACGACATCATGGCAGCGCTTCGCATAATCCACCTTGCCGTGATCGGTGAACCAGAAGCCGCCGTGATCATCGAAGACGATGTCGTTCGGCCCGCGCAGCGTGCAGCCGAAGTCGCCCGACTTGTAGAGCGTTTCCACGTCGCCGGTCTCCGGGTCGATCCGCTCGATTCGCCCGCCGGCATAGTCCGCCGCGATCCCGTGCGGCGCCAGCATGCCGCGATTCTCCACCCAGCTGAACCCGCCATTGTTGCAGCAATAGAGCTTGCCGTCCGGGCCCATCGCCAAGCCGTTGGGTCCGCCGCCCGGCTCCGCCACCGTCTCCTTGCGCCCACCCGGGTGCACCCGCGTGATCCGCCCCGGTTCGATCTCCGCCAGCACGATGCTGCCATCGGGCATCCACACCGGCCCTTCCGGAAACCGCAGGCCATCCGCGACGAGCGTGAACTCCGCCATCATCCTCTCCCTCGCTTTGTTTTGCGGGCATCGTAGCCGCACGCTAAGCGGAGTCCATGACCCAGCTTCGCACCGGTGGCCGCATCCTCGTCGATCAGCTCGTCGCCCAGGGCTGCGACCGCATCTTCACCGTGCCGGGCGAGAGCTTCCTCGCCGTGCTCGACGCACTGGTCGACACGCCCGAGATCGAGGTGATCACCTGCCGGCAGGAGGGCGGCGTCGCCTTCATGGCCTGCGCGGACGGCACGCTGACCCGGCGCCCCGGCATCGCCTTCGTCACCCGCGGCCCCGGCGCGACCAATGCGTCGATCGGCGTGCATGTCGCGATGCAGGATTCGCAGCCGATGATCCTGTTCATCGGCGACGTCGATCGCGGCACCCGCGATCGCGAGGCGTTCCAGGAGATCGACTTCGCGGCAATGTTCACGCCGGTCGCGAAATGGGCCGCGCGGATCGACGATGCGCGCCGCATCCCCGAATATGTCGCGCGCGCCTATGCCGTGGCGGTGAACGGCCGCCCCGGCCCGGTGGTGCTGGCGCTGCCCGAGGACATGCTGCTCGATGCTGTGGAGGCGATCGATCGCCCGCGGGTCGAGCCGGTGGTGCAGGCGCCCGATCCCGAGGCGATGGGCCAGCTCGCCGACCTGCTCGCCACCGCCGAGCGGCCGGTGGCGATCGTCGGCGGTGCGGGCTGGGATCAGGCCGCCGGGCAGGATATCGCCGACTGGGCGGTGCGCACCGGCGTGCCGCTGGTCGCCGCCTTCCGTCGGCAGGATGCGATCCCCAACGATTGCCCCGCCTACGCCGGCAATCTCGGCTACGGCC
>NZ_JBELLZ010000127.1:0-7146 GCF_042096255.1 Sphingomonas sp. | reverse complement strand
GCACCGGCCGCAACGTCACCACGCGCCAGCCATCGAGCGCCACCGGCATCGCCAGCACCGCGTCCGACGCCTGGGCGAGCAAGGCGCGCACCCGCACCGGCCGCTCGCCGCCCTCGCGCACGATCACCGCCAGCCGCGCCTCGCAGCCGCGCCAGTCCTTGGTGGACCAGTCCGCCAGCACCGGCTCCTCGATCAGCACATAGGGCTGCGCACCGCGCACCGGCGGCGCATCGAACACCGGCACCGCCACCGCGCCCGACACCGCCGCGACCACTGCGCCCTGCAGCGCCTCGCGCGCGCTCACGTCCCGGCTCCCGGCCAGCGAAGCGCCGGCTCCTCCACCACCCGCCGCGCAAGGTTGCGGCCCTCGACCACCACCGCGTCCTCACCCGCGGTCACCCGCACGCCCGGCACCTCGGCGAGCCGCGCCGCCACCCGTGCGGCCAGATCGGCAACCGCCCGCCGCATCCGCGCCTCAACCTTCGGGGTCATGGCCGCGCCTCCAGCCCCAGCCGCATCCGCCGCCACGGCCGCCACAAGGCCGCCACCGCCGCGGGCGGCTGCGCCGCGCCGCCGCGATCCTCGAACAGATGCGCCACCAGCAAAGCCACGCCCTGCGTCAGCGGCGCCGGCAGCAGCTCCCAGCTCTCCGCCAGCCCCGCCGAATAACCGGCCCGCGCAGCCACCGCCGCGCGCACCCAGCCGCGTCCCTCGCCGTCGATGTCGACCGCATGCGCCTCCGCCGCCAGCGCAACGCCCTCCATGTCGGTCACCGAGGCGATCGCCCGCACCGGCAAGGCCACCAGCGCCCGCCACTCCCCCGCCGCGATCCTTTCCTCCACGTCGCGCGCCACGAACAGGCACCCGGTGAACGCCTCCCCCACCAGGATCGCACTCCCCGCCAGCCGCGCCAGCAGTGCATCCTCGCCCACCGCCAGCCGCATCTGCGCCCGCGCCGCCGCCACCGCCCCCGCGATCGCCGCCGCCGGCAAGGCGGACGCGCTCACGGCCCCCACCGGCGCGCCGCGCCGGCCTCCCTCTCGATCATCATCGCTCCCCTTTTCGTCACCCCGGCCTTGAGCCGGGGTCCCGCTTCCTCTCGATCCCGCCCAAAGAAGCGGGACCCCGGATCAAGTCCGGGGTGACGGTCACTCAGGCCGCGGCGATCTTCATCACCTTGATCGCCTCGCTGTTGGTCACGCAGCCGCCGATCCGCTTAGTCGCGTAGAAGTTCACGAACGGCTTGTTCGAATAGGGATCGCGCAGGATCGCGGTCTCGCTGCGCTCCGCGATCAGATATCCCAGCCGGAAGTTGCCGAACGCGATCGCCGACGCATTGGCGGCGATGTCGGGCATGTCCTCGGCTTCCACCACCGGATAGCCCAGCAGCGTCGCCGGCTGCCCCGCCGCCAGGCTCGGCTGCCACACGAACGCGCCGTCGCTGGTCTTGAACTTGCGGATCCGCGCCAGCGTGCTCGCATTCATCACGAACGCCGCGCCCTGCCGATAGGGCGCGCGCAGGCTCTGCACCAGGTCGACCAATCGCTCCTGCGGGTTGGCGCCGAAGTCCGCCGCCGCGCCGCTCGCCACATATTGCAGCGTCCCGAAGGCGCGCACCCCGTCCGCAGTCGCCGCAGTCGGCTGGGTCAGGAAGCCCTTGGGCTTGTTCACCCCGTTGCCGTTCACGAACGCGGCGCCTTCCGCCTTGGCGAACTCGGCCGCGATCTCGCCCGCCAGCCAGTCCTCCACGTCGAACTGCGCATCGTCCAGCATCGCCTGGCTCGCGCTGGGATTGGCGTAGAGCTCGCCCATCGGCGGCGCGATCTCCTGGAAGGTCGGCGTCCCCGTCTCGGGCCGCGCCCCCGTCTCGCTCGCCCAGCCCGAGGGCGTGCCGCCGGTGGTCACCAGCTTGCGATATCCGGCGGAACCCACCTTCACCACATTGGCGATGCCGCGGATCGGGCTCGCGCCCTTGAGCAGCGCGTCGATCGCCCCATCGATCTCGCGCGGCACCGCATAGCCGCCCGCATCGCCGCTCACCCCGGTGAACGCCTTCATCTCCAGCGTCGCCCCGGTCCGCACGAACCCGTCGAACGCACCCCCGCCCATCGCCCGCGCACCATCGAGCGCGGGACGCACCATCACGTCACCCATCGTCTTCTCCTCTGTTTAACTCTCCCCCTCCCTTTCAGGGAGGGGGAGCTCCGTCACCCGATCACCGCCTCCACCCGCGCCGCCGCCTGCATCGGCACCGCCACCAGGCTCACCTCGGCGAGGGCCGCGCGCCGGATCTCGCGATACGCCCCCTGCACCACCACCAACGGGCGATAGCCCACCGAAAGCCCGCGCAGCGCCCCCGACCGCACCAGCCGCACCACCTCGGGCGCGACCACCTCGGCCTCGATCCAAAGCCCCCGCGCATCCTCCCCGATCGCGCAGATCTCCCCCACAGGCTCCCCACGATGCTGCCACAACAAGGGCACCACGCCGGCGTTTCCGAACGCCCCGGCGCGGATCACATCCCCCGCCCGATCCACCAGCCCGAACACCGCCGCATAGCCCTGCACGCGCATGGGAGACCGCTCGTCCTGAGGAACGACTGAGCTTGTCGAAATGATCGGGTCGGATCGTCCCCCGGACGATCCTGAGCATGCCGGGGGCATGCTCACCTGTTCATTGTCTCGAAGGATCACCGCATCACCCCCATCCCCAGCCGCGCCGCGATCAGCCCCAGCACCACCGCCGCCACCCAGCCGGCGAAGCGCTGCCACGCCGCGCGCTTGGCATCGCGCCACGCCGCCAGCAGCGCGCGCAGCTCGGCCAGGTCGCGCCCGGCGCCCGCATCGGCCAGCCCCAGCCGGGTCAGCGCGCGCGTCGCTCCCAGCTCGCCCGCTTCCTCCGCGATGCCGCGCAAGGTCGCCAGGTCCGCGCCCTGCGCCGCCCCCTGTGCGATCAGCTGCGCCAGCACCGCTCCGCCCCCTATTTCCATCCCACCATCTCCCGTTTCTCGTCGTCGGACAGGAAGCTCGCCGCGCTCACCATCCGCCACAGCCGCTCGCGGTCCTCCACCAGCGCCGGCACCCGATCGAGGTCCACCTCCAGCCGCCCGCCCCCGAAAGACTCGCCCAAGGCGCCCCGCAGCGCGCCGAGCAGGTGATCGGCGAGCGGCAGCACCGTCAGCCGCCACAGGGCCCGGTTCGCCTCGCGATAATTCGCATGCGTGCTGTCGCCCGGCAGGCCGAGCAGCATCGGCGGCACGCCAAAGGCGAGCGCGATCTCGCGCGCCGCCGCCGCCTTGGTGCCGGCGAAGTCGAGGTCGGCGGGCGACAGGCTCAGCGCCTGCCACTTCAATCCCCCCTCCAGCAGCATCGGCCGCCCGGCATTGCCCGCGCCCGCAAAGCTCGCGTCCATTTCCTCCTTGAGGCGCCGGAACTGCTCCGCAGACAGCGCGCTGCCGTCGCCCGGATCATAGACCAAAGCCCCCGAGGGCCGCGCCGCATTGTCCAAGAGCGCCTTGGTCCAGGTCGCCGCCGCATTGTGGATCGCGATCGCCGCCGAGGCCGCGCCCAGGCAGCCGAGCCCGTAATGGTCGTCCAGCGGCGCAAAGGCGCGGACATGGATCACCGCATCGGGCGCCAGCCGCACCTCCTGCGCCGCGACCCGGTAGCGATACGCCGCCGGCCAGCCCAGCGCGTCCACCTCCACCGCCACCCGCTCGGGCCGCAGCGGAAACAGCTCCACCGGCACGCCGTCCGCATCGCGCAGCACCTGCACGAAGGCATTGCCATGCAACAACAACTGCGCCGCCGCGGTGCCAAGCATCCGCTGCGCGCCGACCAGCGCCACCAGCGCCGCGTCCCCATCCAGCGGCGCCCCACCGACGCTCTCCGCCACCAGCCTAACCGCCCGCTGCGCGACGGCATTGCCGCCATAGCCCGCGCGCACCTGCGCCTCGTACGATTGCGGCCACGCCCCCGCCGCCGCCACCGAGCCCCCACGCGCCAACACCGGACGCGACACATCGCGCCCGGCCTTCCAGCCGAACCATTTCATCTGGATTCTCCAAAACGAGGCCGCGCGAACGGGCGGCCGATCAGACGAGACCCTCGCCCCCGCGTGATCAAGAAGCCATCCTTCCCCGCCAGGGAGAGGAGGCACGCATGTGCCGGGTGGGGGCGGACGCGGCGCTCGGCGCAAAGGCCCCGCCGTCCTTCCCCTCCCCGCGCGTTCGCGCTTCCTCCCCCTGGCGGGGGAGGATCAGTGACAACGCTAGTCCACAGCAGCAAACGTTGCCTACTGAACCCGCCCGCGTAGAGTCGCTGTATGACCGACGACGAACACAAGTTGCTCACCGCGCTCGCTTGGATGTGCGAACAGTATCTCGGCAGCGGCAATGCTGACTGGTTGGATCATCAGGCCATGGGCGCTGGCGAAGGCGCGATTGCCCTCCTCACGAAGTATGGGCTTGTCGCACCTTCAGGCCGAGGCGGCGCTTGGACCGAGGCAGGAAAGGCACTGCTGGCTTCAGCCTGACCGAAATTCGAACTCTTGCGTATCTACTACCGCACCCCCACCCAGATCACATGCCGCGGCCCCTTCCCGTTCTGCCGCGCCCGCACGGTCACCTCGTCCACCGCGAACCCCGCGCCACGCATCCGCTTCGCGAACGCCGGGTCCGGCCCCGCAGACCATACCGCCAGCACGCCTCCTTCGCGAAGCGCATCGCGGGTCGCCGCAAGGCCGCCCGCCCGGTACAGCCGGTCGTTCTCCGCGCGGCTCAGCCCGTCCGGCCCGTTGTCGACATCCAGCAGGATCGCGTCCCAGCCGCCGCCCGCGATCGCATCGGCGACATCGCCGGCGAACACCCGCGTGCGCGGATCGTCCAGGCAGCCCGCGGTCAGCGCCGCCATCGGCCCGCGCGCCCAGTCGAGGATCGCCGGCACGATCTCCGCCACCGTCACCTCCGCCTGCGGCATCGCCGCGAGCGCCGCGCGCAGCGTGAACCCCATGCCATAGCCACCGATCAGCACCCGCGGCTTGCCCCGCCCCCGCAGCCGCTCCGCCGCCAGCGTGGCGAGCGCCTCCTCAGACCCGCTCATCCGGCTGTTCATCAGCTCGTTCCGGTCGAGCACGATCATGAAATCGCCCCCGCGCCGGAACAGCCGCAGTTCCTCGCCGCCGGGGACAATGGCCGTGTCGATCAGCTCGCGCGGAGTCATCGCTCGTCCGCCCGCTGCTTGTAGCTCACGATGATCTGCAACATGCGGATCGCATCGTCGGTCAGTTTGCCGATCGTCGGCGAACTGTATCCCGGCATGATCTCGAACCAGTCGGTCGTCCAGGGCAGCCAGACCAGCCGGTCCAGATCGAACCGAGTCGCCCGATACAATCCGCATGCATCCATTTCGGACGCCTTGCTGATGATCAGGTCGTAAAGACGTGTATCCAGCTTCAGATTGGTGGTGCCGTACACCACCTCAACCTCCGCAGACCCGTCGTCCCACAGCGCAGCGTTGCGAACCAAAGCCGGTCTGGGCTTTGGTCCAGGTTCACCCAGGCTTTCATGCTCGGGGAACCGACACCACACGATCTCGTAAGGCGTCGGCAGAAGGGACAGCGGAAGCTTGTGGCTCACCAGCCCTGGGTGAAAAGCAACTTGCGGTTTGCGCAGCGCTCACCGTCGGCATCGGTCAGCCGAATGATGGCTTCCAGCTGTTGATCGCTGACCTCGTCGTGATAATCCGGCTGGGCCGGCGGCGTGCGGTCGTGCGTCCAGGACGCCTTCTGCGCTGCGGTTGCCATGTCAGCCTCTTGGGTGAATGTGAACATAAATCAGCGGGTCAGATAGATCGTACCGTTTGAACGGCAGGTTAAGCGCCCAACGTGGCAGCTATGGCGGTGTTCATCGCGAATCTCAACCGCGTTTCGTCCGATGCTCGACCAAGATGGTGTCGTGCCTCGCTTTCGCAACCCTCACACCCCCCGCACCGCCACCGCACCCTTGCGCCCCAGCATCAGCGCGGTCAGCGCCCACACCAGGGCATCCGCCCGGTCCGGCGAGCGCCCCGGCCCTTCATAGCCGCCGCCCGCCTGCAAGCCCGCCATCTCGTCCTCCAGCGCGGCGAACACGCCCGCGTGCCACACCTGCGCCCGCTCGTACAAGGCCGCCACCGGCTCCGCCCGCGCCACCTTCCCCCGGCTCGCGCGCACCAGCCGGATCGGCAGCGACACCTCGGCGGCGCGCAGCACGCTTTCCACCATCGCGCCGCCCTGGTTGGCCTCGGCGATCACCCGCTCCGCCTCCCAGCGCCCCGCGCACTCGGCGACAGCACGCGCCCAGCCCTCGGGGGTAGCCCCCGAGACGCTGGCGTCCTCCAGCACATAGCCGCAGCCGTCCGTCCCCATCCCCACCGCGACGATACCGCACGCATCGCCGCCGACGCCGGCGGGCGGGTCGACCCCCACCACCACCCGCACCAGCGCCAGCGTGCCGCCGCGCTGCCGCTCGATCAGCGCGCGCGGCCACAAGGCGCCCTCCACCGTGTCGAACAGCTCGCCCTCCAGCTCCTGCCGCCCGATCATGGTGCGGCCGTACAGCTCCGCCATCGCCGCCTGGAAGCTGTCCGGCAGGTGGATGTTGGCGCTCGTCCGCCCGCGCGTCAGGTGCACGCTCGGCAGCGCCGCCACCCGCAGCATCAGCGCGGTCGAGCGCGGCGTGGTGGTCACCACCACGCGCGGCCGGTCGCCCCGCCGCAGCGTCATCAGGAGATTGTCCCACGCCGCCTCGCCGCCGCCCCGCCATTTGCCCAGCTCGTCGCACCAGGCGGCATGGTGCTCGGGCCCGCGCAGCGCCTCGGGCGCCTCGGCCGAATAGATGGTGGCGATCGCGCCGCCGGGCCAGCGGACCTCGCCCGTGCCCGCGCGCCACACCGGCGCTTCGTCGCCGCGCGCCACCGCCAGCACGCCGCTCGGCCCTTCCACCATCACCCGGCGCGCATCGTCGATCGTGGCGCCCACCAGCGCCACCCGCGCGTCCGGCACGTCGCGGACGAACTGGCTCACCCATTCCGCGCCCGCGCGCGTCTTGCCGAAGCCGCGACCGGCCTGGATCAGGCTAACCGGGATCCGCGAGCCGTCGCAAAACGC
>NZ_JBELLZ010000126.1:0-7215 GCF_042096255.1 Sphingomonas sp. | reverse complement strand
AAGCAGTGCGGCCACCAGGACGGCAAGGTCACCGTGCCGCACGAGGACTTCCTCCAGAAGATCCGCGCGATCCGCTACGCCTTCCTGGAGCTGGGCGTGGAGGACGGCGTGATCGTCGCGCGCACCGACTCGCTCGGCGCGGGGCTGACCAAGCAGATCGCCTTCTCGCGCGAGGCGGGCGACCTGGGCGACCAGTACAACGCCTTCCTCGACTGCGAGGAGGTGACCGACCTGTCCTCGCTCCGCGGCGATGTCGTGATCGAGCGCGACGGCAAGCTGGTCCGGCCCAAGCGGCTGCCCTCCAACCTCTACCAGTTCCGCGAGGGCACCGGCGCCGACCGCTGCGTGCTCGACTGCATCACCTCCTTGCAGAACGGCGCCGACCTGCTCTGGATCGAGACCGAGAAGCCGCACATCGAGCAGATCGCCGGCATGGTCGATCGCATCCGCGAGGTCGTGCCGGACGCAAAATTGGTCTACAACAACTCGCCCAGCTTCAACTGGACGCTCAACTTCCGCCAGCAGGCGTACGACCGCTGGGCGGCGGAAGGGCGCGACGTCTCGGCCTATGATCGTGCGCGCCTGATGAGCGCGGACTATGACGGCACCGAGCTGGGACTGGAAGCGGACGAGCGCATCCGCACCTTCCAGAAGGACGCCAGCGCCCGCGCCGGCATCTTCCACCACCTCATCACCCTGCCCACCTACCACACCGCCGCGCTCTCCACCGACAATCTCGCGCGCGAATATTTCGGCGAGGCGGGAATGCTCGGCTATGTGAAAGGCGTGCAGCGGCAGGAAATTCGCCAGGGCATCGCCTGTGTGAAGCACCAGAACATGAGCGGCTCCGACATCGGCGACGACCACAAGGAGCTGTTCGCCGGCGAGGCCGCGCTCAAGGCCGGCGGCGCCCACAACACGATGAACCAGTTCGCGGCCTGACGAGGGCGGCACAATAAGGGGCGTGGCGCATTAGCACGCCTCATGGCCAAACCCGCCGAACGCGAATCGACCATCGTCATTCTCGCCGCGCTTGCGGCGAACCTGGGCATCGCGGTGGCGAAGTTCGTCGCCGCCGCGATCTCTGGATCCAGCGCGATGCTGACGGAAGGCATCCACTCGCTGGTGGACAGCGGCAACCAGGTGCTGCTGCTCTGGGGCCAGCATCGCGCGCGGCGACCAGCCGATGCCGAACACCCGTTCGGCTATGGCCGCGAACTCTATTTCTGGAGTTTCGTGGTCGCGATCATGATCTTCGCGGTCGGCGCGATCGTCTCGGCATACGAAGGCTGGCGCCATATCGTCGAACCCGAGCCGCTGCTCGATCCGACGATCAACTACATCGTCCTCGCGGTTGCCTTCGCGCTGGAGGGCACGTCATGGGCGCTGGCGGTACGCGCCTTCGGCCGCTCGAAGGGCGACCTCGGCTGGTGGACCGCGGTGAAGCGCTCGAAGGACCCGGGCGGATTCATCGTGCTGTTCGAGGACTCGGCCGCGCTGGCCGGCCTGCTGATCGCCGCGGCAGGCGTATGGGCCAGCCATCATTGGCAGGACGCCCGTTTCGACGGCGTCGCCTCGATCCTGATCGGACTGGTGCTGGGCCTGGTCGCCATCCTGCTCGCCCGCGAATCGAAGGGATTGCTGATCGGCGAACGCGCGGATCCGGCGGTGATCGCGCGGATCCGCGCCATCGTGTCCGCAGAGCCACGGGTGACCGGCGTCAACCACGTCCGTACCATCCACACCGGCCCGGCCAGCGTGTTCGTGGCGGTCAGCGCCGACTTCGACGATGCGCTGACCATGGGCGAGGCGGAGACGCTGATCGAGGGTCTCGAGGCACGGCTCAAGGCGGCGGAACCCAGCCTCGCCTCGATCTACATTCGCCCGGAGAAGCGCGAGCACGCCGACCTCGTCGTTGAACATGCGCGAAAGCCATGACAATTCACCGACATGATCCGCCTCCTCCTCCAGCTCGCGGCGATGCTCCTCCTTCACGCGGCCGTGCCCGCCCAGGGAGCGGTGACGATCACCTTCTGGAGCCACGAGTTTGGCAACAGCTTCCCCCACGCTTTCTTCACCCTGCGTGGCATTCCCGACGCCGGCGGTCCGCCGGTCGATCGCGACTGGGGCTTCAGCCCGGACACGATCGGCCCCGCCATCCTGTTCGGCCCGGTGAAGGGCGTGATCGAACAGGCCAAGCCCGCCTATCTGCGCGGCAGCGACGCACAATTCTCGCTGGTGCTCACCGACGCGCAATATGCCGCGATCCTGGCGTTAATCGACGAATGGAGTCCGGCGGGTGACCCGACCTACCGGCTCGAGACGCGCAACTGCGTTCACTTCGTCCAGGAGGCGGCGCGCCGGGCGGGCCTGTCGGTGGTCGACTTCCCCAGGCTGATGAAGAAGCCGCGATCCTATCTGAAGGCGGTGGCGGCAGCGAACCCGCAGGTCACCGTGATCGACCGGCACGGCAAACAGTATCTCGCCACGCTGCCGCCGATCATGATGCCCACGCTCCCCGTCCCGACGAGCGCAACGGCGCTCACGCCGCCGTCCAGCCCCCATCCATCGACAGGTTCGCGCCGGTGATCTGCGCCGCCTCGTCGCGGCACAGGAACACCGCGAAGGCGGCGACCTGCTCGGGCGTTACGAACTGCTTGGTCGGCTGGGCGGCGAGCAGAACATCGTTCATCACCTGCTCGCGGGTCATCCCGCGCGCCTTCATCGTGTCGGGGATCTGGTTCTCGACCAGAGGCGTCCAGACATAGCCGGGCGAGATGCAATTGGCGGTTATGCCGTCGGTCGCCACTTCCAGCGCCACCGTCTTGGTGAGGCCGGCGATGCCGTGCTTGGCCGCGACATAGGCAGCCTTGTTGGGGCTGGCGACCAGCGAGTGCGCCGAGGCAGTGGAAAGGATGCGGCCCCACTTCCTCTCGCGCATCAGCGGAATCGCCGCCTTCATCACATGGAACGCGCTGGAAAGGTTGATCGCCAGGATCGCATCCCACTTCTCCTCGGGGAAGTCGGCGACCGGCAACACGAACTGGATGCCCGCATTGTTGACCACCACGTCCGGCCCGCCGAGCTCGGCGTGGCAGCGCGCCACCATCGCGCGGATCGCGGCGGGATCGGTCATGTCGGCGCCATCGTATAGCGCCCCCGCCCCGCTCGCCTCGGTCAGCGCAGCGCGCTCCTTCTCAATCGCATCGGCATCGCCGAAGCCGTTGATCATCACTGCGGCGCCCTCGGCGGCGAACGCCTTGGCGATGGCGAGGCCGATGCCGGAGGTGGAGCCGGTGACGAGCGCGGTCTTGCCCTTCAGGAACATGGCGGTTCTCCTATCGTGTGAGATCGAAGGCGGCGGTGTGGCCGGTGAGGATATTCTCGGCGATCAGTCCCGCGTCGGCCATGGTCGCTTCCACTGCGGCGCGGCCCGCGGCCCAATGTTCGCGCATGGTGCGGGTGGAGAATTCGAAA
This sequence comes from Sphingomonas sp., assembly GCF_042096255.1. Lineage (GTDB taxonomy): Bacteria > Pseudomonadota > Alphaproteobacteria > Sphingomonadales > Sphingomonadaceae > Sphingomonas. The sequence goes on along the minus strand of NZ_JBELLZ010000126.1, from coordinate 3,738 downwards.
TCTCGGGCGCCGCCCTCCCAGGCATTGGCGCGATAGATCAGGTGAACCAGGCTGACCGGCTTCTCCGCCGCCATCGCCGCTAGTCGGCGCACGTCCGGGTCCTCGCGCAGCGCTTCCGGCAGCTTGCCGACAACCCGCCGGATCAGCTCGCGCTCGCCGCGCAGCTTGAGCAGCCCGTCGGTGATCTGGCGGGTACGGCTCGAATAGACGATCTCCTTCTGCCGCGCCCATACGTCCGTGATCGTGCGCGGCATCTCCGCGGCGGCGGCGGGGAACAAATCCACCTGGAAGACGAGCATGCCGGCATTCTGGTGGTCGAGCACGTGCTGGAGCGGCGTGTTCGAGACGAGCCCGCCGTCCCAGTAGCAACGACCGTCGATCTCCACTGGCGGCAGCCCGGGCGGCAGCGCGCCCGAGGCCATCACGTGGCGCGCGTCGAGCCGCATCGCCGCCGTATCGAAATAGCGAAAGTTGCCGCTCTCCACGTCCACCGCGCCCACCGACAGCCGGACCGGGCCGGTGTTCACCAACTCCCAGTCGATCAGCCGGTCCAGCGTCTCGCGCAGCGGCGCCGTATCGTAGAAACTGAGCGCATCGGGCGTGCCCGGCGGGGCCAGCATCGGCGGAACGAAGCGCGGCCCGAAGAAGCCCGGCACGCCGGCAAGCGCGACGAACCCTGCGGACCATTCGTGCACCGCCTCGCGAACCCGGTCGTCGGGCCAGATCGGGAAGCTGGGCAGCCAGGCGGTCACGCCTTCCCAGAATTCGCACAATCGATCGGCACGCCGATCCGGCGGGTTGCCGGCGATGATCGCGGCGTTGACCGCACCGATTGAGATGCCGGCGACCCAGTCCGGCGCAATCGCCGCTTCGTCCAGCGCCTCGAACACGCCCGCCTGATAGCTGCCAAGTGCGCCTCCGCCCTGGAGAACGAGCGCCACCTGCTCGGGCAGCGGCAGCGCGCAGTCGCGCCGCGATCGGGGATCAGCGTCGGCCATTGCGGGCCGCGTCATGCGCTGCATCGCAGCACCGTGCAACCCGTGAGGCCCCGCGCCGTTCATGCCGGAACGGTAACGATCAGGGGGCAGGCATGCGGCTCGACGACTATGACAACGACATCGACGTCGGCGACGCCACCTCGCGCGGCGGCTTCGGCGGCGGCGGTGGCGGGCTGCTCTTCGGCCTGCTGCCGCTGATCGGTAGCCGCTTCGGCTGCGGCGGGATTGTGGTGGTGCTGCTGCTGCTCGCGGTGTTCGGCGGTCTCGGCAATCTTGGCAGCATCGTCGGTGGCGGGAATGCCCCCACGCGGCAGACCGAGCGGACCGCCGGCGGCGGTGCGCGGGGCATCTGCGAGGCGAGCCCGGAACGGCGGACCACCTGCCAGGCGTTCAGCAATGCCGAGAACACCTGGGAGGCGCTGTTCGCGCGATCGGGCCGGCAGTTCCGCGCGCCGGGCCTGCGCTTCTTCAGCGGGCAGGGCCAGTCCGGCTGCGGCGCGGCGCAGGCGGCGATGGGGCCGTTCTATTGCCCCACCGACAGCGACATCTATCTCGACACCAGCTTCTTCGACGAGCTCTCCCGCCGCTTCGGCGCGCCCGGCGATTTCGCGCAATATTACGTGGTGGCGCACGAGTTCGGCCATCACATTCAGCACCTGCTCGGCACCTCGGACGATGTGTCTCGCATTCAGCGCAGCGGCTCCGAGCGCGAGGGCAATGCCGCCTCGGTGAAGCTGGAGCTCCAGGCGGATTGCTATGCCGGCGTCTGGGCGGCGCAAAACCGCGACCGGCTGGAGCCGGGCGACATCGAGGAAGGCATGCGCGCGGCGCAGGCGATCGGCGACGATACGCTCCAACGCGAGTCGGGTCGCGCGCCCGTGCCGGACAGCTTCACCCATGGCACCTCGGCGCAGCGCCAGTTCTGGCTCCGCCGCGGCATGGAAACCGGCGATCCGGCGCAGTGCGACACCTTCTCGGGCGCGGTCTAGTCGAGCGGCCACTCCGCCACCGGCGTGTAGCTGGCGCCCGCGCGGCCGAGGCGGCTTTCGTAAAGGATCATCTCGCCCATGGTGAATGGCGCGGAAGCGAGCGCGGCGTTGCGGGCGAGCCAGGCGGCGACCTCCACCTCCGCGCCCGCGCCGCGCGGCAAGCGGGCGAGCGTGACATGCGGCAGATACGCGCGCCGCTCGGGCGCGAGGCCGGCGGTAACCAGCGCCCGATCCACCTTGCGGTGGAGCGCGGCGAGCGGATCGTACGGGGTCAGGCCGGCCCAGAGCGCCTCGGTGCGGCCCTTATGCTCGAACCGGCCGACGCCGGCGATCGCCACCTCCGGCGCCGGCGCGGCGATCACGGACAATGCCTCCGCCGCGTCCTCCGCGACGCGCCGGTCGACCTCGCCGATATATCGCAGGGTGAGATGCAGCTGCTCGTCATCCTGCCAGCGCGCCGCAGGCACCCCGTCCATACTGTCGGCGAGCAGGTCGCGAATCGGCGCTGGCGGGCGGAGCGCAACGAACAGCCGGTGCATCGGGCCTCCTCACGTAACGAACTGTTGCCAGGAACGGCGGCGCCGGAGGCGCGCGCTTGAATGTCATCGGCAAAGGGCCGATATTCGCCGTATCCGGCACGATGCAAGCGGCCGGGCAAAGGAGATTTTTCTCGATGGCAAATTGGTCTGATCCCCGGCCGGGTGCCGTGCCGTTCGGCGGCGCACGCGCCGGGACGCGCGACGCCGCGTTCGACGCGGGGCTGCGGTCCTACATGCTCTCGGTCTACAACTACATGGCGTCGGGCGTGCTGCTCACCGGCATCGTCGCGCTGCTGTTCGCCTCGTCCGGGCTCGCCGCGCAGGTGATGGGCACGCCGCTGCGCTGGGTGATCGCCCTGGCACCGCTGGCCTTCGTGATGGTGCTGAGCTTCGGCATCCAGCGTCTGTCGACCGGTGCCGCGCAGGCGATCTTCTGGGCCTTTGCGGCGGTGATGGGTCTGTCGATGTCGTCGATCTTCCTGATCTACACCGGCCCGTCAATCGCGATCACCTTCTTCGCCACCGCCACCGCGTTCCTGGCGCTGAGCCTCTACGGTTATACGACCAAGCGTAACCTGCAGGCGTTCGGCACTTTCCTGATCATGGGCGTGGTCGGCCTGCTGGTGGCGATGATCGCCAACATGTTCTTCAAGTCGCCCGGCTTCTCGATGGTGATCTCGGCGATCGGCGTGCTGCTGTTCGCGGGCCTTACCGCCTATGACACCCAGCGCATTCGCGAGGTCTATTACGAGGTGCAGGGCACCGACTTCATGGGCAAGGCGGTGATCATGGGCGCGCTGTCGCTGTATCTGGATTTCGTGAACATGTTCCAGTTCCTGCTGTCCTTCTTGGGCAGCCGCGACTGATCCTGACTTGATCGGCAAACAGAAACGGCCCGGCAGGGAGACCTGCCGGGCCGTTTCTGTTTTGGCGCGTCGGCGTTCCTGTTCAGGTCAGCCGGTCGCATCCTCGGTGACCGCCACGCGGCCCACCGTCAGCCCCGCGGCCCCCAGCGCACCCGCCAGGTCGTCGGTCGAGGCAAGCAGGTGGCCCGGCGCCATGTCGATCGTCACGTCGAGCAGGCCGTCGGCGCTCTGCACCATCAGCGCGCCGGTCGCGGGCCAGGCGTCACAACCGAAGCGGACGCGGACCTGCTTGTCGCCGCGCCCGTTCTCGCGCAGGACAGCGCGATGAGCCAGGGCGCCGACCTCA
>NZ_JBELLZ010000125.1:0-7466 GCF_042096255.1 Sphingomonas sp. | reverse complement strand
AACAGGCTGCCGTCGCCGCGCAGGCCGCGCGCGTCCCCGATCGCGCTGGCGTAGAGGACGCGCAATTTGTCCAGCGACACGCGCTGCACGACGCTTCCGGTGCGCGTGCGCGTGTCCTGGTCGACATAGTCGAACCCCGCGGCGAGCGCGAGATTGGCGTTGAGGGAGCGGAGCAACGCCGTGGTGACGTCGAAGCCTGCGATCGACGTCTCGGTGCGATAGTCGAGCCGCGGCAGATCGGGGCGCGACCAGGCGTAGCTGAAGCGCGCACCCAGCGTCGTCCCCGGAGCGAGCGTCGCGATATGGCCGACCTGGAGGACCTTCTGCTCCTCCAGGTCCGGTGTAGACGAGCCGCCGATGTAGGTGGTGTCGCCGAGGCCGGTGAGGCCGTACAGCTCGGCGCGAACATAGCCCGTCTCGCGGCCGAGCTGGCGCGAGTTGTAGTTCTGCGCGTTGGCGAACACCGCAAATCGCCGGAACTCGATGGTGAGTTCGCCGATCACGTCGCCGCGCCCGGTCGGCGCCGGGCTGAGCGCGAGTTGGACGCGCAGGCCGGGGATGTCTCCCGCGAGCAGCAGCAGCCGCTCGGCTTCCTCCTCGTTCAGCGGATCGAGCGACTTCAGCCGCGCGATGCGCTCGCGCAGCAGCGCTTCATAAGGGCCGGCGTTGCCGCGGACGTTGACGTCGACGATTCGGGCGGCGACCACCTCCAGCCGCAGCGTGCCCGTGGTGATCTCCTGTGGCGGCACCTGCACCGAGGCGACCCAGTGGCCGCGGCGCAGCGCCTCATTCGCTTGGTCGCGGATCGCGCAGATCACCCGGATGGACTGGTCGCCCGTCGGTCGCTCGACACCGGCCAGCGCGGCGGCGATCTCGGGTGCGAGGGGGCTGCCGTCGGGCCGGACGAAGACGATCGTGCTCAGCTGAATCCGCAGCGGGGACTCGTCGAAGGGGCACGGGCGCTGGACGATCGCGGCGCGGGAATCGACCGACACCTCGGGCGCCGGCAGCGCCTCGGGAGGGGGCGGCGTCACCTGCTGCGGAGTCGGCAGCGATCCCTGTGGCGGGGCGGGCGGCGTCGTCTGTGCGGAGGCAAATGCAGGCAGCAGAGCCGCGACTAGCAGCCCGAGGCGCCATTCACGCCGGAACCATCGACCGTGCGCTCCCATGAGTCCCCCTCAAGGCGGAGGTTCACGGGATTCGACGGCGCGCGCCGAGGTTTACCCCCGAACTTCCGCGACCGACCGATTTTCTTGTTGTTCGGATGCCTACCGTCGCCATCGGGACCGGTCAAGGCGAGCCGGGCGCCACGCGACGAGCCGAGCTTCCGGCCGACCCGCTTGAGCGAGCGGGCGCTTGCGAGAACGGCGACGACCTGCTTCGACCTTCGTCATGACCGTGCGTAGCCTGTTTCCCACCCTGTTCTACGAAGGCGACCTCGCCAATGCCGCGCTGGTGGCAAACCTCGCCGAAGCGTGCCGCGCGATCGCGGCGGAGGACCGCGCCGGGCAGCGCTGGTCGCGCGAACATGGCTATCGCGGCTACACCTCCTACGCCTCACTTGACGACCTGCCGCGCCGTGATCCCAACTTCGCCGATCTGGTCCGCCTGCTCGACCGGCACGTCATCCGGTTCGCCGCGGAGGCGGCGCTGGAGTTCGCGCGCAAGCCGAAGCTCGACAGCCTGTGGATCAACGTGCTCAAGCCCGGCGGCGCGCATTCGGGTCACCTCCATCCGCACAGCGCGATCTCCGGCACCGTCTATGTCGCGGTGCCGCCCGGTTCCGGCGCGCTCAGGCTGGAGGACCCACGGCTGCCGATGATGATGGCGGCGCCCTCGCGTTCGGGCACCTTCCATTTCGCGGAGCCGTCCGAAGGCAGCGTGTTCCTGTGGGAAAGCTGGCTCCGGCACGAGGTGATGCCCGGAACGGGACGCCAGGAGCGGATCAGCATCAGCTTCAACTATCGCTGAGGGGCCGTTCCGCTATCGTCCGTCGCGAAAGCCACCGCGACTCGCAGATGAACCGCGCCCTCAGCCGCGGTTCACCCGGCGGATGCCAGAGGGCGGAAGAAGGAGTGTGTGCCGATGACCCTTGTTCGCGTATCGACCGTCGCGCTGGCCGCGGCCCTCGCGCTCGCCGGCTGCAATCGCGCGAACGATGGCGAGGACGGCAACGCCACCGCCGCCATGGCGCTGCCCGACCTGCCCGCGACGCTGCCGCTGGAAGCCGGCCCCGCGCAGGAGATCGGCTACGCGCCTTCGGTGTCCGACCTGCCCGAGACCGCACCGCTTAAGCTGGCGCAGGTCGCCGATCCTGGCGAGGCCTATGGCTATGCCGATGCCGCCTACGCCTATGACGAGGCGATCGGCGATGCTCCGCCGGACTATGCGTTCGACTACGAAGACACCGATCCCTGGGCCTGGCAGGGTTATGACGGGTCGACGATGTACGCCGAGCCGATCGACGACGGCTATCGCTACTATTATTACCGCGCCGGCGAGGACTCGCCTTATTTCGTCCGCGACCCTTATTATTCCTACGGCTTCGCGGGCGGGCTGCTCGCCGCGGTGTACGCGCTGGACGGCGCGATCGTGCCCTATGCCGACTACGGCCCACGCCTGGTATATGCTTCGCGCTATTATGCGCGCGGCCGCAACCTGTACCGCTTCGGCCGGCGTGCGCAGCGCCGGCCGGTGGTCGCCGCGGTCTGGGTGCAGCGCCGCCCGGTGATCCTCGCCGCGCGCCAGCGCTGGGGCGCCGGGCGCCTCCGTCAGCCCCTCTGGGCAAGCTATCACCGCGCCAACCAGCCCCGCCTCGCGCGCTACTGGCAGCCTGAGCGGGTCCGCCGCGCCGCCGATTCGGAGCGGTTCGCCGGCTGGCGGCAGGCGGGCTTCCGCACCCCTTCTCCCGCCCGCGCCATTCCCGCAGCATGGCAGAACCAGCGCTGGGCCCGCGACGAGCGGCGCTACCGCCCCGCCGGCGATTCGGTGCGCGAGCGGGTGGCGCGGCAGGAGCGGCGCGAGGATCGGCTGGGCGATCGTCGGCGCGACGATCGCCAGGCGCTGCTCGCCGATCGGCGTCAGGACCGCCGGGACGAGGCCCGCCAGGAGCGGCGCCAGGAAGCAAGGCAGGATCGCCGCGACGACCTTCGCCAGGATCGGCAGCAGAATGCCCGGCAGGAGCGGCGCCAGGAGGCACGCGACGATCGACGCGGGCAGGCCGAGGCACGGCAGCAGGCCGGCCGGCGGGACGCGGCGCGCGAGCGTCAGCAGGCGCAGCGCCAGGCGGCGCAGGCGCGGCGCGAACAGGCGCGCGAACAGCGCCAGGCGACGCAGGGCCGCGAGGCCGCGCAGACCCGGCGCGAGCAGGCGCAGCAGCAGCGCCAGGCGGCCCAGCAGCGCCGTGAGGACGCGCAGCAGCGTCGCCAGCAGCAGGCGGAACGTCCCGATCGCGACCGCGCCGAGCGCCAGCAGGCCGCCCAGCGTGGCCAGGCCGAACGCCAGCAGCGCCAGGAGCAGCAGCGCGCCGAGCGCCAGGAACGCCAACGCGATCAGGCAGACCGCGCCCAGCGCGAGCGCGACGGCGCCGAACGCCAGCAGCGCCAGGCACAGGCGCAGGCCGAGCGTCAGCAGCGCCAGCAGGCGATGCAGGCCGAACGTGCGCAACGGCAGCAGCAGATGCAGGCGGAACGGCAACAGCAGCAGCGGCAACAGCAGATGCAGCAGCGCGGAGGCGAGCAGCGCCAGGCCGCACAGGCCCAGCGCCAGCAGGCCCAGGAGCAGCGCCAGCAGATGCGCGAGCAGCGCCAGCAGAACCGCGCCGAACGCCGCGAGGGCCGCGGCGGGCGGGACTGAGGACCGCTTCCGACTGGCGCCGCCGCAGCGGACCCTCTAACGGCGTCCGCTCAACAAAGGACGCTTCATGGGATTCCGCTGCGGCATCGTGGGCCTGCCGAACGTCGGCAAGTCCACCCTCTTCAACGCGCTGACCGAGACCGCCGCCGCGCAGGCGGCGAACTACCCCTTCTGCACGATCGAGCCAAATGTCGGGAACGTCGGCGTGCCCGACCCGCGCCTGCACAAGCTGGCCGAGGTGGCGAAGTCCGCCAAGGTGATCGAAACGCAGCTTGCCTTCGTCGACATCGCCGGGCTGGTGCGCGGCGCATCGAAGGGCGAAGGCCTGGGCAACCAGTTCCTCGGCAACATCCGCGAGGTCGACGCGATCGTCCACGTGCTGCGCTGCTTCGAGGACGGCGACGTGACGCACGTCGAGGGCAAGGTCGATCCGATCGCCGATGCCGAGACGGTCGAGACCGAACTGATGCTCGCCGACCTGGAGAGCCTGGAGAAGCGCGTCCCCGCGCTCGCCAAGAAAGGCCAGTCGGGCGACAAGGACGCCAAGGCCGCCGCCGCGGTGCTCGGCCGGGCACTGGAGCTGCTGCGCGACGGCAAGGCCGCACGCCTCACCGAGGCAAAGGACGTCGAGGAGCAGCGCCACCTCGATCAGGCGCAATTGCTCACCGCCAAGCCGGTGCTCTACGTCTGCAACGTCGAGGAGTCGAAGGCAGCTGAGGGCAATGCGCACAGCGCACGCGTGTTCGAGAAGGCGAAGGCCGAGGGCGCCGAGGCGGTGGTCGTGTCCGCCGCGATCGAGGCCGACATCGCCACCATGCCGGTCGAGGATCGCGCCGAGTTCCTGGGTGAGCTTGGGCTGGAGGAGACCGGCCTCGCCCGCGTGATCCGCGCCGGCTACGCGCTGCTCCACCTGCTCACCTTCTTCACTGCGGGCCCCAAGGAGGCGCGCGCCTGGACGATCCCGGCGGGATCGAAAGCGCCGCAGGCGGCGGGCGCGATCCATACCGATTTCGAGCGCGGATTCATCCGTGCCGAGACGATCGCATTCGACGATTATGTCGCCTTCGGCGGCGAGGCGGGCGCCCGCGAGGCGGGCAAGCTGCGCGCGGAAGGCAAGGACTATGTCGTCCAGGACGGCGACGTGATGCTGTTCCGCTTCAACGTCTGAGATTTACCTCCGAACCGGATCTTTCAGAGCGGATGGTCAAGCCGGAGCGATGATGCCGAATGCCGCAGGATAGTGTTTCTTAACTGCTTTCGAGCGATCCTGCACGGCACGGGTGCACTCTCCGCGCCCGGCCCGAGGTGCGTTTGCTCAAGCTCCAGAACATCATCCTGGAAATGATCGCCACGGGCGAACCGCTGGACGATATCGCGTTTCGGCTCTGCGCCGAGGTCGAGCGGCTGGCACCTCGCGTCATCTGTTCGGTGCTGACGGTGGACACAGCCGGGCTGATTCACCCGCTCTCCGCGCCAAGCCTGCCGGACAGCTATGCCCACGCTCTGGAGGGAGTCGCGATCGGTCCGAGCGCTGGGTCGTGCGGAACGGCTGCTTACCTGCGCGAGCCGGTGACGGCGGAGGATGTCCGCACCGATCCGCGCTGGCAGGACTACCGTCACCTGGTGATACCACTCGGCCTGGTCGCATGTTGGTCTTCCCCAATTCTAAATGGTCGTGGCGAGCCGATCGGTACCTTCGCCTTTTACTACCGAGAGCCGCGCGGTCCGACTGCGCTGGAGCGCGAGATCGTGGACGATTGCGTCCATCTTTGCGCCATCGCGATCGAGCGACAGCAGCGCATCGCCGAGCGCGAGCTGCGGGCCGCCACCGACGAACTTACCGGTTTGCCCAACCGCGCGGCGTTTAACAGCGCTCTCGCGTCGATGGAGTGCAACACGCCAGGCAGTTGGGCCTTGTTCGCGATCGACCTCGACAACCTCAAGGTGGTCAACGACACGTTCGGCCATCACGCCGGAGACGTGCTGCTGGTCGAGGCGGCCAGGCGGATCGCTGCGGCAGGCCTGCCCGACCAAACGTTTCGTCTGGGCGGCGACGAGTTCGCGCTGGTGATCCGCGCCCCCGCGGCGCTCCGTGATCTGGATGCCACCGCACAGAGCATTCTTGATCGGCTCTCCGAGCCTGTCGATTGCGGCGGCCACGTCGTGGTGCCCCGCGCGACCATCGGCGGCGCGATCCTGTCGTCGGGCGACTGCGCGGTGGAACGCGTGCGCCAGAATGCGGACTTTGCGCTCTACCATGCCAAGGAGACGGGACGCGGCGGCTTCGTGCGCTACTGGCCCGGCCTCGGCACGCGGATCACTCGTCGGCTGGACGCGATCCGCGACGTGGATGCGGCCCTGCGCGACGGCCGCATCGAGCCGTATTACCAGCCGATCGTCCGCCTCGATACGCGCGAGATCGTCGGCGTCGAGGCGCTGTGCCGCATGCGGCTGGGCGATCAGGTGGTCAGCGCCATGGCGTTCCATGAGGCGACCACCGACGCGCATGTCGCCACCGCGCTGACCGAGCGGATGATCGGCCTGATCGCCGCCGATGTCGCGGCGTGGCTGGAGATGGGCGTGCCCTTCCAGCATGTCGGTATTAACGTCTCGTCCGCCGACATCCACGGGGGCACCATCGATGCAGTGCTGAGCGACGCGTTTGCTCGCCACAATGTGCCGCTCAAGCACGTGATCCTGGAGGTGACCGAATCGGTCTACATGGACAATGACGGCGGCATCGTCGCGCGCGCCCTCGCCGATCTGCGCGCCAAGGGCCTCCGGATCGCCCTCGACGATTTCGGCACCGGCTACGCCTCCCTCACCCACCTGATGAGCGTGCCGGTGGACGTGATCAAGATCGACAGGTCGTTCGTCGAGCGGCTCGCCCGCGACGATCCCAGCCTCGCCATCGTGGAGGGGATCATCGGCATCGCGCGCAAGATGAACATCCGCGTCGTCTCGGAAGGGATCGAGACCGAGAAACAGGTTCGCCAGCTCCGCGAGGCCGGCTGCGCGCTCGGCCAGGGCTGGCTGTTCGCCAAGGCGGTCGATCGAGATGCAGCAACGGAGCTGCTGATGACCCGCTCGCAGGGTCTGCCGCGCGCCAATCCCGCCCGGCGCGTGGCACACTGACGCTTCAGGGCTGGCGCACCTCATAGGCGCGCACGCCCGGGCCGAGCCGGTTGGCGCCTTGCGAAAGCTGCTGGCCCGAGACATTGGCCAAGAACGCCGGGCTCTTCGACTGGCCGGGCGCGAGGCTGGCGACATTGCCTTCGACGCGCAGGCCCGCGGACGGATACTTGCGCTGCTCGGCCGCGACCACGATCAGCCCGGACCAATTCTCCTTGTGCGCGCCCTGCACGAAGGTGTTGCGCGCGATGGTGCCGGTGGCGCCCTCGGGCAGGTCGATCATGTAATTGGTCTTGGTTCCGCCGGTGTCGTCGAAGCTGTTGTCGGTGATCGTCACGTTGGGGATACGCAGCTTGACGTAATGCCCGCCGCGCCCGCGCTCGAAGCGCGAGTTGGTGATGGTGGCGGTCGCCTTCGCCCCGCCCAGATAGATCGAGTGCGCGCAATCGGGCGTCTCGTCGCACTGGCCCAGCCCGGAG